>DAOTZV010000149.1:0-49767 GCA_034434235.1 Anaerolineae bacterium
ATATCCGCCGTCAACATCGAACGGCAACGGCCGGCGTCATCCCTTGATCGCGCCGACCAGCAACCCGCGCGCGATGTAGCGCTCCAACAGGATCGCCATGATGATGACCGGCGTGATCATCAGGATGATCAACACAGACATGTACCACCATTGCGGGCCGCGGGTGGCGTTCTGTGCGGCCACGGTCAACGGCATCGTCTGGGCCCGGGCGCTCGAAAGAAACAGCGCCAACAGGTATTCGTTCCAGGCAAAGACCAGGACGAACAGGAAGGTGGCCACCAGCCCGGGCACGGCCAACGGCAACACGATGGACAGAAAGGTGCGATAGCGCGACGCGCCGTCGATCGCCGCGCACTCCTCCAGCTCGATCGGGATCGTCTGGAAATAGTCGCGCATCAACCAGACCACGATCGGCAGATTGGCGCCCACATAGGCGATGATCAGCCCGATGTGGGTGTCCAGGAGCTTGAATTGCTGATACAACACGTAGATCGGAATCACCACGGCAACCGGCGGCAGGATGCGCTGCGAGATCAACCAGAAGGCGATGTCGGAATTGCCCAGCGACTTCTGGAAACGCCGGCCGATGGTCTGGACGATCAGCACGAAGAGCGCCAGGGCCGCGATGATGGCCAGCGACCAGGGAACGCCCGACGAACCGGCGATGAACGCCAGCACCAGACAGCCGACGAACGACAGGATGGCCCCCAGCCGCGGCCGATACCGGAAACGCATCAAGCCGTAGGCCGCCATCGTGCCCAGCACCAGGGCCAGCGTCGCGCTGATCGAACCGACGATCACCGTGTTGGCGTAGGGGCGAAACGTGTCGTTCTTGAGGTCGCCGACCAGGATGTATTCCCAGGCGTGCAGCGAGGGCTGAAAGTCCACGAACGGCAGATAGACCGGGCCGTCGTTGACGTGGATCGGCAGCTTGACCGAGGTGATCACCAGCCAATAGATGGGGAAGAGCACCACGAACGCCCAGCCGATCAGGATCGCATAGGAAACAGCCATCTGAAGGGGAGACGGCCGAAAGAGGGACCGCCGACGGAACAGCCTCAGAAACGCGTTCATCATGCCTCCACCACGCGACGCCGGACCACGTTGACCAACACCATCGCCAGGAACGTGACCAGGAACAGGAGCACATAGGCGACCGCGGTCGCGCCGCCCAGGTCCAACGTGCGCCAGTTGATGTACGCCTGCAAGGTGAGCGATTCGGTGGCCGTGCCCGGGCCGCCGTTGGTGAGCACGTTGGGCAGATCCACGATCTTGAACGCCTCGATCATGCGGATCAGGATCAACGTCGTGCTGACGGGCAGGATCTCGGGCAGGGTGATGTGGCGGAAGATCTCCCACGAGTTGGCGCCGTCCACCGTCGCGGCTTCCACCTGTTCGACCGATTGGCCCTCGAGCGCGGCCAACAACACGATGAACATGAACGGCGTCCATTGCCAGATGTCGCCGATCATCACGGCCGCCCGCGCGCCCCATGGATCGTTCACCCACGACGTGTTGTACAGGCCCAGCGCGCCCCAGATCGGCTTGAAGGGCCCCTTCGTCGTATCGGCCAACATGCGGAACATGTACGCCACGCCGACCGGCGTGATCATCATCGGCAACAGGAAGACGACCCGAAAGAAGCGCCGACCCGGCAACCGTTGCGTGCACAAGAGCGCCAATCCCAGCCCCAACAGGTACTGGATCGTCAGGTCTACGAACACGTAGATCAGCGTGACCGTGATCGTGCCCGGCCGACCGCCCGGCGCCAGCGTGCGCACCAGCATCAACAGGATCAGCGCGCCGATCAACACGGCCAACCCCCGGCCGATCAGCCCGCCGGCCGAGACGTTGCCCGCCCGCAGATAGCCGATCAATGTCCAGGCCAGCAATCCCACGCCCAGGCCGAAGACCAACCAGCCGAGCATGGTCGTGCGCCCCGCCAGCCCGAGAAAGTGGACCTGTTCGCTCCCCAGGAAAAGCTTGCGATAATTGCTGAGCCCGATGAAGGTGAGCTGAAAGCCGCCGGGAACGAACTGAAGCCGCACCAGAGACAGGTAGAGCGACAGGACCAGAGGAAAGATGGACAGAAACAGGACGACCACCACGGCCGGCCACAGGAAAGCATTGCCGGCCCAACGGTCGAGCTGTGCCCTCAAGCGATCCATGAGCCACCTCCTCGATGTGTCCGGCGCTATTATGAGGCCGAACACGACATCTTCTCTGTAAGTGTCTGGCGCCCGACGGGCGCCAGACACGTCACCTGGAAGCGGTTCGCGGCCCGATGGGTTGCCCGCGCCCCCGGACCCGCGAACCGCCCCGCTGCACCGGGTTACTTCTGCACGCCCAGGCTACCCAGATAGGCGGCCTTCTGCTTGTCGCGGCCCAGCTCGTTGGTGATCTCCTCCCAGCCGTCGGTGATCTGCTTCATGCACTGATCGCGCGTGATCTCGCCGGCCAGGAACTGGCTGATGGCCTTGTCGAGCACCACCTGCTGGTAGCGCTGGTTCTGCGGGATGCGCAGGTCGAGCACCATGTTGGGGCTGGCCAGGCTCGCCTCGATGGCGCCCAGGTAGTTGGCGGCCGCGGCCGGGCTCATGCCCGCCTTTACCCACAGCTCGCGGTTGAGGAACTGCGACGTGCGATAGGGGTTGAACCCCGTCTTGCCGATCGTCACGTCCACGTTCGACTGCGCCGGCTGGCTCATGTAGGACAGGAACGCGTAGGCCGCGTCCTTAGTCTTGGGCTTGGCGTTGGCGTTGATCGCGCCCGACCAGCCGCCGTAGGCCGCGAACGGCGCATGGTTGATGCCGTTGATCGCATGCGGGCAGGTGGTCTTATCGCACGCCACCAGCTTGCCGGTCTTGCGATCCAGCACCTTCGGCGTGCCGGGCAGGATGACCGCGCCGGTCTTGTCCTTCACCTTCGAGGTCTGCGGATCGATCGCCAGCGTGCCGATGTCGCCCCAGTCGAGCGAGAGCGCGCAGCGGCCCGCGGTGAAGAGGCTGCGGGTGTCGCCCACATCCAGGTTCAGTTCATCCGGCGGCCCGTACTTGGTCGTCTCCTTGTAGACGTCCAGCGCGGCCGCGAACGCCTCGTTGTTCGTCAAGGGCTTGAAGGTCTCCAGGTCGAAGAAGCTGCCTTCGCCGGTGCCCTTGGCCTGCAGGAAGCCGGCGGCTACCGACCAGACCATCCAGTAGGCCTGCGCGCCGCGCTTCTTGGAGATGCAGGAGCCGTAGTCGGGCGTGCCGTCGCCGTTCAGGTCCTTGCCGTGGAACGTCTTGGCGATGTTGAGATAGTCGTCCCACGTCTCCGGCGGCTTCAGCCCGGCCTGCTCCAACAGGTCGGTGCGATAGTAGACCATCTGGAAGTCGCCGTCCAGCGGGATGGTGTAGATCTTGCCCTGGTAGGTGGCGCTGAAGTCGCGGAAGAAGGGCGCGATGTCTTCCCACTGGATATCCTTGTCGGCCTTGACCCGCGGGGTCAGGTCCTCCAGATAGCCCGGCACGATGTAGTCCACCATCCACTGCGGCGCGAAGACGATGGCGTCATACGCGTTGGTCTTGGTTGCGAAATCGGTCAGGATCTTCTGGTAAAGATCGCTGAACGGAACGACGACGACGTTGATCTTGGCGCCGGTCAACTTGGTGAAGTCGGGGCCGCGGCGCTGAAGCGGCTCGGCGATCTGCGGCCCGGTGAAGGTCAGGATGTTGACCGTGACCCCCTCGAAGGGCTTGGCGGGCGGCGTCGGCGTGACGACCACCTCGACCTTTTTCTCGACGATCTTTTCGACCGGCTTTTCGACGACTTGGGTCTGCACGACCTCGACCTTCTTTTCCTTTTCGACCACCACGGTCTCCTTGACGACCTGTGGCGTCGGCGCGGCGCACGCGCTCACCAGCATGGAAAGAAGGACGAGCAATCCGACAAGGGTCAGGAACCTGGATCGCATGGTGTCTCCTCCTGTAAATTCATAGATTCAATGTGCAGGACAAATATCAGTCGTTCGTTCCGCAGGCGTTAGACGAGGCAACGGGCGCGCATCACCTCCTTTCCGGGTTAGCAAGATGCGCCGGGCCGGCAACCGGCGGGATGGGGATGCTTTGTTCATCCACTCGAACGGGTAACGGCAGGCTCAAGCCGGGCCCTGTGCCCTCCTTGAGCCGGACGCCGCAGGAATAGCGCACGATCATCCGGGTCGGCAGGACAAACTCGCGCGGGGGATCGGCCACCCGCCCTTCGAGCCGGCCGAGGAGGAGCTGGGCTGCCTTCAGGCCGATCTCGTAGGCGGGCTGCACCGCGACCGTCAAGAAGGGGAAAAGCCGCGAGCTGTTGGCCAGGTCGTCGAAGCAGACCAGCGCCAGGTCTTGCGGGATCCGCAGGCCGAGCTCGCCGGCCGCGTCGATCGCGCCCATGGCCAGCGCGTTGTTGGCCGCAAAGATCGCGGTGGGCCGCAACCCCTCCTGGAAGATCGCGCGGGTCATCTGCTCGCCGGAGCTGATCCGGAATTCCCCGCGGCGGATCAGCCGCTCATCTACCGGCAGGCCGGCCTCGGCCAGGGCCATGCGATAACCGAGAACGCGTTCATCGGCCGTGGAGGTGCCGCACGGCCCCGAAATCATGGCGATGCGCACATGCCCCAGCGAGATCAGGTGGCGCACCAGCGCATACGCGCCCGCCAGGGAATCCCCGCGCACCCGATCCACATCCCAGCCGGTCACCATGCGGTCTATCACCACGGTGGGCATGGCGCGCTCGCGCAGAGGGGCTACGTGCTCGGGATCGTCGTCGCAGGGCGCGATGATCACGCCGTCTACCCGCTGGCTGGCCACCAGCCTCAGGTAGCCGGCCTGTTTGGCCAGATTCTCGTCGGTGTTGCAGAGGAGGACCGCGTGGCCGCGGGCTTGCGCCGCGTCTTCCACCCCGCGCGCCACGGTGGTCCAAAAGCTGTTGGTGATGTCCGGCAGGATCAGCGCCAGCGAGTGCATGCGCTTGGAGCGCAGGCTGCGCGCGGCCACGTTGGGCACATAGCCCAGGTCGTGGATCGCCGCCAGGACGCGCGCGCGGGTTTCCGGCATCACGTTCGATGCGTTGTTGATGACCCGTGAGACGGTAACCGGCGACACGCCGGCGCGCTTTGCCACATCAGTGATGGTGGCCACGCATCCCTCCCCTGGTGCGGTTGAGGCGGTTTCCTGCGGCGGAGCAACGATGACCACGACCACATGGTCATGGTATCGTTTTCATCTATATTGTATACGATCTTGTTTGCGCTGTCAAATTTCGATTTGCAGGATGACGGTGGCCTTGCGACTGTGGTAAAATAGGCGTGTAGAATTCAGCTCGACTGATCGGAGTTCCCATGCGACTGACCGGCACCTTTCTCGACGAGATCTCGCACGACATCCCCCATCAAAACTGGGGACCGGCCGAATGGGATGCCGACTTCGCGGCAATGCGGGCGATCGGCATAGACACGGTCATCCTGATCCGCTGCGGCTACAGGCGGTGGTTGACCTATCCTTCCGCGGTCCTCATCGAGCGCGAGGGCTGCTACCGGCCGCCGCTCGATCTGGTGGATCTGTTCCTGACCCTGGCCGAGAAGTACGACATGGCCTTCTACTTCGGCACTTACGACTCGGGGCGCTACTGGCATCAGGGGGAGTTCGACCGCGAGATTGACCTCAACCGGGCAGTCGTGGACGAAGCGTGGGCCAGATACGGCGGCCGCCGGGCGTTTCGGGGCTGGTATCTGACCCAAGAGGTGAGCCGGCGCACCTGGTCCATCATCGAACTGTACGCCACGATGGGCCGGCACTGCAAGGCGCTCTCCGGCGGGTTGCCCGTGCTGATCTCGCCGTGGATGGAGGGAATCAAAGCGGTCAGTGCGTTCAGCGCGCAGATCCACAAAGAAGAAGGCATCACGTTGGCGCAGCACGAACAGGAATGGGACGAGGTGCTGGCGGGCATCGCCGGCGCGGTGGACATCGTCGCGTTCCAGGATGGCCACGTCGAGTTCAGCGAGCTGCCCGACTTCCTGGCCGTCAACAAGAAGCTGGCCGACCGGCATGGCCTGCGCTGTTGGACGAACAGCGAGACGTTCGACCGCGATATGCCGATCAAGTTCCTGCCGATCAAGTGGGAGAAGCTGCTGCTCAAGCTCAATGCGGCCGAACAGGTCGGCGTGGAGAAGGCGATCACCTTCGAGTTTTCGCACTTCATGAGCCCGAACTCGGCCTACCTTCAGGCGCGGCATCTGTACAATCGCTACCGCGAGCACTTTGGCCTGTGAATAACCTGCAACTGTTCAGGGTAACCTTCGTGTGGCCATCCAAGACAATGCTTGCAAGCCGACGGCGCCGGTCACCCTGGCCCGCGTGGCGTAGCCAGCCTGTCCTGGCCGACAGGCCAGGGGGCGGGCAAATCGGCTGGAAGCAGTCCCAAAGCCTGGCTTGATGTATATGGGGCGCAGGCCCCCTGCGAGCAAGAAATCTAAAAAAGGGGATCTCCATGGATTTCACTATATCTCCGCCGCTTCTGCTGGCCCTGCTGGGCCTGTTGTACGTGCTCGTCTTCGGCGGCCTGATGCTCTTGCGCCAGGAGGGCATCTCGGCCCGTTTCGCCATCGAGGCGTGCGCGATCATTGCTGTGGTCGTGGGGGTGACGGCGTTCACCGGCTTCGTCCTGAACCCCGGCTTCTTCCTCCTGCTGCTTTACATCTTCACCGTGCGCGTGCGGCTGCTGGTGGATCTGGGCAATCTGCTGGCGCGGCGCGGCAATCTGGACGCGGCGGCGCGGATCTACCGGCTGGCCGGCCGGCTCTGGCCCGACGAAGCCGGCCGGTTGATCGTGCGCATGAATCAGGGCGTGTTGGCCGTACACCGCGGCGCGCTGGACGAGGCCATCGCGACCCTGCGCGAGGTGTTGGCGGCGGCATCGAGCGGCTATCTGGGGCTCAAGCACGAATCGGCCTGTCATTACAACCTGGGAGTGGCGCTGCTGAAAAAGGGGCTGGATGCGCAGGCCACGCTCGAGTTCAACGCCGTGCTGGAGACCTGGCCGGCTTCGGAATACGCTCGCTATGCGCGCATTGCGTTGGAGCGGCGCAAGCGCAAGGCCAGGTCGGATTGACGCGGCCCGCCAGACACGGGGGCAAAAACACGACGGGGGCGGGGCCATCTGGCGATGGCCCCGCCCCCGCGGAAATGCGCGCCGACGGTGTACGAATCAGGCGCGGGCGGCCAACTGCCGATCCACCATATAGAGCGCCGTGCCCGAATTGCCGACCAGCTTGATCGCCTCGATGATCTGGGTGGCGTTCTTCTCTTCCTCGACCTGCTCGTTGATGAACCACTGAAGCAAGATCTGCGTCGCGTAGTCCTTCTCGGCCAGCGCGGTCTCGTAGAGCCTGGTGATCAGCGCGGTGACCTTCTTCTCGTGATCGAGCACCTGCTGGAAGAGATCGAGCAGCGAGGTCCACTCGGCCGGCGGCTGGGCGATCGGCCCCAGCAACACGCGGCCGCCTTGTTCGACGACGTAGTTATAGAACTTCATGGCGTGCCCCTGCTCCTCGCCGGCCTGCGCGCGGAGCCAATGCGCCGCGCCGGCCAGGTTGTTGGCCTCGGCCCACGCCGACATAGAGAGATACAGATAGGCGGAATAAAACTCGTGCTTGATCTGTTCGTTGATCGCAGCTTCGACGGTCTTGTTGATCATGGTACTTGTCTCCTGTCAGGTCAATCTCGATATGCAAACAACCGCTCGTTATTGTAGCAGAATCCCCAGACGTGTCAAGGAACCGTGCTGACAGTTTAGCAATTCCAAATGTGGATTCGCCGGGGGCTGATACGCGTTGAGCCTGGCTTCGGGCCATGGGCCAGGTTCCCGTCGGCGATGGCCGCACGACCATAACAGTGCGACGCGCTTCCCCAAACGCCGTCCCTGTGATAAACTCCTGGCGGCCGAAACATTCCATCTGGAGAGCCGACCATGTGGCGCCGCTTGCTGCGTTCCTCGCAATCCGATGCCGAGCTGGCGGAGACGTTGGGCCAATTGGCGCACGATACCGCCCGCCTGTTCATCTATACCGCTGCCGGGCTCTGGACGGCCTGGCAGCTCTACATCGGCGTGACCTATGCCGGCCGGCTGGGGGCCGCCACCCTGCCGGCCTTCGCCGCCGTGCTGACGACGAGCGCCGCCGCGTTGCGCCTCCTCTCGCGTAGCCGCACGCTAGCGCTGGCGCTCTGGCTGGCGGGATTGACGGCCGGGATCCTTCTGAACCTGCCCGTGATCGGCCAGGCGGAGTACGCCCTGCTCCTCACGCTCCTGCCGCTGTTGGCGGCGCTGACGTTGGGCGCGCCGGCCGCCCTGGCTGCGGAGATCGGGCTATCCATCCTGATCGCCGACCTTATCGCTCCGCGCCTGGCAACCTCCTGGCCGCCGGCGCACACCATCACCGTAATGGCAGGCGGCGCGCTTCTGGGGCTGTTCGGCTGGCTGGGCACGCGCTCGCTTCAGACCGTAGCCGAATGGTCGCTCCACAGCTATCGCCGGGCCAACGCCAAGGCCGAGGAAGCGCTGGCACACCGCGCCGAGCTCGAGCAGGTGCGGGAAGACCTGATGCACGCCAACCGGGAGCTGGCCCGCATGTCGGACCGGATGCGGGCGCTCAATCAGGTTGCCGAAGAAGCGCGGCGGGTCAAGGAGGAGTTCGTCGCTAACGTCTCCCACGAACTGCGCACCCCTCTCAACATGATCATCGGCTTTTGCGAGGTGATCACCCAATCCCCGCACGTCTACGGCGGCGCCCTGCCGCCCAAACTGCTGGCCGACATCGCGGCGATCCAGCGCAACAGCCAACACCTGGTCGGCCTGGTCAACGACGTGCTCGATCTGAGCCAGATCGAGGCCGGCCGGATGGCGCTGAGCAAACGCTGGACGATCCTGCAAGAGATCGTTGCCGCGGCCGTGGCCGCCGTGCGGCCGCTCTACGAGTCGAAGCGCCTCTATCTGCGCGTCGAGACGCCCGATGAGCCGCTCCGCATCTTCTGCGACGACCTGCGCATCCGGCAGGTGATATTGAACCTGCTGAGCAACGCCGGCCGCTTCACCGAGCACGGGGGCGTGACGTTGACCGTCGCGCAGGCCGACGGCCAGGCCATCATCCAGGTCGCCGACACCGGGCCGGGCATCCCCCCAACCGACCTGGAGCGCTTGTTCGAACCGTTCCAGCAGCTCGATGCCTCGATCCGCGGCCGTTACGGCGGCAGCGGCCTGGGCCTGACGATCAGCCGGCGCTTCGTGGAGATGCACGACGGCAAGATGTGGGCCGCAAGCCCTGCGCCGACGGCCCGTGAGGATGAAACGGCCGGACCGGGGACGGTATTCACCTTTACCTTGCCGTTGGAGCCGCCGCCTCCTGCGGCGCGGCCCGCGGCCGCCGAGCGCTGGATCAGCGACTACACCGTGCACGAGGCGCGGCCGCGGCCCTCGAAGGCCCCGCGACTGCCGGTCCGGCCGCGCTACGTTCTGCTCGACTCCGAGGGGAATCTGCCGCGCCTGCTCGGCCGCTACCTGCCCGACAGCGAGATCGTCGCCGTGGCCGACGCCGACGCGGCCCTGGCCGAGTTGACGCGTTCGCCGGCGCAGGCGCTCATCGCCAACACGGCCGGCGACGCCGACATCCCGCCCGCGGCCCGGTTGCCTTTCGGCACGCCGCTGTTGACGTGTCGTGTGCCCGGCGAAAGCGAGGCCACGCGTCGGCTGGGGGTGCGGCGTTATCTCATCAAACCGATCCCCCGCGAGACCCTCCTGGAGACCCTCGCCGGCCTGGGCGACGACATCACCGACGTGCTGGTCGCCGACGATGAGCCGGAGGCGCTCCAGCTCTTTACCCGGATGCTGGCCTCGGCCGACCGGCCGTATCGCGTGCTGCGCGCATCCGGCGGCCGCCAGGCGCTGGAGCTGCTGCGAGAGCGCCGGCCGCATGCGCTCTTGCTCGATCTGATCATGCCGGAAATGGATGGCTTCCAGGTGCTCGAGGAGATGCGCCGCGATCCATTGATCCGCGACATTCCCACCGTGGTGATCTCGTCGCGCGATCCGTTGGGCGCGCCGATCGTCAGCGAAGCGCTGACCGTGGCCCGCAGCGGTGGGCTGAGCCTGCGCGATCTGGTCGCGTGCATGCAGGCCATCAGCGCGGCGTTGGCGCCGGAAAGCCAACGCCGATAGCAGCCGGGAGCGGCTCTCGCCATGACTACGCCGAACTAAGGCACAAACGCGGCCAGTGTCTTCAGCAGCGCCGTGCGCGTCACCGGCTTGCGCAGGAAGCCGCTGGCGCCGAGGGAGAGGGCCAGCCGCTCCTGGTCGAGGATCGTGCAGATCACGATGGGGATGTTCGCGGTGGCCGGGTGCGCGCGCAGCCGGCCCAACATCTCCCAGCCGTCCACGTCGGGCATCATCACATCCATCAGGATGGCCCGGATCGCCTCTCGCTCGATCAGGTCGAAGGCCGCCAGCGGATCCCGCACGGCGACCAGGCGGTAGCGTGTGCCCTCGAGGTAGCGCTCCCACAGGCGAAGCAGGTCGGCGTTGTCGTCAATCGCCAGCACGGCCACGCTCTCCGCGGCGGGGAGGATCAGCGCAGCCGTGCAGCCGGTCGCGTCGGTCGTAACGTGCAACCGGCCGCCGCTCAGATCCGCCAGCCGACCGATGATGGCGAGCGACGAACCGCCGGCGAATGGGCCGGCCCCGGCCGCCGTCGCACAGCGCACCTCGATCATGACCTGTCCCCCGGTGGTCGTGGCCTCCAGGACAACCGGTCCGGTCGCCGCCTGAACGGCCGCGTCCAGCAGGCTGAGCAGCATCTGGCGCAGCGCCATGCGGTGCACGGCCAGGCCGGGCAATCCATCGGCCAGGCGCAGATCGAACGCGATATTGCGCTCGGCGGCCAGCGGCCGGAGGAGCGCCAGCACGCCGTCCAACGTCGCGGCCAGGTCGGTCGCCGCGTCCGGCGGCCGCTCCCGCAGCCAGCTCAGATCATCGGGGGCCGGCGCATCGGCTGCGACGGCGGCCGGCGCGTCAGCGTGCACACCGATGGCGCACCGCTGTTCATCCAGCGCGCACGCCAGCATCTCGATGGCGGCCGCCTGCTCGCGGCGAAGCTGGCGCGGGCTGATCGCCAGTTGCAGCGCTACCTCTTCCTGGGTAGATTGCTGGATGTAACGAAAAAGTAGGATGTCATAGAAGCGTTGCGCCTGGGGATTGGCCGGCGCGGTCGGCGCGGGCCGCAACGATTCGATGGCCGAGATCAGGATCTTCTGGAGCGCGGCCGGCGTGTCCAGGCGGTCCGCGACGCCGAGGGCCGCGGCAAGCGGACTCCGGCGCAGGACGTCGGGGTCGTAGAGATGATTGAGCGCAATGCGCAGGGCATCCAGAAATTGGTCTCGATTCATCGGATCGTCCGATCCTATTGTACCGCAGCGAGGCGCAAACGCAACCCGACGGTTGGCCGTTTTCCGGCCTGTTTTGGGCCGCAATCCGGCCACGCGCGACGCGGCGCTCCGTGCTAAAATACGAGGTATAGAACCTGCCCGTTTCGCATCCGCAATCAAGGAGGATCCCATGAGCAAGTCCCTCGATCGTCGTCAGTTCCTGCGTCTGTCTCTGGGCGTTGCGGCGGCCGCCACAGCCACCGCCTGCGCCGGCCCTACGCCGACGCCTGCGCCCGCCGCCACTGCCGTCCCGCCGACCAAGGCGCCCGCGGCGCCGGCCGCCACGGCGGTTCCTGCCACGCCGGCGCCGGCCGCCACCGCCGTCCCGCCGACGGCGGCGCCCAAGGCCGCCGCGCCGGCTGCCTGCCCGAAAGGCGAGATCTGCATCAAGGCTTCCACCGTCAAGCTGCCCACCGACAAAGTCACGTTCCGCTGGCTGGACAGCGGCGACACCAAAGCCGTCTTCTGGAAAGAGTTCTTCAAAAAATATCAGGAAGCCCACCCCAACATCACCTGCCAGTACGACGGCCTGCCCTGGAACGAAATCGCCAAGATCGTGCCGCTCGGCATCCAGAACGGCAACCTCCACGACTGCTTCAGCATTCCGCTGGGCATCACCAGCGCGCAGGCCTACAGCGAGGGCTGGCTGCGCGCCTTCGATGACCTGGTGCCCGACCTGGCCGAGCTGAAGAAGAACTTCCCGCCGGCCTCGTTCATCGAGGGGATCAACGTCTTCGGCGGCAAGACCTACGGCCTGCCGCATGTCACGCCGAAGCGCACCGGCACCATGCTCCTGTACAACCAGGAGTACATGGATAAGGCCGGCTTCGATCCGCTGGCCAAACCGTTCAGTTGGGAAGACTATCGCGCGGCCGCCAAAAAGATCACCGAGCAGGGCGCCGGCAAGTATTACGGCGTCATCATCGGCGGCAACCAACTCAACCGATGGGGCGATGTGGTGCAAAGCCTCGCCGAGTTTGCCAGCGGCATCGGCCAGCTCGACTATCGCACTGGCGAATATGCTTATACGCAAGATGCCTACATCGCCGCCATGGAGCTGCTGCTGGCGATCAAGGCGGACGGCAGCTTCTTCCCCGGCTACCTCTCGATCAATGCGCCGCAGGCCCGCGCGCAGATCGCCCAGGGCGCGGCCGGCATGATCCTGCAAGGCCTTTGGTGCCTGCCCCAGTGGAAGAAGGACAACCCGACCTTCAAGTGGGGCGCGGCGCACACGCCGGTGTTCGACCCCAAGAAGATCTTCCCGCGTCACATCAGCAGCAATGCCGGCGCCGAGATGTGGATCTACGCCAAGAGCAAGAATCCGGAGATCGCGGCCGACATCCTGTATTACCGCGCGACGCTGGAAGGCGCCTATGCCTGGAACAAGATCTGCGGCATCTCCGACACACACCTCTTCCCGCAGGCGTTGGAGACCGCCAGCGACGACCCGCGCGAGCTCAATGCGCTGAAGCTCCAGGAGGGGATGTTCAAGCTGGGGCCCGATCCGCTGATCCGCAATCCCGAGGTGGCCAAGGTCAACCTCGAGCTCAAGGCGATCACGCCGAACTTCAATGAGGTGATCCAGGGCTTGATGTCCGGCCAGCTCACCGATGTCAAGAAGCAGTTCAAGGATCTGGCCGACCGGGCGAACAAGGAGCTGGATCGCGCCATCAAGGCCGCCCAAGATAAAGGCGCGAAGGTCAGCCGGGACGACTACGTCTTCAAGAACTGGGACCCGACCAAAGACTATACCGAGGCCGATTACAAGGCGCTGTAGCCGTCAGTCGGGCGCGGTCTCATCTCGCTCCTGTGTTCCACTTCGCCCCCTCTCGTTCAGCCTCCCGCTCTGCCCCCCTGGCCCCCCAGATTTGGGGGAATGGGGGGCCAGAGGGCAGGGACGGGGCGGCGCGAGGGGACGAGGGAGCGAGGTCGTAGCTTGCCGGAGGCAATTCGTGGCCGTCACCTATACTCAGCCGACCCAGATGTTGCGTGCAACGCCCACCAACGTGCACAGGGCGAACCTGCTCCGTCGCATCTGGAACGCCCGCTGGTGCTATCTTTTCATGGCCCCCGGGCTGATCCTGGCGACGATGTTTACGTTCTACCCCATCGTGATGTCCTGGTACTACTCGACCCTCCAGTGGTCCGGCTTCACGGCCGAGCGGACCTTTATCGGCCTGGCGAACTACATCGAAGTCATCCACGATAAGTTCTTCTGGGACGCCTTCTTCCGCTCCTTCCGGTTCATGCTCACCAGCATGCCGATCAAGCTGACGCTGGCCCTGCTCATTGCCGTCATCCTGAACGACCGAATGCTGAAGGCAGCGCCGGTGTTCCGCACGATGTTCTTCCTGCCTGTCGTGACTACCGCCGCCATCATCGGCATCATGATGACGTTCGTGGTCAGCCCCTTCAATGGGCCGCTGAACAAGGCGCTGCTGTTGTTTGGCTTGGTGCACGCGCCGATTGATTTCCTCGGCGATCCCAAGGTGGCGCTGTGGACGGTGATCGCGGTGGAGATCTGGAAGTGGCTGGGCCAGCCGATGATCTACTGGTTGGCCGCGCTCCAGATCATCCCGCTGGAGCTCTACGAGGCGGCGCGGGTGGACGGCGCCGGCTGGTGGGCGCAGCTCCGCCACATCACCCTGCCGCTGCTCGTGCCGTTCGCCATCGTCATCATCCTGATCACCGCGGTCGGCACGCTGCACGTCTTCCCGCTGGTGCAGACGATGACCGGCGGCGGGCCCTTCTTCTCGACCGAGGTGATGGAGATCTACATCTACCGCACGGCCTTCGGCAGCGAGATGGGCGGCATCAGCACCCCGCGGCTGGGCTATGCGTCGGCGGCCGGGGTCGTCTTCGGCGTGACGATCATGGGCATCGCCATCCTTCAGGCGCTCGGCGTGCGCCGGATGCGCGATTTCCGCTCGGGCCTGAGCACGACCGGAAACTAAGGGAGGCTGCCGATGGACAACGTTATGACGCAATCCGCTCCGCTGGCGGCCCCGCGCGCCATGCCGCGGCGTTGGCTGCGCGGCTCCGGGCTGCGCGTGGCGATTACCAGCGCCATCCTCATCCCGATCTGCCTGCTGTGGATCTATCCCTTCCTGTGGATGGTCTCGGCGTCGCTCAAGACCAACGCCGAGATCTTCGCCGGCCTGGGGCTGATCCCGGCCGTGCCGCAATGGGAAAACTACCTGCGGGCGTGGGAGCAGGCGCGCATCGGCCAATACTTCATGAACAGCGTCTATGTCACGGTGTCGTCCGTGCTCTTGGTCGTGGTGGTCACCTCGATGATCGGCTATGCGCTGGGGCGATATTCCTTCCCCGGCAAACGCATCATCGTGGGCCTGTTCGTGGCAACGGTCTTCCTCCCGACCGGCTACACCATCATCCCGGTGTTCGAGCTGGTCAACCGGCTGGGGCTGGCCGATACGTTGTGGGGCGTGATCCTGGCGCAGAGCGGCGGCGCGCACGTGCTGTACATCCTGCTCTTCGCCGGTTACTTCAGCCAACTGCCGCGCGAGCTGGAAGAAGCCGCGGTGATGGACGGCGCCGGATTCGTGCGCGTCTTCCTCCAGGTGATGCTGCCGATGGCGACGCCGGTGCTGGCGACGATCGTCATCATGCACTTCATCGCTTCGTGGAACGATTTCCTGCTGCCGCTGGTGCTCACCCTCTCGCGGCCCGACCTGCGTACCCTGGCCGTCGGCATGTACGCGTTCCGCGGGGAGTATTACATTGACTGGAGCGGCATGGCCGCGGCCGCCACCATTGCCTTGATGCCGATCATCCTGATCTTCCTGGCCATGCAACGCTACTTCGTAGAGGGGATCGCCGGCGCGGTCAAGCAATGAGGGCGCGGCTCGCTCGAAGCGCCGCATCCGGGTTTGCCAGGCCAGCCGTTCTGGCGTATGATGGGCAATGCCGCCGCGCAACGCTTCGGGGGCGCGCTTGCCGCATCACCTGACCAGGACCAGACCATGACCTTTCCCACGCTTCCACAAGACCTGCTCGTCCAGCGCCTGCAGCCGCCGACCGGGCGCGTCCGTATGGTGCTGGACACCGACACGTACAACGAGATTGACGACCAGTTCGCCGTCGTCTACGCCTTGCGCTCGCCCGAAAAGCTCACGGTGGAGGCGCTCTACGCCGCGCCGTTCACCAACGAGCGTTCGACCGGGCCGGCCGACGGCATGGAGAAGAGCTACGAGGAGATCGTGCGCCTGCTGGATCGGCTGCACCTGTCGGCCGAGGGCTTCGTCTATCGCGGCTCGACGGCCTACCTGAGCAGCCGGCCAGAGCGCAGCCCGGCCGCGCTGGATCTGGTGAACCGCGCCATGGCCGCGGCCGACGACGATCCGCTTTATGTGGTCGCGATCGGCGCGATCACGAACGTGGCGTCGGCACTCTTGATCGAACCGGAGATCATCCGCAAGATCGTGGTGGTGTGGCTGGGCGGCAACCCGCCCGCGCTGCCGCATACGGTCGAATTCAACCTGATGCAGGATGTGACGGCCGCGCGCGTCATCTTCGACAGCGGCGTGCCGTTCGTCCATGTGCCGTGCCTGGGCGTAGCCTCGCACCTGCTGACCACCAGGGCCGAGCTGAAGGAGGCCATCGCGGGCCGCAACCCGGTCTGCGACTTCCTGTACGAGCGTTTCTGCGAGTACAGCGCCGATCACTTCGCCTACGGCAAGGAACTCTGGGACGTCGCGACCATCGCCTACCTGCTCGACGAGCGCTGGACCCCCTCGCGCCTGACGCCCAGCCCGCGGCTGATGGGCGAATGGCAGATCGGCGTGGGCGGCCAGCTCTATTTCGAGTCGGCTCCCGAACGCCACCTCATTCGCGAGGTGTGGTTCCTGCGGCGCAACCCGATCTTTCGGGATTTGTTCATCAAGCTCCAAAGCATTTGAGAGACAACTCATGTCGCCACGTCAATTCATCTTCATCATGACCGACACCCAACGCCAGGACATGGTCGGGTGTTACGGCAATCCCGACATGCACACGCCCGCGCTCGACCGCCTGGCCGATCAGGGCGTGCGCTTCGACCGCGCGTATACCTGCCAGCCGGTGTGCGCCCCCGCGCGCGCCGCGCTCTTCACGGGGACGTTCCCCCACACCAACGGCGTCTGGGCCAACTGCAACCCGCTCGGCGACAACATCAAGACGGTCGGCCAGCGCTTGCACGACCGGGGCATCCACACCGCCTACATCGGCAAGTGGCACCTGGACGGCGGCGACTACTTCGGCATGGGCCGCTGTCCGGCCGGCTGGGACCCGGCCTATTGGTACGACATGCGCAACTACCTGGAAGAGCTGACGCCGGAGGAGCGGCTGCGCTCGCGCTCGCCCGCGCTCAACCGCGATCCCAACCTGACCGCCGAGTTCACCTTCGGCCACCGCTGCTCCGACCGGGCGATCCGCTTCCTGGAAGCCAGCCGGGACGAGGATTTCCTGCTCGTGGTCTCTTACGACGAACCGCACCACCCGTTCGTCTGTCCGGAGCCCTACGCCAGCATGTTCCGGGACTACCGCTTCCCCAAGCGGCCCAACGTCTGGGACACGTTGGCCGATAAGCCGGAGCATCATCGGGTCTGGGCCGGCGACATGGTCCATTGGGATCGCGACGCGCTGGAGATCATGGCGCCGGACTATTTCGGCTGCAATAGCTTCGTGGACTTCGAGATCGGCCGGGTGATCGAGGCCGTTGACCGTTATGCGCCGGATGCGCTCGTCCTCTACACCTCCGACCACGGCGACCTGCTGCACTCGCACTGCATCACCAACAAGGGCCCGGCCATGTACGAGGAAGTGACGCGGATGCCGTTCATCGTGCGGTGGCCCGGCCACGCGCCGGCCGGCGCCAGCTCGCGCGCGCTCGTCTCGCACATAGACGTGGCCCCGACCATGCTGGAGTTCTTCGGCCTGTCCACGCCGAAGACCCTGGCCGGTCGTAGCCTGCTATCGGTCTTCCAGCAGCCCGAACGGCCGGCCAACGACGCGATCTTCATGGAGTTCGGCCGCTACGAGACCGACCACGACGGCTTCGGCGGCTTCCAGCCCATCCGCGCCGTGCGCGACGACCGCTATAAGCTGGTGATCAACCTGCTCACCACCGACGAGCTGTACGATCTGGAGGAAGATCCGTTCGAGATGCGCAACCTGATCGGCTCGGCCGAACATGCGGCCGTGCGGAATCGCCTGCACGACCGGCTGCTCGCCTGGATGAACGACACGCGCGATCCGTTCCGCGGCTACTACTGGGAGCGCCGGCCCTGGCGCGGGGATGCCCGGCCCGCCACCTGGGACTATACCGGCATGACCCGCCAGCGCGAGGAAGACGATTACGAGCCGCGGCAGCTGGATTATGCGACCGGGCTGGAGATGGCCGCGGCAGTACGAAAGAAAGGATAGCCGAGGAGCATGAGCACCCCAAAACGGATCGCCATCGTCACCGGCGCGGGAAGCGGCATCGGCCGGGCCGCCGCGCTGGCGCTATGTCGTGAAGGGTGGGCGGTGGTGTTGGCCGGCCGCCGGGCCGACGCGCTGGCGCAGGTCGCGGCCGAGGCCGCGGCGTTCGGCGGCGAGGCGCTCCCCGCGCCGACCGATGTGACCGACCCCGCGTCGGTGCGGGCGCTGTTCGCGCGGACGGAGGAGGCGTTCGGCCGGCTCGACCTGCTCTTCAACAACGCGGGGATCGGCGCGCCGGCCGTGCCGCTGGAGGAGATCACGTTCGAGCAGTGGCAGGCGGTCGTCCAGACCAACCTGACCGGCGCGTTTCTGTGCGCGCAGGAGGCGTTCCGGCTGATGAAGCGCCAGAACCCGCGCGGGGGCCGCATCATCAACAACGGCTCGATCTCGGCCCACACCCCGCGGCCCAACTCCGCGCCCTACACGGCCACCAAACACGCCATCACCGGCCTGACCAAATCGCTGGCGCTGGACGGCCGGCCGTTCGACATCGCCTGCGGCCAGATTGACATCGGCAACGCGGCCACCGAGATGACCGCGCGCATGAAGCGCGGGGTGCTCCAGGCCGACGGCCGGATCGCGCCGGAGCCGACCATGGACGTGGAGGTGGTCGCCCGCGCGGTGGTCTACATGGCAAGCCTGCCGCTCGACGCCAACGTGCTCTTCATGACCGTCATGGCAACCAAGATGCCGTTCGTCGGACGCGGCTGAAGCACCCTCTCAAGATGGAGACCCGATCCATGCGCATCCTCTACCTTGACCTGGACACCCTGCGGCCCGACCACCTGGGCTGCTACGGCTATCATCGCAACACCTCGCCCAACATAGACCGCATCGCGGTGCAGGGCGTGCGCTTCGACAACTATTACTGCTCCGATGCGCCGTGCCTGCCCTCGCGCACCGCGCTGATGACCGGCCGCTTCGGCATCCACACCGGCGTGATCAACCACGGCGGCACATGCGCCGATCCGCGCATTGACGGGCCGAACCGCGGCTTCCGCGATAGCCTCTCCTCGACCAGCCTGCCGGCCATGCTCAAACAGGCCGGCCTGTACACCGTCTTCATCGGCGGCTTCGGCGAGCGCCACTCGGCCTGGAGCTTCTATGCCGGCTTCCGCGAGATCTACGACACGGGCAAGGGCGGCATGGAATCGGCCGAAGATGTGACACCGACCGCGCTCGACTGGATCCGGCGCAACGCGGCCAGGGACAACTGGTATCTCCACATCAACTACTGGGATCCTCACACCCCCTACCGGGCGCCGGCCGAGTTCGGCAACCCGTTCGCCGACGATCCTCTGCCGGCCTGGCTCACGCCGGAAGTGCTGGAGGAGCATCGCAAACACGTCGGCCCGCACAGCGCGCGCGAGACCTACATGTATCACGGCAACGACGACCCGCGTTGGCCGCGCTACCCCGGCGAGATCCGCGACATGGCCGACCTGCACCGCTTCATTGACGGCTACGACTGCGGCATCCGCTACATGGACGCGCACATCGGCCAGCTCTTCGCCGCGCTGGAGGAGGCCGGGGTGATGGACGACCTGGCGATCATCATCAGCGCGGATCACGGCGAGAACCTGGGCGAGCTGGGCCTCTATGCCGAGCACGGCACGGCCGACGCGATCACCTGTCGCATCCCCCTCATCGTCCGCTGGCCCGGCGGCCGGCAGGGCGCTGTAGATGGCGGCCTGCACTACAACCTCGACCTCGCCCCCACGCTGGCGGAGCTGCTGGATCAGCCTCCCAAGCCGCGCTGGGACGGCGCGAGCTTTGCCCCGGCCATCCTCCGCGGGGCCGATTGCGGCCGAGAGTATCTGGTGATCAGCCAGAATTGTCATGTCTGTCAGCGGAGCGTGCGCTGGGGGCCGTGGCTCTACATGCGCACCTACCACGACGGCTACCACCTCTTCCCGACCGAGATGCTCTACAACGTGGCCGACGATCCGCACGAGCAGCACGACCTGGCCGCGGCCCGGCCCGATCTCTGCGCGCAAGGGCTGCGCTACCTGACCGAGTGGCACGACCGGATGATGGCGACCATGCCGGAGGGCTACAGCGAGGATCCGATGCGCATCGTGTTGGCCGAAGGCGGACCGTTCCATGCGCGGGGCTTCTTGAAGGAGTATGTCAAACGTCTGGAGGCGACCGGCCGGGGACACGCGATTGCAGAGCTCAAGCGCCGGCACCCGCGCGAGTTCGCCTGAACCCGATCTGAACAGCGCGGCGGACGTGCCAGGCACCTGAATGGGTGCCTGGCACGCGAAGCAGTGATCTATTCTTCAGCCGTGGCCTGGCTCGCGGCGACAGCTCCCGATTGCCCGCGCCAGTGCGCCCGCTCGGCCGCGTCCGGGAAGCGCGGCAACACGGTCGCATCATCGGGCACGCTCACCTTGTCGCCGGGCACCAGCTCGGCCTTGTTGGGCCGCTCGATGAGCGGCTTGGCCGGCAAGGCATAGATGCCGATCTCTTCCCCGGGCCGGGCATAGCGAGCGTTGACATAGGCCAACCCCAGGATGATGCCGTCCACGTCCACGGCCGCGCTGGTCACATAGCCGATCGCCTGCCCCTTCCGGCTGATCACCGGATCGCCGGTCTTCGGCATGCGCACGCCCCGCTCGTTCATCCTGAAGCGCACCACCTGCATCGTGCGCGTCTTTTCGCGCTCGATGTACGCCCGGCGGCCGATGAAGTAGGGCTTGTGCAGCTTGACATAGCCCGGAAAGCCCGCGCCGGCCGGGGAGATGTCGAACGGCCCGGCCAGCTCGTGGCCGTAGAGCGGCAGGCCGGCCTCGGTGCGGGTCGAATCGCGCGCGGCCAGGCCGGTCGGTTGGAGGCCGAACGGCTTGCCCGCGGCCAACAGCGTCTCCCAGAACGCCACGGCCCGGTCGGGATGCACGAAGATCTCGTAGCCGACCTCTTCGCCCGTATAGCCCGTGCGCGCGATGATCAGATCGAAGCCCGCCAGCTGGCACTCGATCAGGCCGGTCTTGCGCACGCGGGCCAGGCGGTCGGCCAGGCGCGCGTCGGCGGCCAGGCTCTGCAGGATGCGCAGCGATGCCGGGCCCTGCAACGCCAGGTCCACGCGCATGTCGGCGCCGGCCGCCGGATCCTTGAGATTGCGCAACGTGGCCGGCCGCAACACGCGCAGATCGGGCCGCTCCCGGTCGAGAAGCACCTCGCCGTTGTTCACGGCATTCAACCACGCCCAATCCTTGTCGGCGTTCGCCGCGTTGACCACAAGCTGAAACAGATCATGGCGCCGGCGATAGACCAGCAGGTCATCTATCACCCGGCCGTCGGGGTCGAGCAGGTAGGAGTAGAAGCTCTCGCCCGGCGCGTACCAGCGGACGTAATTGGTGCACACCAGGTCGAGGAACTCGACCGCGTGCGGGCCGCTCACCTCGAACACGCCCATGTGGGCCACGTCGAACAGGCCGGCCGCGCGGCGCACCGCGTTGTGCTCGTCGAGCACGCCCGTGTACCACACCGGCATCTCCCAGCCGGCAAACGGCACGATGTGCCGGGTGTGGGCCTTGTGCCACTCATAGAGCGGCGTGCGCTTCAGCGGGGCGTTCTTCGGCTCGGTCCAGGCGAATTCGGGCCGCTCCGGCCGCTCGCGCACCTGGGCGAAGACGTGTTGGCCGACGAAGTACGGCTTGCGCAGCTCGAAGCGCTCCCGGCCGCCCGCGTTCAGCAGCTCGACGCCCGTCGGCCGCGGGCCGTCGGCGGCGTAATCGGGCAGGCCATCGCGCCGGCGCAGCCCGGCCGCCATAGCCCGGTCGGCCGGGACCGCGCCCGCGGCCACGAGCAGGTTGCGCACGGTCTGCGCCTGGCTCGTCGGCACCACCAGCTCGACGTGGTTCGGCGCGACGAAGGCCTGGATGCCCCCCACCCCCTTGAGCGACGTCAGGCATTCGGCCGCGCGCTCGCCATGCAACGCCAGCGCGGTGCACGGCTCGGCATGGCTCTGTTCCGCCAGGTCTTCGACCGTGAACGGGCCTTCGACCTTGGCCAGGATGTCGTCGCGGTCGAACAGGGTATAGCCGTCGCTCAAGGCCCGCAACCAGGCTTTGACCCGCGCGTGATTGGCCGGCTGGGTGCGCAGGAGAAACGCGCCGGCTTCATCTTCGGTCTGCGGCAGGCGCATCACGAAGACATCGTCCATCACGCGGCCGTCGGGGTCGAGGATGAAGCCCGCGGCGGCCTGGCCCGGCGCCAACGCGGCCACGTCATTGGTGACGATCTGCTGCAGGCCCGCCTCGGCGCGTTCGCCCGAGACCATCAACAGGCCGCAATGGCTCACATCCAGGAGCAAGGTTGAGGTTAAGGTCGAGATTGAGGCGGAGGAAAAGGCTGTCTCCTCAATCTCAACCTTGGCCTTAACCTTAGACTCCGCCTCCGCCTCAGGAAAATGCGGATAGCCCAGGCCGGACGGATCGCGCTCCGCGGCGCCCCGCGCGGCCAACGCCGCCACCTCGGCCTGTACCTCTTGCAACACATCCAGCTCGATCTTGCCGCGCGGCAGCTCGCCGGCCAGGCCCTGATAGCTGAACGGCCGGATATGGGTGACGATCTTGTGGATCAGGCCGGCGATCTGGTCCATCTCCTCCGGGCCGTAGCCGCGCTGGGTGAGCCACGGCGTGCCCAGGCGGATGCCCATCGCCAGCGAGGTCTGCGTGTCGCCGGGGATGGTGTTCTTGTTGGCCACGATGCCGGCGATGTCCAGGATGCGCACGGCCGGTTCCCCGCGCAGGGGCGCGGCCCCGCGCGCGCTGACGCTGTTCAGGTCCAACATGCAGAAGTGGGTGTCGGTGCCGCCGTAGGCCAAGCCCAACCCGCGGCGACGCAAGCCCTCGGCCAGCGCAGCCGCGTTCTTCTTGATGCGCCACATCATGCGCTTGAACGGCTCGGACGCCGCGATCTTGAACGCCACGGCCATGGCCGCGAACTTCTGGGGGTGCGGACCGCCCTGCTCGCCGGGGAAGACGGCCATGTCTATGCGCCGCGCCAGCTCCTCGTCGGTGGTCATGATGATGGCCCCGCGCGGGCCGCACAGCGTCTTGTGCGTGGTGCAGGTGATCACGTCCGCGTGGCCGATGGGGTTGGGGAACGCGCCCGCTACCGCCAGGCCGGCCGGGTGGCTGATGTCGGCCAGCAGCCGCGCGCCGACCTCGTGCGCGATCTCGGCGAACGCCTCCCAATCGGGCGCCCAGGTGTAGGAGGTGAAGCCGGCGATGATCATCTTGGGCCGATGCCGCCGGGCCAGGTCGCGGATCTCGTCGTAGTCGAGCCGGCCGGTTGTCTTGCTGACGCCGTAGCTGACCACGCGGTAGCGCTTGCCGGAGAAATTGAAGACGCTGCCGTGCGTCAGGTGGCCGCCCTGGTACAGGTCCATGCCCATCACGGTATCGCCGGCCTCGACGAGCGCGTCGTAGACGGCCAGGTTGGCGGCCGCGCCCGACAGGGGCTGGACGTTGACGAAGATATCCTTGTCGCTCACGCGGTCGGTGGCGAAGAGCATGGCCGCCCGGCGCTGGGCCAACGTCTCGATGAAATGCACGTAGTCCACGCCCTTGTAGAAGCGCCGGTCGCCATAGCGCCGATAGTAGGCGAGCTGCTGGTCGAAGTCGAGGAGGGTTTCCTCGTCATCGCGCGTCATGCGCAGGGGCGGATAGCCCTCGGCGTAGACGTTGTTGAAGACCGAACCGAGCGCCTGGCGCACCGCCAGCGGCGCCATGGACTCGGACGGGATCATGATGAGCTTGCGGATCTGGCGTTCCTCTTCGAAGCCGATGATGGCATTGATGTCGGGGTCCACCAGGCCGAGATCGGCACCCAGGAAGCGGTTCCAGTATTCGCTGTGGCCGCGGGTGCGAGCTTCGGAACGGGTCATGGGGGCATTGCTCCTTTGCGCGAGAGGATGGATGAAGTGGTACGATCAGAAGAAGCCCAGTTGGTCTTTGGCCTCCTGGCTCATCATATCCGGGCTCCACATCGGCGTCCAGACGATGTGGACGTTGATCTCATCCAGGTCGGGGTAGGCCCGCTGGAGATACGTCTGCACGCCGCCGATGATCTGAGGGCCGATGGGACAGCCGGGGCTGGTGAGGGTCATCGTGATGTTCACGATCTTGCCGTCCTTGACCTCGACGCCGTACACCAGGCCCAGGTCCACGATGTTCAGGCCGATCTCCGGGTCATGGACGTTTTGTCGCAATACTTCCAGCACGCCTTCGACGGTAGCGGTGGGCATCATACGCTCCTTTTGGATTGCGGCGCTCTTGCGCCGCTTTCGATTCCATGTCAATTACAGGCCCCACGCGGTAGAGGCTTCCGGCCGGTCTGCGACCGGCGTTGTCGGCTCGCCGGCGTCCTCTCGAAGATCACACGAGGGGCGCAGATCCTCCGCAAGCAAGAAGCACGTAAGTCCTGTCAATCAGCCACGACAAAGATGTCGTCCCCTTCCACGCGCACCTCATAGGTGGGTGCCGGCTCCACGGCCGGCATGGTCAACGCCGCGCCGGTGCGCACATCGAAGCGCGCGCCGTGCCGAGGACAGATGATCTGACACCCCTCCAGCCGGCCCTCGCCCAACGGCCCGCCGTCGTGCGTGCACACATCCTCGAGGGCATAGAACGCGCCGTCCAGGTTGACGATGACGATCTCGATCCCGTCCACTTCCACGATCTTCTTGTGGCCGGGGGGAATATCGGCGACGCGAGCAACTTTGACCCTTCCGGACATCTCATTCCTCCTCGCCCAGTCCCCACACCGCGGCCTTGAGCGCCTTCAGCGGGAGCAGGGCGCATTTGAGGCGGACCGGCCCGACCTCGATGCCGAGCAGGTCGAGGATGTTTTCCTTATCCCACGTCTTGAGTTCATCCAGCGATTTGCCGATGATCTCTTCGGACATCATGGACGCGGCCGCGCGGCTGATGGCGCAGCCGTGGCCCGTGAAGGCCACGTCGGCCACCTTGCCGTCGGCGATCTGCAGCTCCAGGGTGATCTCGTCGCCGCACAGCGGGTTGCGGTCGTGATAGGTCAGGGTCGGATTGTCGAGATGCCCGAAGTGGCGCGGGTGCTTGTAATGGTCGAGAATCTCTTCAGCGTATAGGTCCATGATCACTTCTCGCGATAACGCGTAGAGACACGGCGGGCCGCGTCTCTACGATGAATGGCCGCGCTAAAACGCGAACATCTCGACCACTTTGTGCAGTCCCTTGACCAGCAGATCCACCTCTTCCTTCGTGTTGTAGAGGTAGAAGCTGGCGCGGGCGCTGGCCGGGATGCCGTAGCGTTCGTGGAGCGGCTGCGCGCAATGATGGCCCGCCCGGATGGCGATGCCCAGATTATCGAGCACGGCCGCGATATCGTGCGGATGCGCGGCTTCCAGCGTGAAAGCCACCAGGCCCCCGCGCTTCTCGGCCTCCGGGCCGAGGATGCGCAGGCCCTTCACCTCGCGCAGGCGCTGCATGGCATAGGCGGTCAGCTCGCGCTCGGCCCGATGGATGGCGGCCATGCCGATCCGCTGCAGGTAGTCCACCGCCGCGCCCAGGCCGATCGCCTGCGCGATGGCCGGGGTGCCGGCCTCGAACTTCCACGGCAGCTCGCTCGGCTTGAAGCCGCTCAGGTGTACCTCGCGGATCATGTCGCCGCCGCCCATCCACGGCGGCATGGCGTTGAGCAGCTCGCGGCGGCCCCACAGCGCGCCGATGCCCGTCGGGCCGAGCATCTTGTGGCCCGAAAACGCCATGAAGTCCACGTCCAGGTCTTGCACGTCCACCGGCATGTGCGGCACCGCCTGGCACGCGTCGAGGAGCACGAGCGCGCCGGCCTGATGCGCGGCTCGCGTCAGCTCTTTGACCGGGTTGATCGTGCCGACGACGTTCGACATGTAGGTGAACGCGAAGAGCTTCGTGCGCGGGGTGAGCAGCTTCGGCAGGTCGTCGAGGATCAGCGTGCCGTCGTCGGCCACGCGAACGTAGGCGATTTCAAAGCCCAGCTCGGCCGACAGGATCTGCCACGGCACGATGTTCGAGTGATGCTCCATCTCGGTCAACAGGACGCGGTCGCCCCGTTTCAGGTTGGCACGGCCCCAGCTCTGGGCCACCAGGTTCATCGCCTCGGAGGCGTTGCGCGTCCAGATGATCTCCTTGGGACAACAGGAGCCGATGAAGCTGGCCACTTTGGCGCGTGCGGCCTCATATTGCGCCGTAGCCTCCTCGGAGAGGGTGTGCACCCCGCGGTGGACGTTGGCGTTCGTGTTCTCGTAGTAGCGCGTCAGCGTCTCGATGACGCTGCGCGGCTTCTGCGAGCTGGCGGCATTGTCCAGATAGACCAGCGGCAGGCCGTGCACGCGGCGCTGCAAGATCGGGAAATCAGCCCGGATGGCCTCGACGTCGAGGCCATCCGGCTGAGGAGTGGCAAACCGGGTCATGGTTTCTTGAAGCATGACCTACCTCTTTCGTAAAGCCCGTATTGCTTCCTTCGTCGTGTTCAGCCCGAGGGTCGCGCATTTCAAGCGGGTGCCCGCCAGCTCGCGGCCGAGGATGTCCAGAATGGCCTCTGCGGACGTCGCCTCTACCTCGGCCAGCGTCTTGCCGGTGAACATCTCGGTGACGAGGGAGGCGGCTGCCTGGCTGATCGTACAGCCTTCGCCTTCAAACGAGATGGCGTCAATGCGGCCCTCGCCGTCCACCTTCAGGTAGAAGGTCACGACATCGCCGCAGCCGGGGTTGCCCCCTTTCTGGACGATCGTCGCATCTGCCAACGGGCCGTAGTGGCGCGGGTTTTCGTAGTGATCCAGGATGAAATCAATCTGCGCTTGGCGATCCATGATGGTATAGTATAGCGGTAAAATGGTAAATTGGTAAATTGGGAATCGGGAAATTGGGAAACTGGTAAATCGGGAATCGGGAAATTGGGAAACTCAGTAGATCACAATTTTGCTGCTCCAAGCCGGTCTGTGACCGGCGGTCGGGGGTCACAGACCCCCTCTGAGCTTGAATCTGTGATCTACTGAAACTGGTAAATCGGGAAATTGGTGATCGGAAGAACCGGAAATCGGTAAATTGCGGATCGGCGATTGGGCCGTCGGGGATTGAAGGTTGATACCCGGGGGACTGGACACCGATTCCCCACCCTGCCAACTCCCAACCTACCCACTCCCAATCCACCAATTTCCCAATCTACCCCCTCCCAATCTCCCAATCTACCAATCTCCCAACTCCCAATCTACCCGCTCACCGTTCGATCGGCACGCCTACCAGGTTCCCCCACTCCGTCCAGCTGCCGTCGTAGTTGCGCACGTTGGGATAGCCGAGCAGGTACTTCAACACGAACCAGGTGTGGCTGGAACGCTCGCCGATCCGGCAGTAGGCGATGACGTTGTCGCTGGGTTTGAGCCCTTGCTCCACCTCGTAGATCTTGCGCAGCTCATCGGCCGACTTGAAGGTGCCGTCTTCCGGGTTGGCGGCCCGGGCCCAGGGGACGTTGACCGCGCCCTTGATGTGGCCGGCGCGCAGCGCGCCCTCCTGGGGATATCCCTCCATGTGATACAGCTTGCCCGTGTATTCGTCCGGGCTGCGCACGTCCACCAGCGGCCGGCCGGCGGCGATGTGCGCCAACACATCGTCCCGGAAGGCCCGAATCTTGTAATCGGCCCGATCCTGTGCGCGATATTCGGTGGGCGGGTACGAGGGCACCTCTTTGGTCATCGGCCGGCCTTCCTTCTCCCACTTAAGCCGGCCGCCGTCCATCACCGCCGTGTGGGTGTGGCCGAACAACTCGAAGACCCACAACGCATAGCAGGCCCACCAGTTGTTCTTATCGCCATAGAACACCACGAAGGTGTCGTTCGCGATGCCGTTACGGGACATCAGTTGTTCGAACTGCGCCTTATTGAGATAGTCGCGCGTGATCGGATCGTTCAGGTCGGCCACCCAATCTATCTGCACGGCGCCCGGAATATGCCCCCGGGAATAGAGCAGAACGTCCTCGTTGGACTCCACGATGCGGACCTTGGGGTCGTTCAGGTGATCCGCAACCCACTGCGTGCTGACCAGTTTTTCGGGATGAACGTAGCCTTGTCCTGCCATTCAAGTCCTCCAGAACTCTCTCACTGTTAAATGGGCAAATCCCAATCTACCAATCTACCAACTCCCAATCTCAGTAGATCACAATTTTGATGCTCCAAGCCGGTCTGTGACCGGCGGTCGGGGGTCACAGACCCCCTCTGAGCTTGAATCCGTGATCTACTGAATCTACCAATTCACAACCCCAACTTGCGCGCGATCTCGGCTTCCAGCTTGTTGCGCACCCCTTCGACCGGGATTCGATCCAGCACCTCTTCGAAGAAGCCCTGGATGATCATCCGCTCGGCGTTGGAGCGGTCTATGCCGCGGGCCATCAGATAGAAGATGTACTCCTCCGGGATCTGGCCGGCCGTGGCGCCGTGGGTGCAGCGCACGTCATCGGCCTCGATCTCCAGGCCGGGGATGCTGTCGGCGCGCGCCTGCTTGCTGAGGATCAGGTTGCGGTTGGCCTGATACGCGTTCGTCTTCTGCGCGCCGGGGTATACCTTGATGTAGCCCTGATACACCGAGCGCGCGCGGTCCTTGAGCGCGCCCTTGAAGAGCAGGTCGCTGCTGGCGTGCGATGCCTTGTGAAGCTGGTTCGTGTGATGGTCGAGATGCTGTCGGCCGCCCGGGAAGTACAGCCCGAGCAACTCGCCGCTGGAGCCCTGGCCCAACAGTTCCATGTTGATCCAGTTCTTGGAGAGCCGGCTGCCCCAGGAGCCGATGAAGTAGCGCAAGGTGCTATCGCGCTCCAGGTACATGCGCTGGGTGCTGAAGTTCCAGGCGGTCTCGGCCAGGTTTTGCAGGTGCAGATAGTGGAGCTGGCTGTTGGGGCCGGCGATCAGCTCCACCACGCTGTCGGTCATGCCGCCATCGGCGCCCAGGAAATCCTCGGCCAGCGCCACGGCCGCGCCCTCCTCGGTGACGACGATCGTGTGATGGTAGCCCGCGCGCTTGCCCGCGCTCTGATGGATCACCGCCTGCAACGGCTTGTCGAGCACGACGTTGCGCGGCACGTAGACGAACGTGCCGCTGTTCCACAGCGCAAAGCTCAGCGCGCTGAACTTGTTCTCGTCGATTGCCACCGCGCTGCCGAAGTACTTCTGCACCAGCTCGGGATAGCGCTGGACTGCCGTGTCCAGATCGCAGAAGATCACGCCCCGCTCGGCCAGCGCCTGGTCCAGCTCGGCCACGCGAGCGACGCCATCCTGGATGCCCAGGTTGCCGGCGCTCTCGATCTCGGCCAGCGACCGGGCCGCGTCTTCATGCAACACCGGCGCGGAATCGGTCGGCGTCAGCGGAACGTAGTCCGCGACGTTGAAGCCGGTCAGCTTCGTCCGGCGCCACGTCTCTTCGTTGCCGGTAGGCCAGGGCATCTCCTCGTAGAAGCGCCAGGCCCGCAGGCGCAGATCGAGCATCCAGGTCGGCTCGCCCCTGGCGGCGGAAATCGCCTCAACAGGCGTTGTCATAGTCGTCGCAGTCATTCGTCTTCCCCCCGTCACCCGATCGAGCCTTCCATCTGCAACTGGATCAGCCGGTTCATCTCCACTGCGTACTCCATCGGCAGCTCCTTGACCATCGGCTCGATGAAGCCGGAGACGATCATCGCGCTGGCCTCATCTTCGGTCAGGCCGCGGCTCTGCAGGTAGAAGAGCTGCTCCTCGCCGATCTTGCTCACCGACGCCTCGTGGCCGACGGTCACGTCGTCCTCGTCGATTTCGATGTACGGATAGGTATCCGACCGGCTCTTCTCGTCCAACAGCAGCGCGTCGCACACCACGTTCGATTTTGCACCCGCGGCGCCCTTGGCCACCTTCAACAGGCCCCGGTAGGAGGCGCGACCCCCGCCCTTGCTGATGGACTTGGAGATGAGCTGGCTGGAGCAATTCGGCGCCGCATGTACCAGCTTGCCGCCCGTGTCCAGATGTTGCCCCGGCCCGGCGAACGCCATCGAGAGGATCTGGCCGCGCGCATTCGGACCCAACATGTACACGGACGGGTACTTCATCGTCACCTTGCTGTTGTGTACGATGAAACCGTTGGCGACAAAGTTGTGACTGTCGGCAATCTCGATATCCCACGTATCCTCGACATCCAACATTTCGATCGCCGCGATCCGGCTGAAGTGAACCGGGTGCTCGTAGCGCTCGTCCCCGAAATAGAGGAAGTAATGCGTGTATTCCTTTTCCTCCACGCCCAAGGGCTTCTTCTCCCGACGACTCCACCGGCTGATCTTACGCGGGTTGAGACCGCAAGAGATGGCCAGCGCTTTCACATCTTCCAACAGCTCGCGATTCGCGCTGGTGATCGAGAGATTCTTGTGGTTCAAGCGCCTGTAGCCGTCGGCCGCGATGTAACCTTCGATAAAGGCGATCCGCTGGGCTTTCGGCAGCGTCTTCACCCACGCGGGCACGCGTTTCTCGTGAGCATTTCCGCCCAGGCCAAGGCTCAGGAACCAATCCACCAATTGCGCGGAATTGACGCGGATGACTTTGCCGCGCTCTTCGCCTTCCACCTGGAACAGGTCGCGCAACAGATTGACGACACGCGCATGGGCGTCGTCCTCCGGCGGCACAGCGAAGTAGACGCGATTGTGATCCAGGTAGCCGTCGCCGATGTACATCCCCAAGAGCCAAAGCAGGTCCTCCGAGCTGACTTCGGGCAAGCGGATCGGTTTGTTGCCGCGCGGCGGGATCGGGTCGAAGCGTTTCGGGGTTCCATGATCAGGGAGATCACCCGAAATCGCTACCCAGTCTCCGATTTGCAGTTGATCCAGGCGCTTCCATACCAATGAGAAGTGCTTGCCTTGCCGGGAAAGCGCCAGGAAGGGATGGTTCGCCGTTGCCCGAACCTCGCGGAAATTCTCGGTTTGCAGGCGATAGACCTGTTGCCGACCGCTGTATTTCTTTGCGACCACCGGTCTGCGCACCAATTGCATGTTGGCGTCCAGCGAATAGACCACGTCGCCCGGCTCGATATCGCGGATCGGCTTGATATCGCTGTTCAGCAACACATTCGTATCGCCGGTGAGACAACCGAGATTGGCGTCAACCCACTCCATCGTGCCGGACTCGTAGACCAGCGCCCGCTGCGTCACCAGGTTATAGACGTTGGTGGACCAGTTCTGGATGGTCGTATAGCGGCAACGCGCGCCCTTGCGCACGATGATCTCGATCACGCCGGAATGCAACGAGTCGGTCGAATAGACGGGCGCGGTACACCCTTCGACATAGTGCACGCTGGCGCCTTCGTCCACGATGATCAACGTGCGCTCGAACTGGCCCATGCTCTGCGCGTTGATGCGGAAGTACGCCTGGAGCGGGATGTCCAGATGCACCCCCTTGGGCACGTAGACGAACGATCCGCCCGACCAGCAGGCCGTGTTCAACGCCGCGAAGACGTTGTCGGTAGCAGGCACCACCGTGCCGAAGTACTGCCGGTAAATGTCTTCGTGCTCGCGCAGGCCGGTGTCGCTGTCCACGAAGATGACGCCTTGCTTTTCCCACTCTTGCTTCAAAGAATGGTATACAGCCTCGGAATTATGGACAATCAACCCCTCGGCAACAAAGTTGTGAGGGCCGTCCACTTCGATATCATACACCGGCTCAACACCCGCCGGCGAGATGCTCTCGATGCGGGCGAAGCCGATGAACTCATTCGTGTGAGAACGGAACGACAGATTGCCAGAGCTCGAGAAGTTATGCCGGTATCGTCTCTTGCCCATGCGCGCCGTGCGCTGCGGGGAACGACACCCGAGGCGTTCGAATTCGCCGCTCAGTTCCATCCGAAAGCCATCAATCATGCGGGTCTTGTCGAAAGGATGACTGGACGTGAAGTGATGGATGGTCGAAGTCGGGATGCCGCTCTGCATGGCCAGGGCCTGCAACTGGCTCAACAGCTCACGGTTTCCGCTGGTCACAACCACGTTATGGCTGGTCGGATAATCGCGCACATAGCCATCGGCATCCACATAACCGCCCAAGAATGCCAATCGCTCGGGCTCCGGGAGGGTATAGACCCATTCCGGAATCCTCTTCGTGAGCGACTTGCCGCCAAAGCCATTCGCTTCGAGATAGCGTGCCAGGACGGTCGAGTAGACCGTCATCCGATCCGGATTGCCATTGACGACCGGAATGCCGAAAAGACCTTCCGTCACCCGCTTGAACTCTGTGCGCAACGCCGTATCAGTATCTGGAATGGCGAACTCCACACGCGCTTTGTCTTCGCCCTTCTGATAATGGATAAAGCCATCCCCTACATAGAGGCCAAGCCACCACATCAGATCGGTCGAAGTTCGATCGGGGAGGGAGATCGGATTGTAGCTGCGCGAGATGTCTAGATTGTACTCAACGCCAGTCTGGTTGCGGCCGACCACGGTCGTCTTGATATGCGGCTGAACGAGTGACGCCGGCTGCCCCACGTCGGGGAGTTTCTTGGCAACAGCAACGAGATCCCCTGGCTTCAGATCTTGCAGGTACTTCCATTCCCGAGTGTAACGGCCCCGTTGCTTTCCCGGCGCGCGATGGTAAGTGAGCGTCAGGAAGGGATGGTTGGCCGTAGCACGAATCGTGCGCGTGCGGACTCGCACCTCATATACCTGGCGTTCGCCTTTCGGCATCTTGGCCTTGACCGGCGCCGGAATCAGCCGGTTCGCCACTTCATCGAGAGCAAACACGATGTCGCCCGGCTCGACCTCGCGAATCGGGATCAGGCCACGCCTCGTGGCGACGCGCGTGTCACCGCTCAAACACTCGTACTGCGCGCCTGCGCCGGCCAGGAACTTGCGCTCGGCCTCGGGGATGCCCAGCTTGTCGAACGTCTCCTTGATGTCCGGCGGCAGGTCTTCCCAGCTTCGCCCCTGGCTCTCTACCGGCTTGATGTAGTAGTAGATGTCCTGGTAGTCAATCGCACTCAGATCTGCGCCCCAGGTCGGGATCGGCTTCGAGAAGAAGATGTCGAGCGCCTGGTGGCGCAGCTCGCGCATCCAGTCCGGCTCGCCCTTCATCCGACTGATCTGATCCACGATCTCGTGGTCCAGCCCCTTGCGCGCCTTGAATACGTAGCTCTCCGGCTGGCTCCACCCGTATTTGTATTCGCTCTTGACGCTCTCCAGCGCCTGGCGATCGGTGTCTGTTGCAGGCATTGCAATCCTCCTTGCCCCAATCCCCAATCCCTAATCCCTATGCTATCTCTTGCGCCATCACCGGCTCGCCGAATTCCTCGCGCACCCAACCGTACCCCTTCTCTTCCAGCTCCAGCGCGAGCTCCGGGCCGCCGGACATCACGATCTGGCCGTTATAGAACACGTGGACGAAGTGCGGCTTGATGTAGTTGAGCAGCCGCTGGTAGTGGGTGATCAGCAAGACGCCCAGGTTGGGCCCCAGCAGCGAGTTCACCCCTTCCGCCACCACGCGCAGCGCATCTATGTCCAACCCCGAATCGGTCTCGTCCAGCACGGCGATCTTCGGCTCGAGCATGGCCATCTGCAAGATCTCGGCGCGCTTCTTCTCGCCGCCCGAGAAGCCGTCGTTGAGGTAACGGCGGGCAAAAGACGGGTCAATGTGCAGCTTCTCCATCTTCTGCGTCAGCTCCTTGCGGAACTCGCGCATCGGCATCAGCTCGGAGCCGATCGGCTTGGCGCTGCCGCCTTCGGCCACGGCCCGCTTGGCCCGCTCGGTGTAGCCGCGCACGGCGCTCACGGCCTGGCGCAGGAAGTTGGCCATGCTGACGCCCGGGATGGCGGTGGGATATTGAAACGCCAGGAAGATGCCGGCCCTGGCGCGCTCGTCGGCCGCCAGCTTCAGGATGCTCTCCCCGTTCAGCAGGATGTCGCCGGAAGTGACCACGTAATGCGGATGGCCGGCAATCGTGTAGGCGAGCGTGCTCTTGCCCGAGCCGTTCGGCCCCATCAAGGCGTGCACTTCGCCCTGACGAATGGTCAGGTTGACCCCGCGCAAGATCTCCTTGCCCTCGACGGATACATGTAGATCCTTGATGACCAGTTCGGTAACCATAAACGATCTATCTCCTTGGTGAAAAAAATCGGTTTCAGCGCGATGTCTGTGCTTCGATCTTGAACTGACACCCGTGGTGGCCGTCCAGCGTGCACGTGACCAGCTCGACCGGCTGCTTGACCGCGTGGGCGAGCATCACCCCTTCCATGTCGCAGATGGCCCGGTTCTCGCGGGCCAGTTCGTAGTACGGACAGGTGTATTCGTGCACGACGATCCCGTCGGGCTCGAAGCGGATCTCCGCCAGGATGCCCTTGGCGTTCAGAAGCTCGGTCAGCTTGGCGGCCCGTTCTTCGGCCGGCAGCCCGGCGAGCTGCTGCTCGTATTGTTCGGCCATGCGCCGGCCCAACCGCGCCAGCAGCGCCTGCACCTTTTCGGGCCCTTCGGTGATCAGGATCTCGCGCAGCAGCGAGTTGGTGAACTCATCGTAGTGATGCGGAAAGAGCGCCCGGCCCTTCGGCGTCAACGAGTACACGTGTCGCGGCCGGCCCCGGCCCCCGCGTTCGACCTGCGCTTCGATGTAGCCATCGGCCAACAGGCCGGTGATCTGTTGCCGCACGGCCGTGGCGGTCACGCCCAGGGCGTCTTCCAGCTCCTTCACCGTGCACGCGCCCCGGCGCTGCAAGATCGTCAGGATCTCTCCGGCCGGACCATCGGTCAGTTGCCTGCTCAACATCTCTCATCCTTCCCCATTGCCGCTCTCGAACGATGCTCTATCATACCGCGCCTGGCGAATTTAGTCAAATTCTCATGTGTAAAATATCAATAAATCGGCTCCGGGACGGTAGGCGGCCTTCCCAAGTGAGGCATGTCGGTTGCACCCTTGGTTATCTTTCCGAAATGCAGTACAATTAAAGCCACATCCCGTTCTGGGATGCGCTTGCGATTTCTCTGTGCAAAGGAGTGTGACCATGATCCTCGGTGTCGCCTATTACCCCGAACACTGGCCGGCCTCCCGTTGGGAGACCGATGCCCGCCTGATGGCCGAGGCGGGCATCACCCGCGTGCGCATGGCCGAGTTCGCCTGGCATCGCCTGGAGCCCCGCGAGGGGCAGTTCGACTTCGGCTGGCTCGAAGAAGCCATCAACCTCCTCGGCCGCTATGGCATTCAGACCATCCTGGGCACGCCCACGCCCACCTATCCGGCCTGGTTGCACGAGATGTATCCCGACATCCATCAGATCAAGAGCAACGGCCAGGTGAAGGAGTGGGGCCAACGCCAGGATGCGTGCAAGAACCATCCCGGCTACCGCGCCCATGCCCGGCGCATCGTGGAGCAGATGACCGCCGCGCTGGGTCGCAACCCGCACGTCGTCGCCTGGCAGACCGACAACGAGTTCGGCTGTCACGGCACCGCGCGCTGTCATTGTCCCAACTGCGTGCGTGCATTCCGCGCGTGGTTGCGCCGGCGCTTCGAGGGCGACATCGCCGCGCTGAACGCCGCCTGGGGCACGGCCTTCTGGAGCCATGAATACGACGACTTCGAGCAGATCTGGCCGCCCATGGACACCGCCGACCGCACCGCCAACGACGGCGCCAACCCCGGCCTGGTGCTCGACTTCTATCGCTTCTCGTCCGATGTGCAGGTGGAGTTCCACCGCGAGCAGGCCGAGATCATCCGCCGCAATTCGCCTGGTCGGCCGATCACCCACAACCTGATGGGCCTCTTCCATCACATTGACTACTTCAAGCTGGCCGCCGAACTGGACATCGTCGCGTGGGACAACTACCCGTTTGCCGCCAACGGCACCGACCGGCCGCCGCAGCCGTTGCCGCACGATCTGATGCGCGGGTTGAAACAAAAGAACGTGTGGGTGATGGAGCAGGGATCGGGGCCGGGCGGCTGGGGCACCTACCCTGCCACGCCTCAGCCGGGCCAGATGCGGCTGTGGGCCTATCAGGCCGTGGCGCGCGGGGCCGATATGATCAGCTTCTTCCGCTGGCGCTCGTGCCGATGGGGCCGCGAACAGTACTGGCACGGCATTCTCTATCATCACGGCATCCCGCAGCGCCGCTACGACGAAGCGAAGCAGCTCGGCGCGGAATTCAAGGCCCTTTCGGCCGAGCTGGACGGGAGCCAGGTGGCCGCCGAGGTGGGCATTCTTTACGATTACGATAGCCTCTGGGCGCTGGAGACGCAGCCCAACACCGGCGACGGCTTCGACTATCGGCAGATGGCCGCGGGGTGGGATGCCGCGCTGGCGCGGCTGGGGGTCGTCGCCGACGCGGTGAGCATTGACGCCGACCTGGCGCGCTACAAAGTGCTCATCGCGCCGAGCGTCCACGTCTGTCCGCCGGCCACGGCCGAACGGCTGGCCGCATTCGTGCGCGGGGGCGGCACGTTGATCCTCGGTCCGCGCAGCGGGGTGAAGGAGGAGGAAGGGGCCATCGTGGACGCGCTCCTGCCCGGCCTGCTGCGCGAGGTCGCCGGCTGCACCGTGGAGGAATACGACGCCTTCTCGCAGGTGGCGGGCCTGGAGATGCGCGTGCGTTGCCCGGCCGGGCACCTCTACCGCGCCCACGGCCTGGCCGATGTGCTCGTCCCGGAAGGGGATGCCGAAGTGACGCACACCTATGCCGACCACTACTACGCGGGAAAGCCGGCCGTGGTGCGCCATGCCTATGGCCGGGGGCGCTGCTTCTATGTGGGCACGGTCATGGCGATGGACGGCCTGCTCGGCTTCTTGCGCTACGGCGTCCTGCCGGCCGCGGGCGTGCCCATCGTGGCCGACCTGCCGGAGAGCGTCGAGGTGAGCTATCGTCACAAGGCCGGTCAGCGCTACGCGTTCTACCTGAACCACGGCCGCGCGCCGGTGGCGATCAAGTTGATCAGGCCCGGGACCGATCTCTTGAGCCAGGCAGAGGTAGCAGGCGAGGTCACGATCGGCGGCTTCGGCGTGTTGATCGTGAAGGAGCACTGACCCGGCCCGAAAATCGCCGTCACGTGCCAGGCCGCCCCCTGGCCTGTCGGCCAGGACAGGCTGGCTCGGCCACGCGGGCCAGAGGCACCTTGCAGAGTGCCTGGCACGTAAGCATCGTTCAGAATCGCGTTTGATTTTTGCAAAATGGGGGTAGCTGCCACGCTACAGTTCTGCGGCGCGCTCGGCCGCGCGGTAGATCTCGCGCAGCGTGGCGCCCGTCGCCTCGGCCAGGCGACGGCAATCGTCGTATTCCGGCGCGGCCCGCCGCGTGCCATCTCCCAGCGTCGCGATCTTGATCCGCACCGCGCCGTAGGGCGTCTCGACCGTGCGCACTTCCCGGCGCAGCGACACGCGCGACATGATCTGCTGGCGCACCCCCAGCGTGCTCGTCTCGGCGAGCAGGATGTCGGTCAGCGGGCCGGTGTCGCCGGGCCGACAGATTACCCGCAACAGGACGCCGGGCCGGTTCTTCTTCATCTGGATCGGCGACAGAAAGACGTCGAGCGCGCCGGCCTTGAAGAGCCGCGCCATGACATAATCATATACCTGCGGGTTCAGGTCGTCAATGTTGGTCTCCAGCACGACGACCGACTCGACGCCCAGGTGCGCGGGCGCGGCCTGATCGCCGATCAACAGGCGGATCAGGTTGGGGATGGGCAGGTCGCGGCCGCCCGCGCCGTAGCCCACGGACGCCAGCGTCATCGGGGGGATGGGGCCGAAGCCGGCCGCCAGCGCCGAGAGGAGCGCCGCGCCGGTCGGCGTCACCAGCTCCTTTTCGATGTCGCTGCCCACCACCGGCACTCCTTTCAGCAGCGCCACCGTGGCCGGCGCGGGCAACGGGATCTGGCCGTGCGCGCCCTGGATGAAGCCGCGGCCGAGCGGCAGCGGCGACGCGTAGACGCGCTCGATCTTCAGCGCGTCCAACCCCACCAGACAACCGACCACATCCACGATGGTGTCCACGCCGCCCAGCTCATGCAGGTGCACGTGGTCGAGCGTCGTGCCGTGGATGCCGGCCTCCACCTCGGCCAGGCGGCGGAAGATGGCGTTCGCCTGCGCCCGGATGGCCGGCGCCAGGTCGCTGGCCGCGATGATGGCCTCGATGTCGGCCAGGTGGCGTTCCGGCGCATCGTCGGCCACCCGGACGTCCACTTTGGCGGCGCTAAAGCCGTTCTTCTGCACGCGCCGCACCGTCAGTTCGAAATCCTTCAGGTGGAGGGCGGCAAGCCGCTCCCGCAGCGTCTCTTCCGGCAGGCCGGCGTCGAGCAGCGCGGCGAGGATCATGTCGCCGCTCGCGCCGCCGATGCAATCGAAATAGGCGATCTTCATGCGTGATTCCCCTTGCGGATCCGGCGCAGGATCGTGTGCGCGTAGACGGCCGCGCCGAAGCCGTTGTCTATGTTGACCACCGCCACGCCCAACGCGCACGAGTTGAGCATGGTGAGGAGCGGCGCCACGCCGCCGAAATGCGCGCCGTAGCCCACGCTCGTCGGCACGCCGATCACCGGGCAGCTCACCAGCCCCGCGACGACGCTCGTCAGCGCGCCCTCCATGCCCGCCACGCTGATCACCACCTCGGCCGCTGCGAGCTGCTCGGCGCGGCCGAGCAGGCGATGGATGCCCGCCACGCCCACGTCGTAGGCGCGCACCACGCGCTCGCCCAGGAATTCCAGGGTTTGCGCGGCTTCTTCGGCCACGGGCATGTCGGCCGTGCCGCCGGTGACCACCATGACGTAAGGCGCGGCTTCGTCGGGGGCCGGCGCGGGCGTGCGCGTCAGCGTGATCAGCCGCGCGACAGGGTCGTAGCGGGCCTCGGGCAACCGCGCGCGGACGAAATCCGCCTGCTCGGCCGAGGCGCGCGTGCCCAACAGGCGGTCGTGGCTCTGCCACAACCGCTCCAGGATGCCGGCCACCTGTTCGGCCGTCTTGCCCTGGCAGAAGACGACCTCAGGAAGGCCCTGGCGCAACGCCCGATGCGTGTCGAGCCGGGCATAGCCCAGGTCGGTGTAGGGCAGGGTGCGCAGCCGGTCGAGCGCCTGCTCCACCTCCAGCTCGCCCGCGCGCACCGCAGCCAACAGCTCGCGCAGCCGGTCAACGTCCATGTAGCGCCAGCGCTTCGTTCATGCTGCCGGAGCGGAAGCCGGCCAGGTCCAGGGTAACATAAGTATAGCCCAACGCCTTGAACTCGCGGACGAGCTCCTCGCGGTGGGCCAGGATCGTCTCGAAGTCGGCGATCGGCACCTCGATGCGCGCCACCTGGTCGTGATGGCGCACGCGCACCTGGCGCAGGCCCCATCCGCGCAACAGCAGCTCGGCGCGCTCGACCTGCGAAAGGGTTTGCACGGTGATGCGCGTGCCGTAGGGAATGCGCGACGACAGGCATGCGGCGGAGGGCATGTCCCAGTTCGGCAGGCCCAGTTGTCGGGCCAGCGCGCGGATCTCGGCCTTGGTGAAGCCGGTTTCCTGCAATGGGCTGCGCACCCCGCGCTCCCGCGCGGCCTTTTGCCCCGGCCGGTGATCGCCCAGGTCGTCGGCGTTATTGCCGTCCACCACGTGCTGATAGCCGTGCGCCTGTGCGAAGGGGATCAGCTCTTCGTAGGTGTGGTTCTTGCAGAAGTAGCAGCGGTCCGGGCCGTTGGCCAGATACCGCTCGTCGGCCATCTCGTGCGATTCGATCAGATAGTGCCGCGCGCCGATGTGGCGGGCCACCTCTTGCGCGGCGGCCAGCTCGTGCGCCGGCACGCTCGGCGACACGGCCGTGATCCCCGCGGCCCGGTCGCCCAGGCAATCGTAGGCAACCTTGAGCAGGAGGGAGCTGTCCACGCCGCCGGAATAGGCGACCGCGACGCTGCCCATCTCGGTCAGGAGTTTTTTCAGGTTCGCGTACTTGTCTTCGATCATGTGTTCTCTTCTCATCAGCATGACGTGCCAGGTGCCTGGCACGTAAGCTGTGCGACGCGTTAGCTGCGCAGCGCGTGCTGGACATCGCGCATGTGCATCTTGTCGTGGCGATAGATCAGCTTGACGAAATCTTCGAGCGCCATTTCGCCCACGAGCGGGTGGTTGCCGCGCCGATCCAGGTCCTCGTCGGCGAGCGCGGCGACCAGGGCGATCGTCTGCGCGCGCGCCTGACGCAGCCGCTCGATCAGCTCGACCGGGCCGAGTCGCGTCAGGGAGGCCACCTCGGCCGCGTTGACCGCGTCGATGTCCACGCCGGGGGGCGCGCCCGGGCCGCCGGCCGCGATGTCGGCCATCATGAGCTGGAGATAGCCTTCGGCGCTCACCAGGTGCGCGAGGACGCTGTGGACCGTCCACGGCGGATCGGCCGGGTAGATCTCTGCGGCCCAGGTTTCGGCCGCAAAGCCCTCCAACTGCGCCAGCAGCGCCTGGCCCTCTTCGCGCAGGCGGCGGATCAGGAACTCGACGCGCGGTCCCATGTGAACTCCTTGACGATGCCCAGGAGGTCCCCGCGGCTCACGAGCGGGCGGCCTCCACGAAGGCGGCGAACAGCCGGCGGGCCGCCGGATCGGTGCGGAACATCCCTTCGGGATGCCACTGCACGCCGACGACGAAACGACCGGCCGGCCGCTCGATCCCCTCGATCACGCCGTCTTCGGCGCGCGCGACCACGGCAAAGCCCGGCGCGGGGTCTTTCACGGCCTGATGGTGGAAGCTGTTGACCGGCAATTCACGGACGCCCAGGATGGTCGCCAGGCGGCTGTCGGCCGTTACCGTCACCCGATGCGTCGGCCGCTCCCAGGGCGATTCGGCCGGCCGATGGGCGTGCCGGATGGCGCCGGCGTACTGGGCCGACAGGTCTTGATAGAGGGTGCCGCCGGCCGCCACGTTGAGGGACTGGATGCCCCGACAGATGCCCAGGATCGGCAGGTCGGCGGCCAGCGCCCAGCGCGCCACGGTCAGCTCGGTGGCGTCGCGCAGCGGATCCACGCGGCCGAGCGCGGGGTGGGGCGTCTCGCCGTAGGCCTCGGGCGCCACATCCACGCCGCCGGCCAACAGGAGGCCGTCGAGCCGCTCGAACAGCTCGCGCAGGAGTTCCTCCGGCAGGCCGAGCGGGATGATGACCGGCAGCGCGCCGCATGCGGCGAGCGCGGCCGGGTAGTTGCCGCTGAACTGGAAGTAAGGCGCGCCCGGATTGGGTGGCGGCTCCAGGGTGGCGGCCGGGATGCCGATCAGCGGCCGCCGGGATGTCTTCTCCACGGGGAGAGATGCGGATTGCACGATGGCTTGCTCCTTGATTTGCCGATTTGCTGATTCGTTGATTCGCTTTACATGACATTATACCGTCACCACCAGGCGCGCGCAAACATCCCGCGGCCGTCTTTGCGCTTCTTTTGACAGCCGCAAAACCCTCTGCTATAGTCAGCGCATGCGGATGTCCATCGTCGGTTTTCAGCCTTCAGCCATTCGCCGTCGGACGGCGGACGCGAGCCGCTGGGCGGGGGCCGTCCTCTTGTTGGCCTTCGCCGGCCTCTACCTGGCCACCCTCGACAACGGCCTGCGGCCGGGCGAGCTGTTGGGCGGCGACCTGATCACGCATCAGTACGCGCAGGTGCAAGGCCGGCCCAGCAACGCGCCCGGCTATCCGCTCTACACCATGGGCGGCTGGCTCTGGTTCCGCCTGGGCCGTCTGCTTCTCGGTTCCGACGCCAATCCGATCGCGATCCTCGCCAGCTACTCGACGCTGTGGGCGCTCGTGGCGCTGGGCCTGCTCTACGCGCTGATCCTGGAGGCAACCGGCCGCCGCGCGGGGCAAGGCCACTGGCCCGTGGCGCTATTGGTCACGGCGTTCTACGGCGTCACTTATTTCTTCTGGTATTACGCGGTCACCACCGAGCAATACGCCTCCTCGGTGGCGTGGACCGTGGCGGTGGTCTGGCTGATGTTCCGCTGGGAACGGGAGCGACGGGACGGCTATCTGCTGGCGATCGCGCTGTTGGCGGGGGTGGCGCTGGCGCATCAGTTGACGCTGCCGATCATCCTGCCGCCGCTCCTCTGGTGGGCGCTCCGCAGCGAGCCGCGCCTGGTGCGCCGGCCCGGGCTCATCGCGGCCGCCATCGGGCTGGCGCTGGCGCCGCTGATCAGCTACCTCTACGTGTACCTGGCCGGCGCGGCCCATCCCGAATGGCGCGGGGCCGGCGAATGGACCAGCACGTGGGACTGGTTTTGGAGCTTCGTCTCGACGGCCCAGGGCCGCAGCGAGCTGACGTGGTCGTGGACGCCGTTCCTGACGGCCGAGTTCCCGTCCCTGATCTGGCGCGAGCTGACCGTGCCCGGGCTGATCGTCGGCCTGCTCGGCTGGGCGACGCTCGGCCGCCGGCCGGCCGTGTCGCTCTACGCGACTTTTGTCCTCTACCTGATCCTGTGTTGGGTGGATCGGCTGGGCAACTGGTATCAGGTGATCATGCCGGTGTACGCGTTGTCGGCGCTGGGCATCGCCGCGGGGGCCGACTGGCTGATGGCGGCCCTATCCCTTGCGCCTTTTACTGCTTCCCCGGCCCCGCCCACCTCTCCCCCGGCCCCTCCCCTACGAGGGGAGGGGAGGGGTACTCCCCCTTCCCTTGTAGGGAAGGGGGTTGGGGGGTTAGGTCTCCGCGTCGGGAAGGGGGTTGGGGGGTTAGGTCTCCGCGTCGGGAAGGGGGTTGGGGGGTCAGGTCTCCGCGTCGGGAAGGGGGACGGGGGGTTAGGTCTCCGCGTCGGGAAGGGGGTCGGGGGATCAGGTCTCCGCGCCGGGAAGGGGGTCGGGAGATCAGGTCTCCGCGCCGGGAAGGGGGTCGGGAGATCAGGCGCAAGCTGGTGCTATGTCGTGCTCGTTCCCCTCGTTCTCTTGCTGCTCTATCGCGGCGCGCTCTCCTATCCGGCCGCCAACGCGCGCAACCGGCCCGACGACACGGGCCTGGCGCCCGGCTGGGCCATCCTGGCCGACGAGCCGCCCGCGGGCGCGGCGATCCTGGGCACGTTGCCCGAAGTGGCCGCGCTCGACTATCTGATCACGATCTGGGGCCGGCGGCCCGACCTGCGCATCGTGACCAGCGCGCAGGCCCGCGCACGGGTGGCCGAGGGCCAGGCCGTGATGGTCACGCGCGAGGCGTTGCCGTTGGTGCCCCAAGAGATCACGGCCGAAGCGCGCTACAGCGCGCTGGGGCGGACGCTGGTGCGTGTTTCTCTGGCGCCGGAGCGCAACCTGCCCCCGGAGTTGCAGCCGTGGACGCACGACTTCGGCCCCGCGTTGCGCCTGGCCGGCGGCCGGCTGGCGCGCAACGCAGCGACGGGAGAGATGGTCGTCCTCCTGGCGTGGGAGGCGCGCGCACTATTGACCGAGGATTGGGCCGTCTCGGTCCGCCTGACGCGAGGCGGCCAGGAGATCGCGCAGGTAGATCACGCGCATCCGGTCTTCGCCGCGTATCCGACGAGCCGCTGGTCGGCCGGCGAGGTGGTGGTCGACGCGTATCCCTTCGCGCTGGGAGCCGGCGTCGAGCCGGACGGCCTGACGGTGATCGTATATCGCCAAACGCCGGACGGCCGCTTCATCAATCTGGATGCGGCGCGCTTCGCGGTGCGCTAACCCGAGAATGGCTTGCCCCACGTGCCAGGCATCTTGGAGAGTGCCTGGCACGTAAGCATCGCTCATTTTTCAAGTGCATGAACTCAGGAGCTTTTCCAATGACCGATACGCAACGCAAACTTGCACAGGTTCGTTCCGTCCTGGCCGAACGCCAGCTCGACGCCGTGTTGATCAAGCGCATCTGCAACTTCGCCTGGCTCACCGATGGCGCGGCCAACTATGTGGGGATCGCGGCCGATGTGGGCGCGGCCATGCTCCTGGTGACGCGCGACGCCCAATACGTGGTGACGACCAATATCGAGGCGACCCGGCTGGCGGCCGAGGAGCCACTGGCGGCGCTCGGCTTCGAGCTACGGCCGGCACCCTGGCACACGCCGGCCGCCGCGCTGGCCGGGCTCACGGCCGGCCTGCGCCTGGGCGCCGACGCGCCTCACCCCGCCGCGGCCGATCTGAGCGAGGAGTTCAATCGCCTGCGCCTGCACTTGACGCCGGCCGAAGGGGAGCGGTTTCGCGCCCTGGGCCTGGCCTGTGGCCGGGCCATGGATGCCGCGATCCGCTCTGTGCGGCCGGGCATGACCGAATACAAGATCGCCGGACTGCTCAGCCAGTCTACCTATGCCCAAGGGGTTGTGCCGATCGTCAATCTGATCGCGACCGACGAGCGGATCTTTCGCTTTCGGCATCCGCTGCCCACGGAGCGGCGCCTGGAGAAGTATGCCATGTTGGTGTTGTGCGGCCGGCGCGGGGGGCTGGTCGCCTCGATCACACGGCTGATCTACTTCGGAGCATTGCCCGATGAGCTGCGCCGCAAACAGGAGGCGTGTGCGCGCGTCGACGCTACCTTCATCGGTCGCACGCGGCCCGGCGCCCGCGTGGCCGAGATCTTTCAGGCCGGGGTGGCGGCGTATGCCGCGGCCGGCTATGGCGACGAGTGGCAGCTCCATCATCAGGGCGGCGCAGCGGGCTATCAGGCGCGCGAGTATCTGGCCACTCCCACGACGACCGAAACGGTGTACGAGGGCCAGGCCTTCGCATGGAACCCCTCGATCGCGGGCGTCAAGAGCGAGGACACGATCCTGGTGGGAGCAGAAACGAACGAGGTGTTGACCGCCATCCCGGATTGGCCGACGATCGCGGTGGAGGTGGACGGTCGGGTTTGGGAACGGCCGGCCATCCTGGAGATGCGATAGAGAGGCGCGGTGCCGTCCACGAATCGTTTCACGAATGCACGAATCGAGGAGCACATCTCCTGCGAGCGATTCGTGCATTCGCGAAGTGATTTGTCTGGGGACGGTTTTGGGCCATCCGCTGCCGCCCGTTCGCTACTTCACCTCGTCCACCGCCCGGATCAACGCTTCGGCGTGCTCCAGCAGCAGCTTCGCCCGCTCGGCCGGCGTCTCCTTCGTCTGCAGGTACCGCTCCAGCAGCTCCAGCGGCGTCAGCGCCTCCACCGAAATCGCGCCCAACCGGGTGCGCTCGGCCCGCTCCACCTCTTTCTGCAACGCGGCCACGAAGTACGCGCCTTCCAGCGCCCGGTGGATCGCGCGTTCGACGAGGAGCGGCTCCTGTTCCTGGCGCAGGGTCACCGCGACCTTGACGACTGCCTCCGTCAGGTCGCCGCGGCGTTTGATCGCTTCGACCACGGCCGCGGTGGGGTCGGCCGCGTCGCGCACATCGGCCCGCATGGTGACGAAGGGCCGCGCCTGGCGGCGATAGCCCCGCACGAACGCCCACGTCGTCGGCCCGTCGCCGATCTCGGCCACCACGAACCCCTTGGGCTCGTGCTCCTCGCCGAAGTCAATGCGCTCGATGCTGCCGGAGTAGACCACCGGCGGCTGGAGGTCGCCATTGAGGCTCTGGTGTTTGTGGATGTGGCCCAGCGCCACGTAGCGAAAGGCCGGGTCGGCCAGCACCGAGCGGGGGATGGCGGCGTCGCGGCCGATCATGATGTTCTTCTCCGAGCCGTGGCTGGCCTCGTTGACGCTGAAATGGCCGACCAGGATCGCGGGCACGTCGGGGCGCTGCCGCACCTGGGCTGCCAGCGCCTGGATGTTGGCGATCATGGCATCCTGGAGCAACGCGTCCAGTTCGTTCAGGCTCTTGCCCTGGGTCTGCTCCCGGCTCAGCAGCGCGGTGCGCAGCGGATAGGGCACGGTCGCCACCTGGAGAGGTTGCCCGCGGCGGCAGGTGATCTGCAGCACCTCCTCCCGGTTGGCCACGTAGACGTTGGGCACTTCCAGCGTGCCGAAGATGTCAATGCTGGTGGCGCGGCGGGCCACCGCGGGCAGGTCGTGGTTGCCCACCAGCATGATGACGGGGATGCCGGCGTCTGCGATCTTCTTGATGCGCCGGGCGAACTCGCGCTGATGCGTAGGGTTCGGGTCGCGCGTCTTATACGCGTCGCCGGCGAACACGAAGACGTCCACCCCCTGCTCGACCGCGTAGTCGCCGATGTCGCTCAGCCGGCGCAGGAAGTCCATGACGCGAGCGTTGATGCCGGTCGCCGGGTCAATCCGGCCGTAGTTTTCCATGCCGATGTGGATGTCGGCGGTGTGGAGGAGTTTGATGGGTTGCATAGCGGCGAATCAGCGAATTAACAAATCGGCAAATGGCGGCTCCGCATGCGATGGGCGATGGACTCTGAGACGCCGCCGTGTCACTGCGTCGCCTCTTGTGGGAGCCACTCCACGGCGACCAGGTGCTCGACCTGACGAAACTCGAGGTCGCCGGTGAGCAGCGTGGCGTGCCTTTCTTGGGCCAAGGCCACGGCAAAGGCGTCCGCATAGGCGAGGCGATGATGCGCCTTGATGTGCGCCGCAGCAAAAGTCAGGCGGCGGTCGGCTTCGATGACCGAGATGGGCAATTGATCAACAGCCGCGATGACCCGGCGCACTGCGAACACGCCTTGTTCCCGTTCGGTGATGTAGATCAGCTCGCCATAGTTGATAATGGAGAGATAGGCCGCGACATGGCCGGCTGCGGCGCGCGCCAACACGTCTTTGACCTGCGGCTCGCCCGGCTCTGCGCCGAAGTAAGCGAGCAGGGCGAAGCTGTCGAGCACGTAGCGCGGCCGGTCAACGCTCACGGCCGCGTTCCTCCGCACGTTCGGCCAGCAGCGCGGCAGTCAACGACCGCCCGCTCTTGAGCATCCCGGCGGCCTCGGCCACCGGATCGGCCATCACCGGCACGATGGACAGTACCCCGCCGTAATCCACCAGGCTGACCTGGCTGCCGGGCTTAAGCCCATATTTCTTGCGCAAATCGTTCGGGATCACGATCCAGCCTTTCGATGAGATCGTTACGACAGTCATCGGACGCCTCCTGTTATACATCTGCCGCATAAAGTATAACGTCTTTACCGAAGGCTGTCAATTACGGTGCGGGGACGCGGAGGACGCGAATATTCTTTTTTGGGTTTTGTCCGCGTCCTCGTTCTCCTCAATCAAACCCCTCGAACTCCTTCGGCGGCCGCATGGCCGCGACGTTGTCGTTCAGGCGCCGGTTGAGCTCGGCCGCGTCGGCGAAGCCCATCGCCCGGTAGAACTCGGCGTCGTAGCGCCGCGTCTGGACGACGACGGGCATGGGGACCGCGTGGCCCAGGATGAGCGCCTGCTCGCGCGTGTCGAGCCGCGCCAACACCTCGCGCAGCGCCTCGCCGCCGCTGACGCCGCTCAGCACGGCCTTGATGTCCTCCGGGTTGTCCAGCAGCATGGTGACGCGCGTGCCGATCTGCGACATGACTTCGCTGTCAATGCCGCTGGGCCGCTGATCCACGATGAAGAGGGTGACGTTGTACTTGCGCAGCTCGCGGGCGATGGTGCCGAAGATGGTGTTGGCCGCGATGGTCGGGTCGAGGAACTTGTGCGCCTCCTCGATGGTGATCACCAGCGGGGTCGGTTCCTGGCCGGCCGCGCCGAACGACGCCTCTTTGCGCTCCACGTACAGCCTGTGGATGCGCCGGGTCAGGAAATTGGCCACCAGGATGTACGCGCCCAGGTCCGAGCCGTAGCGGCCGAACTCCAGCACGACGTGCGTGCCGGCCTCCAGGTACTTCATGATGCGCTCCACCGAGTCGTCCGGGGCCTTCGGCTTGAGAAAGCCGTAGTTGCGCATCCGCTCGAAGCGCCGGCGCAGCGCGGCGAGGGTCTGCTGGCCCTGGCCGGTGTCGTCGGCCAGCGCCTTCAGGCCCGTGATCTCCTTGCCCGTGTCCGGGTCGAAGCCGCCGTACCCGTCCACCCACTCGTCGTTCAAAAAGTTGGTCAGCCACGCCTTGCCGAACTTGCGCGCCAGCGCGTACACCGCGCCGATCTGCGGCTCGGAGAGGCCCAGGATGCCGGCCAGCATCTCCAGGTCCTCCGGCTCGATCTGGTCGTGGCCGATGGTGACGGTGTAGTCGGGGTTGGAGCCGCGGCGCCGCGACGATTCGGGGTCGAGGGTGAAGATGCTCACCTGGCCGGGGAAGAGCTGCTTCAGCCCCTTCACCTGGCCGCCGAGGTCCTCGCTGGCGCCGGCCCAGCCGTACTCGTTGTGCATGTCGAAGATCAGGTTGACCGCGGCCCGGTGCTTGATCACGCCGGCCAACAGCAGGCGCGACAGGAAGGTCTTGCCCGTGCCCGACTTGCCGAAGACGCCGCTGGAGCGCTCCACCAGCCGCGCCAGGTTGAGGGTGATCTTGACGTTCTCCATGTCCAGCGGCGCGCCCACGTGGAAGTAGGGCACGGTCTTGCCGGCCACCTTGCGCTCCCCCTCCGGGCCGAAGACCTGGTCCACCTCGGCCTGGCTGGCGGTGTAGACCGGCGTAAAGTGCGCGGGCACCGTCTTGACCGGCTTCACCTCGCCGCCGTCCTCCTCCATGATGAGCAGCGGGCTGAGGTGCACCGTGCCGAAGGTGGCCGTGCCCTGGTACACCGCGGCCAGAAACGGATCGGACATGTCGGGCGGCTGCTTGGCGATCAGCGGGTTGGTGCTGTCGAGCGCCACGTCGGTGATCATGCAGAAGAAGCGCGCCCGTTGCCCGCGCGCCACCACGTAGCGGCCCACGGCCAGCTCCTCCAGCGCGACGTCGCGGTCGAGCTTGACCGCCAGCCCCTCGGAAAGGGACCCGCCGATCACCACGCCCAGGCGGTCGCTGCGCGCACGCTCCGCGGCCAGGGCCGCGCGCTCCTCGCTCGCGGAGACGAGCTGATCGAATTCGGCGTCGAATGAGTTGGCAGTGTCGAGCATGGGTCAGTTCCTTGAGCGCAATTCTAAATGTCCAACGTGATCCGCAGGGCCTGCGCCACGGCCTGCATCGTCGCCGGTTCCAATATAACGAGTTGATTGTATATTGAGCCGGCATAATATGCAAGCATAGGCACCGGATAGCGGTTCCGCAATGGACGGCTCCTGGCTAACGGGCCATTTTCAGGTTAGCAAGTTCTTCAGCGATCAACCGGTTCCTGGGCGACGGCGCGGCCATGACCGATTTGATCGGCGGCCGCTTCGAGCGCGACGGCCGCATCATTGTGCCGCTGCCCTATCCCTTCGGCGCCAGCGGGTGGTTCAACGCGGCGGAGAACCAGGCGCGGCCGGCGCGGGCGTTGGGGATCCTGCCGGAGCTGCGTCAAGAGTTGCAAGATGTGGCCTCATGGTGGTAATATGTAACCACTAGCGATGATCCTCTATCTGGACGCCAATGCTCTGGTCAAACGTTATGTTGTCGAACCGGGCTCGGCCGAGGTTGCGGCGATGATCCAACAGGCCGATTTCGTCGGCAGCGCCTTGATCAGCAAAGCTGAAATCGCAGCCGCATTGGCCAAAGCGGTGCGTGTCGGCTCGCTGTCGGCCGAAGGCGCCTGGAACGCGTTGAAGGCTTTCCGCCGTGATTGGCCGGATATCGTGCGTCTCGCCATTTCAGAGCAGGTCGGCGAGCTGGCGTGGCCGGCGAACGGCGCACGGGCATGAAGTGCCCGTGCTACCCAGGCCACGCCCGCTGAAGCGGGCTGGCGACCGCGGGCCGCTACCGCCCGTCGCGATAGCCCCGTTTACGGGGCGTCGCTCGGTAGCCCGCCGACTTGATCGGCGGGCAAGTCTTGATGCCGATGGGCGCGCGGCCCCGGCCGCCATGAGGGAGCGTTGCACGCCATGATCACCTCGATCGCTTCCCATCTCCGGTCATCTCTGGGCGCCGGCCGCCGCGTGCGGGCATGGCTGCGGCGCCTC
>DAOTZV010000150.1:0-1997 GCA_034434235.1 Anaerolineae bacterium
TCATCTTCGTCGATGCCCGTGTTACGGGCATTCAGGCCTATCTCGACGCGCATCAGCAAGGCGAAGTCGTCGTGCTCGACCCGAGCCGCGACGGTGTCACCCAGATCGCCGAGACCCTGCAAGGGCGGACAGGCGTCTCGGCCATTCACATTCTCAGCCACGGCGACGCCGGGCGGCTCGAACTCGGCAGCGCCACACTCGACGCGCAGGGCATCAACGGCCAGTACGCGCAGGACATGGCTGTCATCCAATCCGCGCTGACCGACAACGCCGACATCCTGCTCTACGGCTGCGACGTGGCGGCGGGCGAGGCTGGCCAGTCCTTCGTGGCGGCGCTCGCCGCAGCCACCGGCGCCGACATTGCCGCCTCCGTCAACCCCACCGGCGCGGCGTCCCGCGGCGGCGATTGGGTGCTGGAATCGAACACTGAAGCTATCGAAGCCGCAACGCTGGCGCTCACCGGCTTCGACGGCGTGTTGACCACCGCGCCGACGATCACCGACACCGGCGCTGCCACCCCGCGCACCACGCCGGAAGACACCCCGCTTTCCATCACTGGCGTCACGGTGGCCGATGCCGACAACCCGGCCGTCATGAGCGCATCGTTTACCGTGACCGGCGGCACGATCACGCTGGCGGGCAGCGGCTGGACGGTGACGGCGGGCGCCGACGGCAGCAGCGCCGTGACCATCCAGGGCACGGTGGCGCAGATCAACGACGCGCTCAATGGCATGAGCTTCGCCCCGGACGCAAACCAGAACGCCACCGTCGCGGGCTACGCATCGAAGATCGACATCAGCGTCTCGGATGTCACCAACGGCGATGGCCCCACGTTGCTCAGCATCACCAATCTGTCCGTGTCAGCGGTCAATGACGCGCCCACGGTGGCCGGCGGCACGCCGGCATCCATCCCGGAGGGCGGGACGGTGTTTGGCGCGCCCCCGGTGGTCTCTGGGCAGGGGTTCACGCAATCGCAACTGGGCTTGACCGACGTGGACACTCTGCCTGTTCAGACCATCATCAAGATCGCCGGCCTGCCCACGCACGGCACCCTGAAATACAACGGGGTGCCGGTAATGGTCGGTGCCACCCTTCCGGTGTCCGACATCGCCAACCTGAGCTACACCCACGACGGCTCGCAGGTCACCAGCGCCTCGACCGACACCTTCCAGTTGACCTATGACGATGGCGCCGGCGGCTTGGTGACCAACCAGCCGGTCACGGTCAACCTGACCCCGGTCAATCAGCCGCCCAGCGTCGGCGGCTCGGTCACGGTCATCGAAGGCGAAACCGGCGTGCGCCTGGACAACAATGGCACGCTGCCCACCCTCAACACGCCGCGTGGCGCAATCAGCGTCAGCGACCCCGAGGGCGCCACCATCAGCAGCTACACCATCGCCAGCCTGCCCGCACACGGCACGCTGTATTACAACGGCTCGCCCATCACGTCCATCCCGCCAGGGGGTTTCGTGGTCAACGACATCACCAAGCTCACCTATAGCCACGACGGCAGCGAGACCACGGCGGACAGCTTCGACATGAGCGTCACCGATGACGGTGGCGGCACCAGCGTGCCGGCCACGGCGACCGGCACGATCAACCTCACCATCCATCCCAACGACGATGACCCGGTGCTGGCGACCAATGTCACCCAGACCCTGTCGTCGGGCTCGACGCTCACCATCACCCCGGCGATGCTCCAGGTCACCGACACGGACACGCCCGACGCCAACCTCACCTACACGGTCACCGCCGTGCCCGACCCAGCCGTCGGGTATTTCATGCTGAACGGACAGACGCTGGTCGCGGGCGCCTCTTTCACCCAGGCCGACATCGCAGCCGGGAATCTGGTGTACGTCACCCGGTCCAACACGCCGCGCACCGACAGCCTCAGCTTCACCGTCAAGGATGGCGACTTCCGCATCTATCCGAACGTGCGCGACGGCGGCATCTACGACACCAACGCCCAGAACAGCCCGCTGACGGTCAACACCTTC
>DAOTZV010000151.1:0-2012 GCA_034434235.1 Anaerolineae bacterium
TCCCAGGGCGGGCAACGCTCCCCGGCCGCGGTGAGCCGCTCCTGGCCGACCGCGGGCGCGTTCACCAGCACGAACCAGTTCTCGTGGCCGGGCGGCGCGTGGTCGGGATCGGCCTTCGACGTGATCGCCACGTACACGGTCGGCTCGTCGGGCGGCGCGCCGCGACGGAAGATGTCGTCGAACTCCCGCGGGTAATCGGACGAGAAGAAGATGTTGTGCTGGGCCAGTTGCGGAAATTCCCCCCGCACGCCCAGCAGCAGGATGAAGCCGGAGCAGGACGGCTCGGCGCGGGTCAGGCGGCGCAGGCGACCCAGGTCCACCGCCTCCCCCGGCAGCAGATTGGTCAGGGTGTGCGCTACGTCCACGTTGGAGAGCACCGCGTCGGCCGCGATCCGCTCGCCATCGGCCAGCAGGACGCCGGTCGCCTTTAACATGCCAGGAACTTTTGAAGTGCCCGGCACGTGGCCTGGCACGTGAATGCGCGCAACCGGACAGCCGGTGCGGATCTCGACCCCCAGCTCGCGCGCCAGCCGCTCCAGCCCCGCGGCGATGGCGTACACGCCCCCGCGCGGATACCAGATGCCTTCGTTCAGCTCCACGTGCGCGATGACGTTGAGGGTGGCCGGCGCGCGGAAGGGGCTGCCGCCGACGTAGGTGGCGAAGCGGCCCAGGAGCTGGCGCAGATGCGGCGAACGCACGTAGCGGCGGATGGCCGCGTCCATGGTCAGCCACGGCTCCAGGCGCAGCGCGTCGGCCGGCGCGACCTGCGCCACGGTGCGCCACGACGGCGGCGCGCCGTAGATGAACGCCGGCCCGGTCACCCGGTGCAGCCGCGCCACGTAGCTCAGGTAGGCCAGGTAGCCTTCGACGTCGCGCGCGTCCAGGCGGCGGATCTGCTCGACCATGCGCGACAGGTCGCGCGTGGCGTCGAGGACCGTACCGTCGCCGTAGAAGTAACGGGTCAACGGCTCCACCGGCAGCAGCTCGATGTACTCCTCCAGCCGCCGGCCCGCGGCCGCAAACAGCTCTTCGAAGACCGGCCGCATGGTGATGACCGACGGGCCGGTGTCCCAGCGGAAGCCTGCCCGCCGCACCTCGCCCATCTTGCCGCCGACATGGGCGTTCTTCTCCAGCACGGTCACCCGCTGGCCCGCGGCCGCCAGCCGGATCGCGGCGCTCAGCCCGCCGATCCCCGCGCCGATGACGACGATATGTTTCCGCATCCTCACCACCACCGTATGCGCGGCCGAATCAGCGTCCGCCCCTTCCAGGTGGAGCGGCCCCGCGCGGCCAGGGCGACCGACCGGCCGGCGATGACCAGCGCCAGCAGCAGGCTGATCGGGTAGAGCAGCGCCAGCCAGAGCGGAAACCGGAACCGGAGGTACGACAGCCCCCACAGCGTGACCCCGAAGGCGACCCCCGCCCCGGCGATCGCGGCGTCCAGGGCCGGGATCGCCGCGCCCGCCAGCCACAGCAGCAAGAGCGCGAGCGGCATCAGGAACACGATCGCCAGCCACGTCCAGACGAACGCGAACGGCAGCAGCCGATAGCCGAACCCGGCGAACAGGTTCTTGCTGAACCCCTCGAAGACCTGCCCCGCGTTCCGGTACATCCGGCAGCGCACATCGCGCGTCGCGTCGGCCAGCCGCCAACGCAATCCGGCCGCCTTGATTTGCTGCGCCAGCGCGATATCGTCCACCGGCCGGTCGCGCACGCCGGCATAGCCGCCGATCTGCTCGTAGGCCCGCCGGCTGAAGAGCATGTATTGGCCGACGGCCGCCGCGAACGCCGGGGAGCGCACGTTGTAGGCTACGATCAGCGGCAGGAAGCTGAAGATGCTGAACGGGAACACGGGGACCACCAGCTTCTCGGCCCAGGTGACCACGATCTCGTGCGGGAAGGCGGTGAGCATGTCGGCCCCGGCGGCCTGCATGGCCCCCACCCCATGGCGCAATGAACGCGGCCCATGATACGTATCCGCGTCAGTGAAGAGGAGCAGCTCGCCGTCGGCG
>DAOTZV010000152.1:0-2359 GCA_034434235.1 Anaerolineae bacterium
GTCCTCGTAGGGAATCGGGCGGCGCAGGTGTTCGGTGAGGTGCCGGTGGATGTACAGCAGCGAGAGGCCAAGGTCCTGGCGCAGACGGGCGACGAGTTGCAAGGTGTCCGGTCCGAGCGTCGGCGCGTGAACGGCTGGACCATCCAGGGTCGGCGGCGGAGCATCGGCAAGAGCATCGAGTGCCCGGACCAAGCGCTCGATGCGCCGATGAAGGTCGGCCTCCGGTAGTTCCCGCCCGCAGTCCTCCATCCAGCCGCGCAGGAGTTGCACGAGCGCGACGTTGGACGCCGGGGACGAGTCATCCTCGTTAAAGACGATCAGCAGGTTGAACAGGGCCGACCACTGGGCGCGCCGGCGGGGTCGGGCGTGCTCCAGCAAGCGCTCGACGGCCTTGAGGTGACGGACGAGTTCCTGACGTTCCTTGCTCATGGATCTCCGTTGGGGCCGGCGCGCGAGCGCCGCGGACCGCGGCGGGTGGGGGGACCGGCTGCGTCGGCGGCGCTGCGTCGCCGCGCGGCCGCGCGCGCAGACCGGGGTACGAGCTGTTGCGCCACCTGCTGCGGTGGCCGACAGGCCGCTTGCTGGAGCAGGTCCACTTCATTCTGCTTCTGCTGGCGTGCGGTGGCGATGACCGAGGCGAGAATCTGATGCGCGCGCGCGCCGGCTTCCGAGCGGTTGCAGGCGCCGATCTTGCGTCCCACGATCATCGGGCGAAGTTGACGCTCGGCTTGGCCGTTGGTGGCCTCCGCCTCGTCCAAGTAGAGGAACGGGAACAACCACTCCCGGTTGCGCAGGAGCCGCCGCTGCATCCGGGCGTTGTCCGGGTCCGTGAGGTCCGCCACCAGCAGGCGGTCCATCCGCGTCTCGATGCGGTCGGCCGGATCCCCTGCCTGCACCTCGGACTGCACGCCTCGCAGCCGCCGCAAGGCAATCGCCTCGCGCAACAGCGCTGCAAGCGCGCGAGGGAAACGCACCGCCCCCCGCGTCTTGAGCTCGCTCAACTGGTCCAGGTCGCGCAGGATGTGCTCCAGGCAGGTTTGATGCAGGTCGTTCGTCAGGCTGTCGAACTCCCGGCCGCCGTCGTGATGCAGCACACCCCCGAAACCAGGGCCGAGCACCTCCAGGGGGACCTCGTGGCCGCGGCGCGCATCCACAACGTACACCGTCACCTCGGCCGTGCAGAACACCCAGAGCCAGCGCGTGGCCCGCACGATCCGCCAACCCGTCTCGTCCGTGAAGACGGCATCCGCCACCTGCAAGGCCGAGATCAGCGCCTCGTACACCGGCTCCAGTCTCCGGGCAAAGCGTTGCATCATCTGCGCCAGGGCGCCGGCCGTGAAGCCGAAGCCCATCCCGGTGGTGAAGAGCTCCGCCGTCCGCCGCATCGGCACGCCGTGCCGGACCTTCAGGACGATGGCCAGGGCCAGCGCGCGCGGGCCCACGCAGACCATTGCCGCCCCCGACGCCACCGACGGCTGCTCCCGATGCCGGCTGCGGACCCGGCGCCGGCAGTGCGGGCAGTACCCGCTCTGTGTCACGTAGCGGATGACCTCGTACGCCTTCCGCAGCAGTTCCAGAACGTAGTTCTCGTGGTCGCGCAGGTCTTCCAGGTCGGTGCAGCCGCAATACGGACAGGCCGTCAGCGGCGCCCACTCCGTACGGTCAACCTCGCTCGGTGGCGCCCGGAACGAGCCCGGATGCCCCGGCTTGCGCCCGGGCTTCTTCGGCTTCGCCTCCCGCTTCCGTCGGGCGAACGGCGCGGCTTGCCGCTTCGCCGCCCGGTGCGCCTCGACCAGCTCCCGTTCCAACTGCGCGACGCGCCCCTCCAGCTCCGCGATCCGCGCGCGCAGGCCGGCGCCGTCCCGGGGACCGCGCTCGCCGGCCAGCAGTTCCAACTCGCCGACACGAGCTCGCAGCCGCTCGTTCTCGCGCTGCAGGCCGGCGTTGGCCGCGACCAGCGAGGCCACCTCGCCGGCCAACTCGGTCGCCCGCCGCTCCAGCCCCACGATGCGACGGCGCGCCTGCTCCAGGCTCCGACGCAGGTCGATCCGGCTTCCAGCGCCGGCCGCTGCGTCGTGACCCGAAACGGCTTGACCGGTGAGCACGCCGCGAGGATACTCATCCGTGATGGGGAACCAAATTCCTGGCGGACGCTAAACACGTACCGCTCTACTACCAGGAGGGGTGCTTCTCGTTCAACTGGACGTGAGCGCGTACAAGCTGCCGGTCGGCCGGCCGGGAGACGGGCGGCCGGTTCGCAGCAGGAGGTACATGGGGATGTCCTGTCGCAGGGTCTTGAGTGTACTCAGTCTTGCGTGGGGTTGGCCGGTCTGGACTGCGTGCTATGCCTCTCACGGGG
>DAOTZV010000153.1:0-24678 GCA_034434235.1 Anaerolineae bacterium
AGGATGTCCCAGCGGTTGCGGATGTAGGCGTCGCTCTCCAGCGCCTTGTCCACCTCGAAGTGATCGCCCCAGCAGGCGATCTCGACGCCGTCGTAGCCGAACGCCTTGGCCTTTTCGCAGATCGTCTCGAACGGCAGATCGGCCCATTGGCCGGTAAATAGTGTGACAGGTCGTGGCATGGTTGGCCTCCTGAAATGGTAGGTTAGTAGATTGGTAAGTTGGTAGGTTGGTAGATTGGTAGATTCAGTAGATCACAATTTTGCTGCTCCAAGCCGGTCTGTGACCGGCGGTCAGGGGTCACAGACCATAAGCATCAAGCTAACAGGAAGATGGCGTTTTACGCCATGTTTTCTCTCGCTCTCAGGGGGTCTGTGACCCCCGTCTGGCCGCCTGAGACGACATGTGCAAGCCGACGACGCCGGTCACAGACCGGCTGGAAGCAGTTCCAAAGCTTAGCTTGATGCCTATGGGGTCACAGACCCCCTCTGAGCTTGAATCTGTGATCTACTGAGTCTCGTCTGACGAACATCATCTCATTCGCCGTGGTCTCGTCGGCCTATGCCAGCGTGAACTCGGGCAGCCGCACGATCTCGCCCCCGCGCAGGGCGGAATCGTGCGCGCAGATGCCGGTGCATGTCCAGTTGGCCGCCTGCACCGCGTTGGGGAACGGCTCGCGATCCTCGATGATGCTCATCACGAACTCATGCACCAGGTGCGGGTGCGAGCCGCCGTGGCCGGCGCCCTGGATGAACGACATGTGGGTCTCGCCTTCCAGGTCGTACACCCCCCTGGTGGTGAAGGGCCGGATCGGCTCGGGCAACAAGTGGGCGTAATCGGGCACCGGCACGCGCTTGCCGTCCTCGCCGGTGAAGATCACCGGATCCTCGGCCGCAAGCTGTTGCCATTCGAAGCTGCGCCGGCTGCCGTACACGTCAAAGCTCTCGATGTACTCGCGGGCCGTGTTGTAGAGCGAGCGCGTGATCTCGGCATGGACATCTGAGTCCTTGAGTTTGATGTGCGCGGTCTCGATGGCGAACGGCGAGCCGTAGCGCCGGGCATATTTATCGTCGACGCGGCCCGAACCGAGGCACGACACCCATTCCGCGCGTTTGCCGGTCAACGCCAGGCACGGGCCGACGCAGTGCGTGGCATAGTGCATGGGCGGCATGCCGGGCCAATAGCCCGGCCAGTTGCCGGCCGCCATCTCCTGATGGTGCGCCGCGCGCACGAACTGGATGCGCCCCAGCTCGCCCTTCTGCATCAGCTCGCGGACGAAGAGATACTCCCGAGTGTAGACTGCGGTCTCCATCATCATGTACTTCTTGCCGGAGGTCTTTTGCGCTTCGACCACCTGACGGCATTCCTCGATCGTGCGCGCCATGGGCACGGTCGAAGCGACGTGTTTCCCGGCCTTGAGCGCATCAATGCTCATCCAGGCGTGGTCGTCAATGGGCGAGTTGATGTGCACCGCATCCACGTTGGGATCGGCGATCAGCTCGGCGAAGTCGGTGTAGCGCACGGCCACGCCCCACTTATCGCCGACCTCGTCCAGATGGGCCTTGTTGCGCTGGCAGATGGCATACATGACCGTGTGTGGGTGGCGCTGGTAGATCGGGATGAACTCGGCGCCGAACCCCAGGCCGACAATGGCGACGTTCAGTTTGCGTGTCATGCGACGGTCTCCTTCGGAAAGGGGGCAATCGGCAGATCGGGGGATGTGTCCCCGATCTACCGATGCCGGATGCGTCGGTCCTGCGACTTAGGCCTTAAGCCATCAGGTTGCGCAGGAACGCCAGGCCCTCGGTGGCCAGGCCATCGGCGCTGGCCGCCAGCGGCCGCCAGACGGCCGCGGCCCGCGCGATCTCCTTGACCTCGGTGCTGAACGATTCGATGACCAGCGCGCCGCTGAAGTTGATCTTCTTGAGCGCGGCCGCCACTTCGGCCCACGCCACATGGCCCGTGCCCGGCGCGCCGCGGTCGTTCTCGTTGGCGTGGACATGCCACAGCCGGTCGCCGGCCATCTCGATCGCCTTGCCGAGGTGCTTCTCTTCGATGTTGGCGTGGAAGGTATCCATCATCAGCCCGACCGCCGGACTGCCGATCAGATGCACCAGTTCCAGCGCCTGCTCCGTCAGGTTGATGAAGCTGGTCTCGAAGCGGTTCAACGGCTCAAGCGCCAGCCGCACCCCCTTCTCTTCGGCGTAATCGGCCGCGATCCGCAGGTTGCGGGCGGCCAGCGCCAGGTCGGCCTTGCGCTGCTCGGCCGTCTGCTGCCATTGGCGGCCGACCGCGGCGTAGAGCGGGCCGACGACCAGCTTGCCGCCCATCCGGGCCGTGCCGTCAATGCAATGCTTCAGGTAGGCGATGCCCGCCTGCTGGATGGCCGGGTCGGGATGCGACGGGTCGCGGCCGGCGCCCATCACTGCGCAGGTAGTGCACGCCAGGCCGGTGCGCGCGTAAGCCGCGGCCGCGGCCGCATAGTCCACATCGCCCGCGCTCTCGATGGGGATCTCCACCAGGTCGAACCCCAACGCTTTGGCGTGATCCAGGAGGTGCAGATCCCCGGTCCGAAAGGGCGATGTCCAGAGAAACGTGTTGATGCCGTACTGGATCATGGCGTTACCTGTACCTTGATCGGATCGTCCTTGCGCGCGCGCAGATTGACGATGGCCGAAGCGGCTTCGGAGAGCGGCACGGCCCGGCTGATCAGCGGCTCCAGGTTCAGCAGGCCGTTGGCGATCATGGCGATGGTGGTGGGCCACACGCCGGGCGCCAGCCAGGAGAAGCGGATCTCCTTGTCCGCAGTGTGCGTGGCCAGCGCCGGCACATGGATCACATCGTCGGTGTTCGGCAGGCCGAAATGGACGATGATCGCCGCGCCGCCCGTGACGTCTATCGCCTGTTCGAATGCCGCGTTGGAGCTGGTCGGCACGATGGCGCGGTCGGCCAGCAAGCCGTGCGTCACGTCCGCGATGGCCTGTTTCAGGTCTTTGACGTAGTAGGGCGACTTCTCGTCCACCGTGTTGAACAGATAGTCGGCGCCCCACTTCTTGCCTTCCTCCAGGCGATAGTCGCGGGTGCCGATCAGGGCAACTTTGCCGGCGCCGACCGCCTTGGCCATCTGCACCATCATCAGGCCGATGGGCCCGGGACCGAAGATGGCCACGAACTGCCCCGGCTCGATCGCCAGCTTCTTCATGCCGTAGACCGCGCACGCCAGCGGCTCGATGAACGCGCCGGCCGCATAGGACACCTCGTCCGGCAGCTTGAACAGGCCGGTATAGCGCGATAGCGCGTACTCGGCGAACGCGCCGTCCGCGTTCACGCCCGGCACGTAAAGGTTGGCGCACAGGTTGGTGTGGCCGCCGGCGCACGCGTAGCAGGCATTGCAGTGTTGCACGGGGTTGACGACCACGCGATCGCCCGGCTTGAATAGCCCCATGGACTTGGGGATGGCGCCCACCTCCACGACCTCGCCGGTGAACTCGTGGCCCAAGACGATGGGCATCTTGCCGGTGGGGCTCAACCCGAAGAAATACGAGATGTCCGAGCCGCAGATGCCGCAGTTCTTCACCCGCACCAGCACATCGGCATCACCGACCTTTGGGATGGGTAACTCTTGCAGTTCCATCCTCTCCGCACCGAGAAGGACTTGGGCTTTCATTGTTTCTGCCATTGCGTCATGCTCCTTGAAAGAAATTGCGGATCATCCCTAATCCCTAGTCCCTAATACCCAATACCCCCTCATCCATACTTCGCCACCAACTCATCCATAAACGCTTTCGTCGGCGCGGTGGCTTCCAGCGCGCCCTCCCAGAAGCAGAGGTCAATCGGCCACCATTCGTCGGTGTAGCCGGCTTCCTGAAGCGCCTTGACGATCGCCGGGAAGTCCAACACGCCCTTGCCGAACGGCGCGTGCGTGCTGGTCTCGTTGTCGTGCAACGTGCCGTCGGAATCAATGAAGTGCACGTGGTGGATCTTGCCCGTCAACATGTGGGCGAACTGCACGACGCCGCCCGGCAGCGTCTCCTTCTCGCCCAGCTGGCGGGAGCCGATCACCGAGCACATGTACGCGTGACAGGAGTCGAAGAGCACGCCGAAGTTCGGGTGATCCACGGCGTAGCACATGCGGGCGACCTCGCTGGGCTTGTTGAGGAAGAAGCCCGGCTCGAACTCCCAGACCAGCTTGATGCCGTAGCGGTCGCACGTTTCGGCCGCCCGATGCCACACATCGGCATAGCGCCAGAAGCAGGTCTCGTAATCCAGCCCGCCGGGGATGCCGGTCGGCGGCGCGTTGGTGTCTACCCGCAACTTCGGGATGTTCATGTCCAGGCAGATTTCGATCTGGCGCTTGACCTGATCCAGGTAGTCGTTCGGATTGATCAGCGCCGGCACCCCGGCAAACGCGCCCGCGATGCCGGAAATGCCCAGGCCGTGGTCATCGAGCATCTTCTTGATCTCGAGCCGCTTCTCCCGGTTGGTATAATCGCCTGGGCCATAGTGCGGATCGAACGCGCCGAACTCGATGCCGTCGAACTTCAGCGCCGACAGGCGCTCCACGACCGTAGGCAGGGGGATCGGCTTGTCCGCATACCCGCCCCAGATGTACGCCCAGGTTCCGACGGAGATCTTCTTCTTAGCCATGACAGCCTCCTGAAATTAGATGGTAGGTTTGTAGGGTGGAATCCTCGGCACGTCCGGGTTGATATCCGGGCCGAAGAATTTGAAAATGATCAGGTCGGTATTGCCCGTATTCTCGACCACCAGCGGCCTGACGGCTGCGTCGTGCGAGATCAGCAGCTCGTCTCGGCCGAAGTTCAGGCCTTCGACCTCGTAGCCGCCGTAGATGCCCTTGCCGCGCCAGACCAGGATGTTGTAGACCCCCCTTTCAACGCTGGTGAACCGGCCGCCGGGCTTGACGATCAACCGCTTGCCGCTGAACTTGGTGGTGTTGTAATAGATCCATGCCTCCTCGCCGCCGGGCTGGCGGGTCTCGGGGATCGGCACGGGCGGCGTGTGGCGGTTTTCGTAGAAGTACGGGTCGCCGCTGATCTCCCAGTTGATCTGTTGCAGGATGATCCGCTCGCCATACGCCGCCCGGTCTTCCGGCCGCACATCCTTGAACAGCAACTCCTTCGAGATGATCTTGCCCGCCACCTCGGCCTGGAGCATGGCGAAGACGTCGGAATCCTCCTGCAACTCGATGGTGAGCGCCGTGCCGGGCGCGTGGAGCACGCCCGCGGGCAGGTGAAAGCCCTCTCCGCGCACGTTCAGGTAGGCGCGCGAGTGTTGCAGGATGAGATCATCCTTCCATTCCACCAGATACTTCAGCAAGATCTCTTGCTTGCCCTGCTGGACGATGTAGGGATGCACGCCGAAGAAGGTCTCCGGGTGGGGGCCCAGATCAACGTCTTCCGGGAAGTAATACGCCTCTTCTTTGGAATTGGCGCCCACCAGCCGCGCGTCCTTCTCCATCTGGTGGATATGGAAGGGAATGCGCGCGCCGAAATCGTAGATCTTCGCCAGGCGTCCCAGGCCCTTGTGCGTCCGGGCATACTCGGCACCCATGATCAGGTCGCCCGCGACCTCGACCGCTTCCTTCAGCGTGATCCGCGCCCCTGCGATGGCCAGATAGCTCAGCCCCTCGTCCGGCGGGCCGACGCGGTTATCGGCCTTGGTGGTCGAACCCAGCCACCGTTCCGAGATCCAGCCGCGTTCGCCGACGTCATACTCTTCTTCCTTCAAGCCCAGCCGTTTGCCCGGCGGCAGGAAATCGCGCGCCACCCATGCCGGCTCCAGCCGCAGGATGCCGTTGCCCTGCGCCAGGGCGGTTGCGACGATGTTGCGTGTCTCTGTGGTCATGTATGCAACCCCTTCCTCCCGCGCTACTTCGCCAGCTCCCCGAACCGCGCGGCGATGGCCAGCGCGGGATCGATCGGCACATGCGCCCGCTTGACGTCCTTCGGGATCACGATTGTGGGAGTGGGCCGGACCGTCTTGCCCTGGAATTGCGGCAGCCATTGGCGCTCGGCCTCCAGCATCTCGGCGACCATCTCGCGAATTTCCTTCAGCGTCAGCACGGCCGAGGTCAACGGGTCCATGGCGCAGGCCAGAACCGCCTTCTCCGGATCCCCCTCGATGCCCGCCTCGACCGCCAGCCGCTGCACGTTGATATTGGTCATGTTCAACGCCGCGCATTGCGAGGGCAAAGCGCCGACGAAGGTCTTGTGGATGCCCATACGATCCACGAAGAGGGGATACTCGGCGCAGCAGTCGGCCGGCAGATTGGTGATCATCCCCTCGTTGATCACGTTGCCGTTCAACCGGAAGGTCTTGCCGGTCTCCAGCGCCTCGATGATGTAGGAGCCGTACTCCACGCTGCGCGGGGGCAACGTGGTCGGCTGGCCGGCCAGGATCTCCTGGCCCTCGTACTTGGCGGCCACGTATTTGCACCAGTTATAGTAGGCGCCGCTTTCGCCGCCGAAGGCCGGCTCGTCGCAATACAGCTCCAGCGCCCGCTTGCTGCTGCGGAACCACGGCACGTACTCCGACAGGTGGCCGGTGGATTCGGTCATGAAGTAGCCGAAGTGGCGGAACACTTCGCCGCGCACCTTCTCATTGACATAATATTCCGGCTCCTCGAAGCGCGCCCGCAGGATGGGATACAGATCCCGGCCTTTGTGCTCCAGCTTCAAGAACCAGGCCATGTGATTGATGCCCGCGCACAGAAAGTCAATCTCGTCCTTGGGCACGCCCACATAGCCGGAGATGAGGTCGAGGGTCGTCTGGACGCCATGACACAGGCCCACGAACTTCACCTTCGTGGTGCCCAGCGCCCAGCAGATCATCGCCATCGGGTTGACGTAGTTCAACAGATAGGCGTTCGGGCACAGCTCTTCCATGTCGTGCGCCATGCCCAGGGTCGTGGGAATGCTGCGCAAGGCGCGAAAGATGCCGCCCGGGCCCATGGTGTCGCCGATGCATTGATCCACGCCGTACTTCAGCGGGATCTTATAGTCGTACTCGAAGCCGGTCACCCCGCCCACCTGGAAGGTGGCGATCACATAGTCCGCGCCCCGCAGCGCCTCGCGGCGATCGGTCGTGGTCCAGACGGTGGCATTGAGGCCGTTGTCTTTGATCACGCGTTTGGCGAACGCTTCGACCTGCGAGCTGCGGGTGGTGGTGGGGGCCATGAGGGCAAACTCGACGCCCTCCAGGCCCGGCGTGCCCAGGATGTCGAGAATCAACGTCTGGCAGAAGACGATACTCCCTGCGCCGATGATGGCGACCTTTGCCATAGCTAACCTCCATTGTCCGTTAAGAGTGATATCGGTGCGCTGCCGCAGAGGGCAGGTTGCGCAAAACGCCAGGTCCGCACTGCGCGCCGGCCGTGCTCAGCCCAGATCGCGCAGGTAGGCCCGCATCAGGGGGCCCAAACGCTGATACAGTGCGAAGCGCTGCTCGTACAGCCGTTGCTGGCGCGGGTTCGGCTCGAAGGTGCGCTCGATGGCCACCATGGTTTCGACCCCGGCCGCCAGCGACGGGAAGAGGCCGCTGCCGACGCCGGCCACGATCGCCGCGCCCAGCACCCCGGCCTCGGTGACGCGAGGCCGCAGGAAGGGCCGGCCCAGGATGTCGGCCGAGAGCTGGATCCAGAGGTCCGACCGGCTGCCGCCGCCGACCGCCCGCAGGTCCGCGATGGCGATGCCGGCCGCGGGCAACGTCTCCAGGCACGCGCGCTGGTAGAAGGTGACCCCCTCCAGGATGCCTTTAAGGATCTCTCCGCGCGAGGTGTCGAGCTTCAGGCCGGCCAACACGCCGCTGGAATCGGCGATGAACTCCGGCGGGCCCGTCGGCGCCCAGTGCGGCAACGCCATGACGCGGCTCGGCCCGGCCGGCATCTCGGCCAACAGCGCGGCGTAGATGTCGCGGCCGGCGGCTTGCGCCGCGGCGCGCTCGGCCGCCGCGAACGTGTCCCGAAACCAGCGCAACAGCGACCCACCGTGGTTGTAGATGAAGCTGACGAAGCGGCCCGCCGCGGCGTGATGCTCGGTGTTCAAGCCCTGGCCGATCATGGCGGCCGGCGCGGGCCGATGATCGAAGATGGGCATCATGCAGATGTAGGTGCCCATGCCGTACATCGCCTGGCCCGGCGCGATGGCGCCGCACCCCACGCCGTTGATGCATTGGTCGTGGCCGCCCGCGACCACAATCACGCCCGGAGGCAATCCCAACGCCTCGGCGGCCCGCCGCGAGACCTCGCCTACCACCGTGCCGGTCGGCACCGGCCGCGGCAGCTTCGCGCGTTCCAGCCCGGCCAACGCCAGCAGCTCGTCCGACCAGTCGGCCGCGTCCAGGTCGAAGAGCAGCGTGCGGTTGGCCAGCGAGTAGTCCACGAACGGCTCGACGCCCAACATGAACGGCACGAAGCCGCCCCACAGCAAGAAGACGTCGGTCGCCGCGTAGAGCTCGGGCTGGTGATCCCTGATCCAGCGCAGCTTGGTGAGCGCGTACTGGCCGCCCCACGTGTTGCCGTTGATGCGGTAGAGCTGCTCATCGGGGAGCGCGCGGCGCCATTCATCCAGGTACTCGTTCCCGCGCACGTCGAAGTTGAGCAGCGATGGCCCCAACACCCGCCGATCGCGGGTCACCGGCACGAACGCCTCGCCCATGGACGAAACCGCCAGCGCGACGACCGGATCGCGGCCGGCGGCCGCCGCGACCTGCCGGATGGTACGCTGGATGCGCGCCCAAACCGCCTCCACGTCCAGCTCGGCCCAGCCGGGTTGCGGCCGCTGGATGTCGTACTCCTCGTAGGCCAGGGCCAACAGGTCGCCCGTCGCGGAGAAGAGGGCGGCCTTGCAGCCGCCGGTTCCCACATCAATGCCCAACAGGCTCATGGCTGATCTTTTCCTCCGATGGCGCTGCGGAATGGACCTGATCCCGGCCGGCGACGATCCGGCGCTTGCCCGCCACGGCCAGATGATCGCGCAATATCCAGGTGGCGCGTTCGTACACCGCCTCCTGGCCGGCTTCCACGCTGCCGGTGTCGCGCCAGGCCTGCTCGTAGGCCTGCCGCGTCTCGGTGCCGATGTTGATCTTGGCGATGCCGCGGCGGCACGCCTCCAGGACATAGGCGCGCGGAATGCCCGAGCCGCCGTGCAAGACCAGCGGGATGCCGGTGGCGGCCGCCAGCTCATCCAACCGCTCCAGGTTCAGCCGCGCCGCGATCTTCTTCTGATCGCGCGCGCCGGCCGCGATGGCGCCGTGGACGTTGCCGATGGCGACCGACAGCCAGTCGCAGCCCGTCTCGGCCACGAAGCGCCGCGCCTCTTCCACATCGGTGAAGCCCCGGCCCGAGGCGAACAGCTCTTCGTAGGGCGGCAACGGCCCGGCTTCGTGGCCCAGCACCGCGCCCAGCTCGGCTTCGACCGGAACGCCGGCCGCGTGCGCCAGCTCGACTACGGCGCGGGTGGCTGCGATGTTATCGGCCAGCGGCAACCGGGAGCCGTCCACCATCACCGACTGGTAGCCCAGCGCCAGCGCCTCGCGGATGATCGGCAGATAGGCCACCGGCTCGTTGTCCTCGTCAATGACCGGCACATGGTCCAGGTGCAGCCGCACGTGATCGGCCACGGCCCAGCGGCCGAACTCCTCGGCCACGGCCGCCAGGCTTCCGGCCTGAAACTTGATCCACTCCAGCCGCGCGACCGCGATGAGGGCGAACGCGTCCTGCTCGACGATGGCGCGCACGATCGGCCGGACCATGGGCAGATAGGGGATGTTGAAGGATGGGATGACCACGCCGGCGCGTCGCGCGGCCGCCATGATGGTTGCTGTATCTGACATAGCGATCGGCCTCGTATGAAGCTCTATACCTGAACCCGTTCGCCGCTGACGCGCTGGAAGAAGTGCAACCGCTCGCGCGCCACCTGAAAGCGCACCCGTTCGCCGATCCGCGCGGCCGCGATGCCGGGCGTCGTGCTCACCACCATCTGCTCGCCGATCTTGATGTGGATCAGCGTCTCCACCCCCAGCGGCTCGGTCAGGACGATCTCACCGGTGAACAGGCCCGCCGGATCGAGGCGCACGTCTTCCGGCCGCACGCCCAGGATCAGTTGCGTCGGCAGCCGCCAGGGTTCGGCGCACAGCTCGCGCGCCGGCAGCCGGATATCGCTGTCGGCCACCACCAGGGTGCCGTCCTCGATCGCCGCCCGGAGCAGGTTGATCTTGGGCGAGCCGACGAGCTGGGCCACGAAGGTCGTGGCCGGCCGGTCGTAGATGTCTTCCGGCGTGCCGACCTGGATGAGCCGGCCGTGATTCAGGACGCCGATGCGGTCGGCCATGGTCAACGCCTCGATCTGGTCGTGCGTGACGAAAAGGGTGGTGCTCCCCTGCGTGCGCTGCAGGTGGGCCAGCTCGATGCGCAGCGCCTCGCGCAGCTTGGCGTCCAGGTTCGAGAGCGGCTCGTCCATGAGATAGACGCGCGGCTGGCGCACGATCGCGCGGCCGATGGCCACCCGCTGCATCTCGCCGCCCGAGAGCCTGGCCGTCTTGCGCTCCAACAGGTGCGCGATGCGCAGCTTTTCGGCCGCTTCGGTGACCCGCCTCTTGATCTCGGCCTCCGGCAATTTGCGCATCGGCGAGCGCAAGGGGAAGGCCAGATTGTCGTACACCGTCATGGTCGGATAGAGCGAATATTGCTGAAACACGAACGCCACATCTCGCTCGGCCGGCGGCAAGCCGTCCACGCTCTCGCCGTCGAAGAGAACGCGGCCGGCGTCCGGCCGCGTCAGGCCGGCGATCACGCGCAGCGTCGTGGTCTTGCCCGCGCCCGTCGGCCCGAGGAGGACGAACAGCTCGCCGTTCTTGATCTCAAACGAGATATCGTCCAGCGCCGTGACGGCTCCGAAACGCTTGGTGATGTTGCGCAAGGCGACCTGGCTCATGATCTCACCTCCCGGGCCACGGCGGCCTCGGTCTGAGGATCGAAGAAGCGCACCATTTCCCCATCGAGATCGAAGCGGACGGCGGCGCCGATGGGATAGTCAATGTCGCGGCGAGTGCGGATGTGCACGATTGTGTCTTCGTTGAGGTTGGCATGGAGCATGGTGTAGGAGCCGTGCAGGTCGGTGCCATAGACGGTCGCGCGGATCGTCCCTTCCGGGTTGATCTGCGCGGCTTCGGGCCGAAAGCCGACGATCACGTTGCCGCCGGCCAGCCGGCCGAGCGCGGCCCGCCAGCCGGCCGGAACCGGGAAGGCGCTGCCGCCGTGCAGGTGGATCATGCCGTCGGCGTAATGACCGGGCACCAGGTTCATGCCCGGACTGCCGATGAAGTTGGCCACGAACAGATTGGCCGGGTCGTGATAGACCTGCGCCGGCGTGCCGATCTGCTGGATCACCGCGTTGGACATGACGACGATGCGGTCGCCCATCGCCATCGCCTCCACCTGGTCGTGGGTCACGTAGACGGTGGTGGCGTGTTGGGCCAGGTGGAGCCGCTTGATCTCGGCCCGCATCACCTCGCGGAATTCGGTGTCCAGCGCGCCCAACGGCTCATCCATCAGGAAGCACGCCGGCTTGCGCACGAGCGCGCGCGCCAGCGCCACGCGCTGCTTATCGCCGCCGCTCAGCGCGCCGGGCCGGCGATGCAACAGATGGCCGATGCGCAACATCTCGACCACCTCGCTCACCCGGCGGTTGATTTCGGCGCGCTTCATGCCCTGCGACTCCAGGGGGAAGGCGATGTTCTGTTGTACGGTCATCAGGGGATAGAGTGCGAAGAACTGGAACACGAAGGCGATGTCGCGTTGGCTGGCCGACAACCAGGTCACATCCTTGCCGTTGATGTAGATTCGGCCCTGGGTGACCGCCTCCAGCCCGGAGATCATGCGCAACGTGGTGGTCTTGCCGCAGCCCGACGGCCCCAGCAAGGCCACGAACTCGCCGTCGCCGATGGTCAGGTCCATCGGCCTGACCGCCCAGCTCTCGCCGAATTTCTTTGCTACCTGTCGTAATTCGATCTCAGCCATGTTTTGCCTCACGCCCAATACCCAATCCCTGATCCCTAATCCCCAATATCGGGGATTGGGGATTAGGGATTAGGGATTGGGGGGTATCATTGTCTGATCGCGCCGAAGGTGACTCCGCGCAACAGGTATTTGCGGAGCAGGAACGTGACGATGACCACCGGGATCAGGAAGAGCAGCGAACCGGCCGCGATCACGCCCCACTCGATGCCGCCGACGCCGAGATTGGCCGGGATGGCCGGCGGCGCGGTGCGGGCCTTCTCGCTGGTCAACATCAGTGCGAACGCATATTCGTTCCAGGCGAAGATCAGGCAGAAAACGGCGGTGGCGGCGATGCCGGTCGCCGACTGCGGCAGCACGATCTTGCGGAACGCCTGCAAGCGACTGTAGCCGTCTACGAGCGCTGCCTCCTCATACTCGATCGGGATCTCGTCAATGAAGCCCTTGAGCAACCAGACCGAGAAGGAAAGGTTGAAGACGGTATAGAGCAGGATCAGGCCGATGTGCGTGTCGTACAGTCCCAGGGCGCGATACATCAGAAAGATCGGGATGGTGACCACGACGGGCGGCAACATGCGCGTGCTCAAGATAAAGAAGAGCCAGTCCCCTTTGCCGGGGATCTCGTAGCGGCTGAACGCATAAGCCGCGAGCAACCCCAGCGCCACGGCCAGGAGGGTCGAAGTCACCGCGATGATCAGCGAGTTGCGGAGCTGGCCCACGAATCGGCTTGGCCCCAGGATCTTCATGCCCCGCGCCAGCGCCTGCCGCTCGATGAAGCTCAGGTCGGTGCGCTCGCGGTATTGGGCCAGTTCGCCGGCGCCCAACTGGCTGCGGTTGTAGAAGAGCCCGACAAAGCCATCGAGGGAAGGGGTGAAAAAGACGACCGGCGGCGACGCCGTGGTATCGGGTCGCGACTTGAACGCGGTCATCACCATCCAGATGACGGGGATCAACATGATCAGCGCCACGAGGATGGAGATCACCAGCCGCACGGTGATGCCCATGGTGGCGAGCGGCGTGATCTGGTCCACGCGCACCGAATCGGTGATGGGCGTCGCGGGCCCGGTTTCGGCGAAGGTCGGCCGCGTCGTTGCTGTCGTTGCCATGATCAGGCCTCCTTCATCCGGTTCAGATACCAGATGTACACGTTGCTCACCGCGATAATGACGATGAGCACGATATAGGCCAGGGCGCTGGCCATGCCGGTGCGGGCCTGGCCCTGGAAGACCATCCGATACAGGGCCACCGAGACCGTCTCGGTCGCGTTGCCCGGCCCGCCTCCCGTCAGGCCCATCACCAGGTCGAACGCCTTCAGCGCCTCGATGGTGCGGAACAGGATGGCCAGCAGGAGCAGCGGCGCGACCTGCGGCAGGGTGATGCGCCAAAACTGGCGCCAGGAGCTGGCCCGATCCACGGCCGCCGCCTCGTAAATGTAATCGGGGATCGCCTTGAGGCCGGAAAGGCACAGCAGCATCACGAACGGGCTCCACATCCACACGTCTACGATGACCACGGAGATCAAGGGGTAATCCTTGAGCCAGACCGGCGACGTCGTCGGATCCCAGAAGCCGATCAGATAATTGAAGATGCCGGTGAGCGGATTGAAGATCAGGCGCCAGAACATGCCGACGATGACCGGCGAAAGCATCATGGGGATCAGGATCAACGTCGTCAGCAGGCCGCTGGCCTTGAAACGGGCCCGCAGGAGCAGCGCCAGGCCGAAGCCGATCACGGCCTGAAGGGAGACCGAGAGCAGGGCGTAGCGGCCGGTCACGGCAAAGCTGGCCCAGATCTGCGGATCGCGGAGCAACGCGTCGAAGTTGGCGGCGCCGATCCACACGGGCGACGCCTTTCCGCTGTGCGAATACTGCGTAAAGCTCAAGAACAGGCTATAGAACAGCGGAAAGATGTTCCACAGGATCAGCAGGATCAGCGTGGGCATGATGAACAGGCGCTGGATCGTGCTGTCGCTGATCTGTCGGCGCCGGCTGCGCGGCGCGGTTGGGATGGAGATGGATGGGTTCATGCAACAGGCCTCTCTTCTGGCGGCCCCGACCATGAGGCGGGGCCGCGCGCTTGACCGCCGGGTCCGCTGGCCGGCCGGGCCTTGCCTGGCCGCCCGGCCGGCCAGCTCAGAAACCCGTTACTTCTTGGGATAGCCGTATTGCTTGAAGATCTTCTCGTGAGCGGCCGCGATGGCGTCCAGAGCTGCCTTGGCAGTGCCCTTGCCGCCGACCACATAGTCGCTCAGCGCCGCCTGCGCGGAGGGCAACAGCTCGCCGTACTCGGGGATGTTGTAGAAGTCCTTGACCATCCCCATCGTTTCGGCGAAGGCGGCGTTGTAGGGCGCGGCCTCCAGGAATTCCTTAGAGGAGAGCGCCTTCTTGTTGCAGGTGTAGCCGCCCAGCGCGGCCCACTTCATCTGAATATCGTCGCGCGCAAACCACTTGATGAAGTCGAAGGACGCCTGCTTGCGCTCGTTCGAGATGTAGGCGTTGATGCTGGTGCCCTGGCCGCCCAGGGAAGCATACCGGTGGCCGTACGGTCCGGCCGGGTTCGAGAAGAAGCCGACCTTGTCGTAGTACTTCGGGTTGGTGCCCTTGTTCGCCAGTGCAGGGAAGAACGCGAAGTAGTTCATGGCGAAGACCACCTGCCCGTTGATGAAGTAGTCGTTCATCTCGGGGAAGAAGGAGTTCGTGTTGCCGGGCGGGCCCGAATCGTACAGGCGCTTGTACGCTTCGAGCGCTTCGACGCACTCCTTCTTGTTCAGGACGCCGTCCACCTTGTAGTTGTCGTTCCATTCGCAGCCGTAGGAGAACATCACGTTCTGGAAGCCCATGGTAATGGCGTCGTAGTCCTTCTGTGTGTACACTGCCGCGCCGTAGATGGGCGGGTTGGCGTTGGGCCGCGAGAAGAACTCGGCCATGTCCAGGAACTGCTTGTAATCCTTCGGCGGCACGGAATACTCGTAGCCGTATTTGGCCTTGAAGGCGGCCTTCTCGGCAGGATTCTCGACGATGTCTTTGCGATAGGCCCAGCCGTTCGCGTCGCCCTCGGTCGGATACGCGTAATACCGGCGGGAACCCGGCGGATATTCGCCGTAGTATTTGAGGGTGGCTTCGGTAACAGTCTCGATGAGCTTGTTGGAGGTGAGGAAGTCGGTCATGTCCACGTAGTGGCCGTTGGTGACGGCGTCACCCAACCACTGGCTGTCGCCGACGACCATGTCGAAGCCGGTGCCGCGTGCGGCCCATTCGGCCGACACTTTGTTGAAGTAGCTGCCCCAAGGCTCCTGAACGACGGTGACCTTGATGCCGGTCTCCTTTTCGTACAGCTTGCCGATCTCCTGGAGGTAGTTGGCGGGATCCCACTGGGCCCACCAGATGACCAGCTCTTTGACGCCGGCCGGCTTGGCGGCCGGTTCGGGGGCCTTAGTCGCTGCGGCCGGCGCCGCAGGGGCGGCCGGCGCGGGGGCCGGGGTGGCGGCGCCGCCGCAGGAAACCAGCGCAGCGACCATCGTGACCGCGACCAAGAGGAAGACGATTTTCTTTGCCATGGTTGCTCTCTCCGCTTTAAGGGGTTTACGCCAGTTTGCACCGAAGAACTCACCGGGTATGCCGATATGCCTTTTCCGTCGGCCCTCACCTCCTCTCTGCACTCATCCGACGCCGGCAGGTCGCCCGCCGGACGGCCGGGATATGTCGAGGGATCAACCAGGGGGTTGTCCCGCGCGCGCCCGCTCCGATGGGGAAACGAACGGTTGCCCCAGGATGCCGGCCACGATTTCGGCCAGGTTCTCCAAATCGAACGGGAAATTCAGGTAGATGATCTTATCGTCCGACGCCGGCCGGGATGGCTGCTCGGAGATAATCAGCACCGGGATCTGTCCGATGCACTGGAGGAGCGCCGCGTGGTACAGGATGGACAGCGGGTTATGGATCGGCGATACGGAGGCCACGATGATCAGGTCGAACCGCTCGGCCGGATGCTCGCCGGCCGGCGATCGGGGCACATTCGCTTCAAGGCGGATCACCTGCACCTGTGGCAGCCGACCGAGCTGCAGCTCGATCGCCGCGTAAAGGGCATCGAGATCGCAAAGGACGCAAATCCGCCTGTCGTGCGGGTGATCGGTCATCGTCATATGCCGGTCCCGTGGAAAGGAAAGAAGCTTTTGCTCTTGCGGCACTCTCAGGAAGCGTTCATAGTATAGCCCCTCCTCGTTCCAAAGAGATCACAAAACGCCCCGCGGGCATTCCAAAAACGTTCCAAAAACGGACGGCCGCGGGGCAAGCGGTCATTCGAGGGCGAAGAGATAGCCGATGCCGGGTCGGGTGTGGATATAGCGGGGATGGGCCGGATCGGGTTCGATCTTGCGGCGCAGGCGATGGATCGCCTGCCGGATCAGCTTCTCGCCTTCCTCGTAGCCGGGACCCCAGACCTTTTCGACCAGGTAGTCTACGACGCAAACGCGGCCGGGCCATTTGACCAGCTCGCACAGCAGGCGATATTCGGTCGGGGTCAGGCGCACCTCTTCCCCGCGGACGAACACCCGCTTGCGGCCGAAATCGACGCGCAGTTCGCCGGCTTCGAAGCAGGCATCGGCGGCCTGGCCTTCGGCAAACTCGACCCGGCGCAGGGCCGCCCGCACCCGCGCCAGCAGCTCGGGCACGCTGAACGGCTTGATCACGTAATCGTCCGCGCCCAGGTCGAGGCCCAGGACCTTGTCGGCTTCGCTGGCCATGGCCGTGATCATGATGATCGGCACGGTGGAGAACTCGCGAATGCGTTGGCAGGCCTCGTAGCCGTTCATGACCGGCATCTTGATGTCCAGGAGGATCAGATCGGGCTGCGCGTCGGCCGCCAGTTGCACCGCCTGTTGCCCGTCTGACGCGGTGAGCACCTCATAGTTGCGGGCTTCCAGGTTGGTCTGAATCGCCCAGATATATCTCGGTTCGTCCTCTGCCACCAGGATACGAGTCTTCTTCATGCGTCCCTTCCTTCAACAGGTCGTGTCCTTGCATGCAGAGCTTCACCGGTCGTCCGGGTTGCCCGGCCCGGCCACCGGGATGGTGAAGCAAAACGTGCTCCCGACATTGAGCTGGCTCTCTACCCAGATCCGGCCGCCGTGCGCTTCGACGATCCCCCGGCAGACGGAAAGGCCCAGGCCGGCCCCGCGCAGGCGCCGCGTGATCTCGTTCTCCACGCGATGGAAGCGCTCGAAGATGCGATCCCATTCTTCCGGCGGGATGCCGATCCCCTCATCGCTGACTGTGACCATGATGTGCAGGTTGTCGCGATGGGCGTGCGTCGTGATCGTTCCGCCTTGAGGCGAGTATTTGATGGCATTGTCCAACAGGTTGCGCAGCACCTGCTCCATGCGCTTGGTGTCCACCACCGCGATCAGCGGTTCGTCGGGCAGATCGCACACCAGCCGGTGCCGGCTCGAGAGGGCCTCCATGGATTTCATGGTGGTGCGGATCAACTGCCCCAGGTCGGCGGCCTGTTTGTCCAGGCGCAGGCGGCCGCCTTCGATGCGGCCCAGGTCGAGCAGGTGCTCTACGATGGTCTCCAGCTTGCTGGCCTCTTCGCTGATGCTGTGCAGGAACTTCTGCTGGGTGGCGCGGTCGAACTCCACATCGTCCATCAACAGGGAAGAGGCCGAGATCTTGATCAGTCCCAGGGGCGTCCGGAGCTCGTGCGAGACGTTGGCGATCAGCTCCGAGCGCAGGCGGTCTATCTCGCGCAGGATCTTCACTTCGGCGGCCTGTTGGGCCAGCCGCGCGTTCTCCACGGCGATCCCGATCTGGTGGCCGATGGTGGTGAGCAGCTGGACGCGATTCGGGCTCAACCCCTGCGGGTTGTGGCTGATGCTGCCCAGGATGCCCAACACGGTGTCCTTCGATTGGATGGGGACGCCGGTCAGGGTGAAGGTCCGTTCGGGTTGCGCCTCCTGAATGCTGAGCCGGATCGCCTCCAGGACGGGGTCCATCTGCAGCGCCGACGCGGTCCCGGTTCGCTTGCCGCCGACGCTTTCGGCCAATTTGAGGCGCTTGATCTGGCGGGCCGCGGCCTCCGGGATGCCCCGCTGGGCCGCCAGGGTCAGGGTGGCGCCATCGTCGTCCAGCAGTTGCACCCAGCCGCCGTCAATGTCCATCACGCGCATCGCGCAATCCAGGGTCGCGTTCAGGATCTGATCCAGGCCGATGGACTGGCCGATGGTGGTGGCGATCATGTTCAGGGCGGCCAGGTCCTGGTTGCGGCGCTGGATCTCTTCTTCGGCCCGTTTCCGCTCGGCGATCTCGGCCTGCAAGGCCTGGTTGGCGCTGAGCAGCTCGGCCGTGCGCTCTTGCACCCGCGTCTCCAGCTCGTCGTGGGCGCGCTGCAGGGCCTCTTCCGCGCGTTTGCGTTCGGTGATGTCTTCCGAGATGCCCAGCAGGTATTGCGGCTTGCCGTTGGCATCCAGGATGGGGACTTTGAGGGTGTGCAAGAGGCGGATGCCCCGATGGCGCGTCTGGATCGGCTCCTCGGGGAACTCTATCAGCCGGCCCTGGCTGAGCACCTGGCGGTCCTGGGCGACGAAGTAGTCGGCCTGTTCCTTCGGGAAGAGGTCGTAATCGGTCTTGCCGATCATCTCTTCGTGGGAAAAGCCCACCAGCTCCGCGCCGGCCTTGTTCCAGCGCACAAAGCGGAGCTGCTCGGCATCCTTGACGAAGATCATGATGGGGATGTTTTCGACCACCGAATCCAGGAACGCCTGGGTGCGTTTCGCCTCCTCATCGGCCCGCTTGCGCTCGGTGATGTCTTCGGAGATGCCCATCAGGTATTGCGGCCGGCCCTCGGAGTCCATGATGGGCACCTTGAGGGTATGGAGGATTCGGACCCCTTTGTGTCGGGTGTGGATCGGCTCTTCGGGGATGTCTACCAGCCGGCCGGTGGTCAATACTTCGCGGTCCTTGGCGTGGAAGAAGTCGGCTTCTTCTTTGGGGAAGAAGTCGTGATCGGTCTTGCCGATCAGCTCTTCGCGCGCATAGCCCACCGTTTCCTCGCCGGCCCGATTCCAGAGCACCCATTTCAGGGTTTCCGCTTCTTTGACGAAAACCATGATCGGGATGTTCTCGACGACCGAATCGAGGAAGGCCCGGATGCGGTTGGCTTCTTCCTCGGCCCGTTTGCGCTCGGTGATGTCTTCCGAAATGCCCACCAGGTACTGGGGCTTGCCCTCGGCATCGAGGATCGGCACTTTGAGGGTGTGCAGGATCCTCACGCCTTTGTGCCGGGTATGGACCGGCTCTTCGGGCGTGTCCACCAGCTTGCCGGTGGCGAGCGCCTTCCGGTCGTTGGCGGTGAAGAAGTCGGCCTCTTCTTTGGGGAACACATCGTAATCGGTCTTGCCGATCAGTTCTTCCCGCGAAAAGCCGATCGTCTCGGCGCCGGCCTTGTTCCAGCGCACCCAGCGCAGCTCGGAGGCTTCCTTGACAAAGAACATGATGGGGATGTTCTCCACCACCGAATTCAGGAAGGCGGTCGTCTCTTCCAGTTGGCGCGCGTGGCGGGCCAACGCCTCTTCGGCCTGCTTGCGTTCGGAGAAGAGGCGGGCATTCTCGATGGCGTTGGCAAGCTGGTCGGCCATGGTCTGGAGGGTGGTGATCTCGTCCTCGCCGAAAGCGTTCGGCTGCGCGGACTGGATGGTCATGGCGCCGATGGCCTGGCCGCGGCTGATCAGCGGCAGGGCCAGCTTGGAGCGCGTTGCCGGCAACAGGGGGTTCTTCAGTTGCGCGGCCTCGGGGGTGACGTTTTGCTCAAGGCAATACTGGCGGGTGGCGATGCAGCGGCCGACCAGCGAATCGCCGCCGATCTCGACCCGCCGGCCGGCGGCCACCATCTGTCGGCCGGCTTCGCCCGTGCCGGCGCGCAACACGGCCCAGCGCCGTGTTTCGTCCGTCGGATCCACCAGGTAGAGGCCGACGTAGTAGAGTCCGAACCGCTCGCGGGTCAGCTCCACCACCTGGGCCATCAGCTCGTCGGGGTCCAGGATGCTGCCGGTGGCGCGCGAGACTTCGGCGGCCGCCTGCAGCAGGAGGGCCTGGCGGTCCAGCTTCAGGTTGGCCTGGCGCAAGAGCTCTTGCGATAACTGCCCCGGGGCCCCGCGGCGGCCCGCGGCGCGGGGGGCGTGGCTGGTCGGGGAAAAGGAGTGCCCGATCCGTCTTCGAGAAGTAGAGGAAAACGCGGTTGGCGCCTTCCTGTGTGAACGGTGCATGGTCCTCATCGTCCTCTGCTCGATCCATTGTTACAGGTGCCGCTTGCAAAGTCGCGCGCGGCGCGACGAAAGAGGGGGAAAGGTTCGCGAGAGGAATATAACCGCAAGGGGGCGATTTGTCAATTCGAACTTTCAATCGCCCCAAACGGCCGCGAGTGGGGACCGTCTACCGGCCGACGGCGATGCCCACAGGGATCGGAGCCGGCGGATGGCCGGCTTTACGATCTTCCTCGGCCGCCGCGAGGCCCCTGCCGTCCGCCCGGAACTGGCTCTGGTACAGGTGATAATAGAAGCCGCGCTGCGCCAGCAGCGTCTCGTGCGTGCCGCGCTCGATGATCTCGCCGTGGTTGATGACCAGGATCTGATCGGCGTTGCGGATCGTGCTCAGCCGATGGGCGATGACGAAGCTGGTGCGGCCCTTCATCAGCCGCAACATGGCCTCCTGGATGTGCTTTTCGGTGCGCGTGTCCACACTGCTCGTCGCCTCGTCCAACACCAGGATGCCCGGATCGGCCAGGATCGCGCGCGCGATGGCCAGGAGCTGGCGCTGGCCCTGGCTCAGGTTGCCGGCCCGCTCGGAGAGTTCCGTCTGGTAGCCGTGCGGCAGCCGGCGGATGAACGGATCGGCGTTGGCCAGCCGCGCCGCGGCGATCACCTCCTCGTCGGTCGCGTCCAGCCGGCCGTAGCGGATGTTCTCCATCACCGTGCCGGTGAAGAGGAAGGTGTCCTGGAGCACGATGCCGAGCTGCCGACGCAGGTCGGCCAACTTGATCTGGCGGATGTCCTGGCCGTCAATGCAGATGCGGCCCGACTGGATGTCGTAGAAGCGCGTGAGCAGGTTGACGATGGTCGTCTTGCCCGCGCCGGTGGGACCCACCAGCGCCACCACCTGCCCCGGCTCGGCGCGCAGGCTCACATGTTTCAACACCGGCACGCCCGGCTCATATTCGAAGCAGACATCCTCGAAGACCACCTCGCCCCGCACCGCAGCGAGCGGCCTGGCGTCGGCCGCGTCGGTCACCTCGGCCGGTTCGTCTATCGTCTCGAAGACCCGCTCCGCGCCGGCAATGGCCGACTGGATCGTGTTGTAGAGGTTGGCGATCTCGTTGAGCGGCCGGCCGAACTGCCGCGCGTAGTTGATGAACGCGGCGATGGTGCCCACCGTGGCCAGTCCGGCCAGGGCCATCCAGCCGCCCGCGCCGGCCACGATGGCCAGGCCCAGGTTGTTGACGAAGTTCATCAGCGGGCCGATGAAGCCGGAGAAGATCTGCGCCTGTGTGCCGGCCCGGCGCAGCTCGCGGTTGGCGAAGTCGAACTCGGCCATCACGGCCTGTTCGCGGCCGTAAGCCTTCACCACCCGCTGGCCGGTGATCGTCTCCTCGATGATGCCGTTCAGCTTGCCGAGCGCCTTCTGTTGTTGGCGGAAGCCGGCGCGCGTACGGCCGCCCACCCAGCGCGTCAGGAACAGCATCATGAAGGGAACCGTCAACATGGTCACCAGGGCCAATCGCCAGTTCAGGAACAGCATCACCGCGGCCGTGCCGGCCAGGCTAAGGACGGCCGAGACGAGCTGCGTGACGCTCTGCGCCAGCACCATGCTGATGTTCTCCACGTCGTTCGTCAGCCGGCTCATCAGGTCGCCGTGCGCGTGCTGATCGAAGAAGCGCAGCGCAAGGGTCTGCTCGTGCTCGAACAGGTCGTTGCGGATGGCGGCCACGGTGCGCTGCGCGGCCGCGGCCATGATGTAGGTCTGCAACCAGGTGAGGAGCGAGGTGAGGGCGTAGACGGCCAACATCAGCGCGCAGAGGCGCACCAGCCCGGCCAGGTCGCCGGGCAGGATGTAGCGGTCAATGGCCACGCCCAGGAGATAGGGGCCCGCAAGCTGGAGGCCCGTGGTGGCGGCCACGGCCAGGGCGGTGAAGATCAGCGCCAGGCGCTGGCGGCGCAGGTAGCCCCACAGCCGGGCGAGCGTGCCGGCCGGGTTTTTGGCGTGTTCGACCGGCCGCATGAAGTGCGCGCCCGGGCCGCCCCCGCCCGGCCCGCCGCCGGGCCGGCCCATCATGAAGGGCGGCGGTACAATGGGGGTGCGTTCGCTGGATCGGGACATCGGTGCGGGCATGGCTCAGCGCTCCATCTGCGATTCGTAGATCTCCCGATAGATCGGGCTGGTTTCCATCAACCGGGCATGCGGCCCCTGGGCGACGATCTGGCCGTTGTCGAGCACGAGGATCTGGTCGGCGCTCAGGACGGTGCTGATGCGCTGCGCGACGATCAGGTTGGTGCGGCCGCGCCGCGCCGCGGCCAACGCTTCTTGCAGCCGGGCCTCCGTCTCCACGTCCACCGAGCTGGTGCTGTCGTCCAGGATCAGCACGCTGGGGTTCATGAGGAGGGCGCGGGCGATGGCGATGCGCTGCTTCTGGCCGCCCGACAGGTTCACCCCGCGCTGGCCCACCATCGAGTCGTAGCCGTCGGGGAAGGACATGATGAAGTCGTGCGCCTGGGCCAGCTTTGCCGCCGCAATCACCTCTTCGTCGCCGGCATCGGGCCGGCCGTAGCGGATATTGTCGCGGATGGTGCCGCTGAAGAGGACCGATTCTTGCAGCGCGATGCTGATCTGCCGGCGCAGGGCGGTCTCGTCGATGTCGCGTACGTCTATGCCGTCCACGGTCACCCGGCCCTCCTTCACGTCGTAGAAGCGCGGGATGAGGTGGACGAGGGACGATTTGCCGGCGCCGGTGGAGCCGAGGATGGCCACGGTTTGTCCCGGCTCCGCGACGAAGCTGACGTTCTTTAACACCGGCTCGGCGTCGGCGCCGTTGTAGCTGAAGGTGACGTTCTCGAACGCCACGCGGCCGCGCGGGGCAAACTCGGCGAGCGCGCCGGGCCGGTTCACCACCTCCGGTTGGCTGTCGAACACCTCCTGGATGCGCTCGGCCGAGGCTTCGGAGCGGGAGAGGCGCATGGTGAGCATGCTGACCATCATGATGGAGAAGAGGGTTTGCGTCAGGTAGTTGGTGAAGGCGATGATCTGGCCGACCTGGAGCGATCCGGCCTTCACCTGGACGCCGCCCAGCCAGAGGGCCGCCACGACGCCGCTGTTGAGGATGAGCATGACGAGGGGCATGTTGAGGGCCAGGACCTGGGCCGCGGTGATGTTCTGTTGCATCAATTGTTCGTTGGCCTTGCGGAAGCGGCCGATCTCGTGCGCCTCGCGCACGAACGCCTTGACCACGCGCACCCCGGCCAGGTTCTCCTGCATCACCGTGTTGAGCGCATCGAGCCGGCGCTGCACCTCGCTGAAGAGCGGATGGCTCTTGTTGATCAGCCAGATCACCACGGCGAGCACCAGGGGGATGAGGACGACGAAGAGCAGCGCGAGGGTAGGGCTGGTGAAGATCGCCATGACCAGACTGCCGACCATCAGGAGAGGCGCGCGCACCATGATGCGCAGCATCATCATCACCAGCTCCTGCACCTGCGTCACGTCGTTGGTGAGCCGGGTGATCAGGCGGCCGGTCTCCAGCCGATCCAGGTTGCCGAAGGAAAGGGATTGGACCTTGGCGAAGAGCGCGCTGCGCAGGTCGGCGCCGAAGCCCTGGGCCGCCAGGACCGAGAAGACGGTGCAGCCGGTGCCGCCGACGGCGCCGATGGCGGCGAAGCCGACCATGAGCAGGGCGGTGTGCAGCACGAGGGGCATGTCGCCGCGGGCCAGGCCCTGGTCCACGATGCGCTGGACCATGCGGGGTTGCATCAGGTCCATGGCCACTTCGAGCATCATGAGCAGGGGCGCGAGCACGGCCCAATGGCGATACGGTTTCAGGAAACGGGCAAGCCTACGCGTCGCAGACATGGCGGTTCTCCGCTCGGGATTCGTTTTGCCGGCTGAATAAATCGTCGGTCTCGGTGATCACCTTGCTCAGGTTGGCGCGCATCTGGAGCATGAGCCGGCGCAGGACGACCCGCTCCTCGATGGTGAAGTCGCTGAAAGTCTCCTGCGCCAGGCGACTCAGCGCCGCGGCCACATCGGCCTGGATGGCCCGGCCGGCGTCGGTGAGGTAGACGCGCGAGACGCGCTGGTCTTCGGCGTCGGTCTGGCGCTGGACGAAGCCGGCCTTTTCCAGGCGTTGGAGCATCTTCGTGATGGTGGCCGGCGTCAACTGGAGCCGGCTGGCCAGCTCGCTCTGGGTCAGGCCCTCCTGCTCGTGCAGGAGATGGAGCACGGGCGGCTGTCCGCGGTAGACGCCGAGGGTCTCCAGCAGCTCTTGCGCCCGGATGTAGTGCAACCGACAGACCTGGCCCAACAGGAAATCGAGCGCCTCAAGCTCGGAAAGTTGCGCCATACGCCCTCCGATCGACCGTTTGGGCCGACGTTTTAGTTAGACGGCTAATC
>DAOTZV010000154.1:0-22838 GCA_034434235.1 Anaerolineae bacterium
TCCTCGCCGGCCCGGTGGGTGGCCTCGAAGTCCAACAGCCGGGCGGCTTCCAGCAGCGATTCGGCCTGGCCATTGTCTACGGCCGCCTGCAACGTTTCCCATTGCAGTTCGGTGAGGGCGCCGGTTTCCAGCGCCTTGACCCAAGAAAAGGCGTTCTCGGACATGGGAGGCCTCCTTTTGTCTCGCTTGCTTTCGTGGGCGTGCGCGCCGGGTACCCGTTCAGGCGCTCGACGCAGCGGTCGCCCTCTTCAAATAACAGGACTTACGCATTTCTTGCTCGCAGGTGATCTGCGACCCCCGTCTGGCCGTCCAAGACGGCACGCTCAACCCAACGACGCCGGTCGCAGACCGGCTGGGAGCCTCTACTGCACAACTCCTGTCAGATGAGAAGACATGCCGTTACGATTACGACCGTTGGCGCAACCAATCCACCATGAACCCCAACACCTCGGCCTTTTCGGGCTCGTTGTGGGTTTCATGGTAGAATCCTTCCCACAGCTTCAGGGTGCAGCGGCCGGCCGGCACGCGGGCGGCGAACTCGCGCGAGCCTTCCGCCGAGGTCAGGATGTCGGCCGTGCCGTGGACGAGGAGCAAGGGCACCGGAAACTCGCTCGCGTGCGCCAGCGCCCACTCTCCGGCCTCCAACATGCTCAGCGCCAGGCGGACCGAGATCTTGTTGTGGACGAGCGGATCGTTCGTGTAGGCGCGAATGACCTCGGGATCGCGCGCCAGGCCGTTCACGTCCAGGCCGTTGGCCATTTGCATGGCCGGCCAAAGGCGGTTCATCACCTTCGCCAGGGTCACCTGAGCCGGAGGCAGGCGCACCGGTACGCGGATGGCCGGGCTGGTGGCGATCACGCCCGCGAGGGCCGGCCGGCGGCGCAGGGCATAGTTGAGCACCAGGTTGCCGCCCAGGCTATGGCCGTAGAGGAACTGCGGCCTGCTCCCGTAGCGCGCCGTTGCCTCCGCCAGCAGCCGGCCGAGATCGTCCATCAGCGTCTCGTAGGACGGCGTGTGCCCGCGCGGGCCGGCCGACCTGCCGTGGCCGCGCAGGTCGCAGCCGAACAGGACATAGCCGGCCGCGTTCAACGCGGCGGCCACGTGCGCATAGCGGCCGGTGTGTTCGCCCAGTCCGTGCACCAGGCAAACGATGCCGCGCGGATCTGTCTCGGGCTCCCAGCCCTGGAAATAGAAGACGAGGCGATCGGGAGATTGGCGGGTGAATTCGATGTGTTTCATGGCTGGCCTCCTTGCGTCACGGTTATTCTACCATGAAGTGTCTTGTCGTTGAAATCGCGGCTTCGGCTGTGGTTGCGCTTACTGCATGGCATGATATAATGAGAGCAAGATCACCGGAGGAGGAATCATGAACAGTGTCCGCATCGTCGCCGACAGCGGGTGCGATCTGCCGGCCGTGATCGCCGCCCAGCTAGGGATCACCATCGTTCCAGTTTATGTGCGCTTCGGAGAGGAGATGGTTCCCAGTTCGGAGTTGAGCAACGCCGAGTTCTGGGAGCGCGCCGAACGTTCGCCGGTGGCTCCCGGCACCTCATCGCCGCCGCCGGGGGCCTTCTATCAGGTGTTCGAAAAGCTCGTCACGGCCGGACACGACGTCATCTGCCTGACTCTGCCAGCCCGCCACAGCGGCACGTTCAACGCGGCGTGGGCGGCCGCCCAGGAGTTCGGCGAGCGTGTGCGGGTCATAGACACGGGGTCTTTTTCGGTCGGCATGGGCTTGCAGGTGCTGGTGGCGGCCAAAGAGGCGCTGGCGGGCCGCAGCGCCGAGTTCATCCAGCAGATGCTGGAAGAGCTGCGCAGTCGCACTTCCATCGTCTTCGCGCTCGACACCCTGGAATGGGTGCGCCGCGGGGGACGCCTCGACCGCATCATGCCGCTGATCGAGAAGCTCGCCGCGGCCCTGCGGGTGAAGCCGATCGTCGAGATGGTGGAGGGGGAGTTTCGCTTCGTGGGCGTGGCCCGTTCGACGCGCGGGGCGCTTCAGCGCATCGAGGAGGAGCTGCGCGCTCGTCTGCCGGTGGCCCAGGTGGCCGCGGCCTATACGCGCGGCTGCGAAGTGGCCAACGACCTGATCGCTTATCTGGCCGGCCTGCTCAACACCGATCCTTCAGAGATTTTGGCGGTCGAAGCCGGGCCGGCCTTCGCGGCTCACGCCGGACCGAAAGCGTTGGGCGCCGCGCTGATCCGTCGTTGAGCCTGTACGGCGAACTTCAGTTCGTCGTACAAGGCGCGGTTCAACTTGTACGGCGAACTTCAGTTCGTCGTGCAAGGCGCGGTTCAACATTGAGCCTGTACGGCGAACTTAAGTTCGCCGTACAAAGGAGCGGCATCAATGAGGATTGCACTCCTTTCGGACATCCACGGCAATCTGGTGGCATTGGAAGCCGTGCTGAACGACCTCAAACAGCGCGGCCCATTCGACCAGATCATCGTTGCCGGCGATCTGGTCTGGTCGGGGCCGTGGCCGGCCGAGGTGGTGGACCGGGTGCGCCAGGTCGCGACGGCCGTGATCCAGGGCAATACCGATGCGTTCTTCCTGCGCCGGCCCGACGAGACGCCGGCCGGCAAGGACGACGAGCGTTTCCGGGCGCAATTGGCCTGGATGACCGAGCGGCTCGGCCCGCAGCGCGTGGCGTATCTGGCACATCTGCCCTTCGCGCATCGGGTGTCGCCTGCATTGGGACATGATCTGCTGGTGGTGCACGCCAATCCGACCGATCTGACCCGGCCCATCGTGGCCCAGTTCTCGGACGAGGACCTGGACGGCCTGTTGTTGAAGGAGGACGGCCGCGCGCCGGATTGGCAGGCGCTGGCCTATGGGCACATCCATGTGCCGGCCGTGCGCCGGTGGCGAGATCGGCTGCTGGTGGATGTGGCCAGCGCCGGCCTGCCGATGGATGGCGACCAGCGGGCGGCCTATGCTATCATGACCTGGGACGGCCGCGAGTGGCAGGCCGAACATCAGCGGGTCTTCTATCCGGTGCCCGTGGTGGTGCATGAGATGCGGACGAGCGGCATGCCGCGCGGCAAGCATTTCGCCGAACGGCTGATGGCCGCCAGCTATGGCAAGCCGCTCCAGTTGCTGGCGCTCGTGCCGGAGTAGCGATGTACCCTTTTCACCCTCGCCTGGTTCATTTTCCGATCGCGTTGACGCTGGCCGGGATCGCATTTGTTGCCGTCGGGTTGGCCGCGCGGCGTTCGGGAGAGCAGTGGCTATGGGCCGGCCGCTGGCTTTTGCTGTTGGGCTGGCTCAGCACGTTGGTGGCCGGCATAGCGGGCGTGGTGGACCAGAGCCGGGCGGCCGATCTGCCGCAGGTGCGGGACACCATCAACCAACACATCACGGTCGGCGTGGCGATCCTGGTCGTGCTCGGGGGCGCGCTGTATTGGCCGCTCAAGAACAAGCAGCTTTTGGCCGTTGCTTCCGGGCGGCGGGCCTATCTGGTGCTTCTGCTGGTGGCCGCCCTGTTGATTTTGCTCGACGGGTGGTTGGGCGGCAAGCTGGTCTACGAATTGGGTGTGGGAGTGCGAGGCTTTTGATGGAGATCAAATGGTATACCGGCGCCGGCGATGACGGCTACACGGGGGTCTTGGGCCGCGAGCGCGTCCCCAAGTACGCCGACCGGCCCGCGGCGTATGGCGCAGTGGACGAGGCTTCGGCCGTGTTGGGCCTGGCGCGCGCCCAGGTCCAAGATCATCAGGTGCGCCAGCTCATCCTGGCCATCCAACGCGATCTTTACAAGCTGATGGCCGATCTGGCCACCCTGCCCGAGGCCGCGACCCGGCCTCCCTGGCTGGGCGAGGATCGGCTGGCGTGGCTCGAGCAGAAGACGGATGCCCTCGGCAAGCGCGTCGAGATGCCGCCGGCTTTCATCGTCCCCGGCGACAGCGTGGGCGGCTCCTGGATCGATCTGGCGCGCACGGTCGTGCGCCGGGCCGAGCGCATCGTCGCCAAGCTGACGCACGACGGCGAGGTGCGTACGGCCATCCCGCTCAAGTATCTGAATCGTCTCTCCTCGCTGCTGTTCGTGATGGCGCGCGTGGAGGACAGGGCCGAAGGCGTGGAGCAGTTCACGCTGGCGGCCGGCGAGTAACTTCCTGGAGCATGCAAACATGTTGTTAGGCGCTCATATGTCGGTCGAAGGGGGCCTGAGCACGGCTTTCGAGCGTGCGCAATCCATCGGCATCAATACGATGCAGATCTTCACCAAGAACCAGAACCGCTGGGAACAGAAGCCGACCCCTCCCGAGGAGATCGCGCGCTGGTTTGCGGCGCAGGCCGCCACGGGGATCGGCCCGGTCGTCTCGCACGCGGCCTATCTGCTCAACCTGGGCACGCCCGACGATGCGCTGTGGGAGAAGTCGGTCCGCGCGCTGATAGACGAGCTGACCCGCGCCGAACAACTGGGCATCCTGGGCGTGGTGTTCCATCCCGGCGCGCACATGGACGCCGGGGAAGAGGCCGGCATTGCGCGCATCATCGCGGGGGTGAATCGGGCGCACGAGGCCACTCCCGGCTACCGCACGCTCACCCTCATCGAGACGACGGCCGGCCAGGGATCGGCGCTCGGCTATCGCTTCGAGCAGTTGCGCGCCATGCTCGACGGCGTGCATGCGCCGGAGCGCGTGGGCTTCTGCTTCGACACATGTCACGTCTTTGCGGCCGGCTACGACATCCGCACGCCCGAAGCCTACGCCGAGACGATGGCCGAATTCGACCGGCTTATCGGCCTCGAACGCATCCGCTGCTTCCACTTCAACGATAGCAAGAAGGGCCTCGGCTCGCGGGTGGATCGGCACGATCACATCGGCACCGGGCTGCTCGGCCTGACGGCGTTCGCCAACATCTTGAACGATGGCCGTTTCGCCGCGGTGCCGATGATCCTCGAGACGCCCAAGAGCAAGGACATGCACGAGGACGTCGAGAACCTGCGCATCTTGCGGGGCCTTGTGGCCGGGGAGCCCGCCCGCCGATAAGATCGGCGGGCTACCGAACGGCGTCCCCTCCCTGGGGCTGGAGCGCATTACCGGTCTGTGGCGGTGAAATAGCGCCACAGCCGGGTGCGCGGGGGCGGCTTCAGCCTGGCCAGCCGCAACAGGCTTTTTTCTACGGCCACCGGATTGCGATCCACCAGCACCGCGTTGCGCCCCAGCCGGGCCGCCACCACGCCGGTCGTGCCCGAGCCGGCAAAGAAATCGCCCACCAGATCGCCCGGCCGGCTCGACGCCCGCACGATCCGTTCCAGGAGCGCCTCGGGCTTCTGCGTCTCATAGCCGATCCGCTCGCTGTGGAGCCGGGCCACCACAGGGAAATACCACCAGTCCTCCGGCACCTTGCCGCGCGCCAGGTCGGGCACCTTGCCGAAGCCGGCCTTGGCGCTGCTGGCGAACGTCTTCACCGTCACCTCATCGTAGGGCATGCGCACGGCGTCCGCGTCGAAGAAATAGTCGGCCGAACGGGTATAGACCAGGATGGTGTCGTGCTTGCGCTTGAATGCGCGGCGGATGGGCGACGGGCCGTAGTAGCACCAGATGATCTCGTTCAGGAAGCGATGGCGGCCGAACAGCCGGTCGAGCTCCACTTTGACGTAGTGGACGGCATGCCAGTCCAGATGGACGTAGAGCGTGCCGGTCTCGTGGAGCAGATCGCGCATGAGGGCCAGGCGCGCCTTGAGCCAGGCGAGATACGCGTCGAACGCCAGGTCGTCGCGATAGGCATCCACCGTGCGGGCGGCGCGCCGGCGCTCTCCGCCGATGCGTGCCGCGTACACCTTGCCCGTGCCGAACGGCGGGTCGAGGTAGATCAACTGATAGCGGCCTCGCCACGCTTCCCCCTGGTGTTGGATGAGCGCCAGATTGTCGGCGCAGTAGAGGTCCACGCCGGCCGGTCCTTCGCCCCGCAGCTCCGCGGCCAGGGGGATCTCGGTCGGCGCCGCATCTGTGACCGGCGCGGCCAGCGCGGGCAGGTCGAGCTGCGTGTATTGATGCTCGTACGCGCCGCGGCCCATCAAGCCTCCTGAGAAGGCACTGCTTGCCCATCGGCCGCGGCCAGTTCCACCTGGGGCACGATGTCGAATTGAAAGCGGCTGCGGAACCGCCGGAGCACGCGCAACACCGCGGCGCCGAAGAGGAGCAGGAGCAGCGCGTTGCCCCCGGCACGCCAGACATCCCACCACAGCGAGGTGGCCAGATAGAACGTCAGATAGGCGCGCAGCGAAGCCCACACGTCCATTCCCGGCTGCCACACGCCTTCGGTCGGCCGCGCGAAATCGGCGCCGCCGGCCAGGAACGGCCAGAACCAGATGTTCATGATCGCGCCGAAGAGCAACCCCACGAGCGCGCCCCAGGCCGCGAGCATGACGGCCTCGAGCCGGCGGTTGGCCGCAAGCCGGGGCAGGAAGCCGGAGAGCATCCCCACCCAGCCGGTGGCGAGCATCTGATAGGGCAACCACGGCCCGATGCCGCCGCCCATCAGCGCCGAGACCAGCAGCGAAAAAACGCCGAGCTGGAAGCCGAACACCGGGCCATAGCAGTAGCCGGCCAGAATCGGCAGGAAGAAGATGGCGTTGAACCCGGCCGGCCCCGGGATCGTGCGCAACACCGCGCTCAGCGCGGTCAAGATGCCGAGCAGGGCCACCAGCTTGCTTGTCATCTGCCGGCCGGTCAAGCTGGCGAACACGGTCGCCAGGCAGAGCACGAGCACCACCACGAAGATCAAGGGCGCGTCGTTGGCGTGGGCCAGGGCGCCCGCCGCGGCCCGTTGCGGCAGGAAGAAAGGATACAGGAAGGCGACCAGGCCCACCAGGCTGGCCATAAAGCTGATCGCGAGCGCCATCGAATCCCCGCGGCCGCCGCGCTCCGGCCGGCGTTCGGCCCTGGCGTCTACGGTCATCGCTCGTCCCCCTTCATGATCCCCGCCATCGTCCGCAACACGTCGTCCACGACCAGGAAGCGCGGATCGCGAAATAACTTATTGATCTGCGAGGCGAAGACCTGCGAGTCGCTCATCACCTGGCGCGCCGGGCCATCCACCACGATCTGGCCCTCGGCCATCAGCACCACGCGATCGGCGCAGGCCGCGGCCAGCTCGACGTCGTGGGTGGCCATGACGATGGTGCGACCCTCCCGCTTCAGCTCCTGCAACAGCCCGGCCAGGCGTTGTTTCTGTTCATAGTCGAGCCCGCGCGTGGGTTCGTCGAGCAGGATGATGCGCGGCTCCGCGACGAGGATGGCGGCCAGGGCCGCGCGCTGTTGTTCGCCGCCGCTCAGATCGCGCGGATTGCGGCCGGCCAGCGCGGCCAACCCCAGCCGCTCCAGGAGCGCGCGATCGCCATGCTCGTCGGCCGGCCGGCGATGGCTCTTGCGGGTGAAGGCCAGCTCTTCCCGCAGGGTCTCCTGAAACAGGAGCGTGCCCGGGTGTTGCGGCACGTAACCCACCGTGCGGATGATCTCTTCCGGCGCCGCGCGCCGCGTGTCCTGGCCCCCCACCATGATCTGGCCCCGGTCGGGCCGCAGCAGCCCGACGAGCAGCTTCAGCAGCGTGCTCTTGCCCGAGCCGTTGCGCCCCATCAGCGCGATGAACTCGCCCGCGGCCGCCTCCAGGCTCACGCCGGCCAGGGCCGCGTGGCCATTATACGCGAAATGCACATCCCGCACGATCAGGACGGGCCCGCCGCCATCCTTCTGTCTCCGCATCTCCCGATCTTGTGTTTTCTCGCTCTGCTGATCGGCCGCTTTGCCGATCTTCTCTCCCAGTTCCCGCGCGAATCTCCGCCCCTCCTTGATCGTCAACGGCAGCGGCTCCCAATGCAGTTGCCGGCCCAGCTCGATCAGCGGCGGCACCAGGGGCAACGCCTTCATCGCGGTGCGCGGATCGGCCAGGAGGGGCGTTGCGGCCGGCGCCGGCAGATAGAGCACGCGGTCGGCGTATTGCACTACCCGCTCCAGGCGATGTTCGCTCAGGATGACCGTCAAGCCCAGGTCTTCGTTCAGGTGGCGCAGGGCCACCAGCACCTCTTCCGCGGCCTGCGGATCGAGCTGTGAGGTGGGCTCGTCGAGCACGAGGATCTCGGGCTGGAGCGCCAGCACCGCGGCGATGGCCACGCGCTGCTTCTCGCCGCCGGAAAGGGTGTTCACGCGGCGGTCGCGCAGGTGGGCAATCGCCATTTGGTCGAGCACCTCTTCGATCCGCTTGCGCATCGTGGTCTGGGGCAACGCGAAGTTTTCGAGCGCGAAGGCCAGCTCGTCTTCCACCGTGTCCACGACGAACTGCGCCTCGGGGTCCTGGAAAACGAAGCCCACCAGATCGGCCATGCCGCGGGGGGCCAGGGCCACCGGATCGCGGCCGAAGACGCTGATGCGGCCCGACCAGCGGCCGCCGTAGAAGTGGGGCACGAGGCCGTTGAGACAGCGCAAGAAGGTGGACTTGCCCGCGCCCGACGGCCCGACGACCAGCACGAACTCGCCGCCGCGCAGCGCGACCGAGAAGTCGGCCAGCGCCGGCGCGGCCTGGTCGGGATAGGTATAGGTGACATGCGATAGTTCGATCACGATGTTCGATTCCCCGAAAGCATTTGAGCAGAAATACTATAGCACGATTGCCCTGAAGGAAGATAATCCAGGTCAATCGGTGTATAATGCGTTCCATGTCCACACGCGAAGATCGGCTTGCGGTTTTGCTTTCGCGCCTGCGCGCCACGCGACGCCTGTGGCTCGCGGTCGCGCTGGCGCTGAGCGCGCTGGCCCTGTTGGCGTTGCCCCCGGCGCATCCGCTCGACAAGGCCGACCGCTACGCCTATGCCGTCTGCCATCGCATCGCCGACCACAGCTATTTCATCGCCGGCCGACAATTGCCGTTGTGCGCGCGGTGCAGCGGCACCTATCTGGGCGCTCTGGCCGGATTGGGCGCGTTGCTGGGCATAGGCCGCGGCCGGGCGAGGCGCTTTCCCGCGCGGCGGTTCTGGCCGGTGCTCGGGGCGTTCATGGCGGCCTGGGCCGTGGACGGCGTGAACTCCTATCTGGGCTTTTTTCTGGCTGCCGCTCCTTTGTACGAGCCGAGCAACCTCTTGCGCCTGATCACCGGCACGTTGGAGGGGCTGGTGATCGCCAGCTTCCTGCTCCCGCTCTTCAATCTGACCGCATGGGCCGCGGCCGAAGAGGAGCCGGTGCTCCGGCGCTGGCGCGACCTCGCCGCGTTGCTCGCCGCCGGGGCCGCGGTCGTCGGCCTGGTGGCCGGCGGATGGGAACCGCTCCTCTATCCACTGGCGCTGTTGAGCGGCGCCGGGGTCGTGCTCCTGGTGGGCCTGGTCGCCGGGGTGTTCATGTTGATCATCTTGCGCCGCGAGGGCCAGGCCCGCGCGTGGCGCCAGATCGCTTTGCCGCTCATGGCCGGCCTCGTGGCGGGGTTGCTGCTCCTGGCCGCCATCGGCCTGGCGCGCGATTGGTTGACCGCCACGTTGGGGTTGCCGTTTTGAAATGCTGTCAACTCAACCATCCTGGCCGAAGCATGATATAATACGGACGCTGTCGGCTGCTTTTTGCAGCGCATTCGCTACTTCAAGGAGGACGACATGGATTTCGGGAAGGCGTTTACGTTCATGTTCGAGGACCCGGACTGGGTCCGCAAGCTCGGCATCGGGACGATCGTGGGCCTGGTAGCTCTCTTGCTTTCGCCCGTCTTGATCGGCCTGGTGCCGATGCTCATGATACTGGGCTACTGCCTGGATGTGCTGCGCAACGTCGCCGATGGCCGGGAATATCCGTTGCCCGAATGGGAGGATTGGAGCGGCTTCCTGGCGCGCGGCTTCAAGCTGATCGTGGCTTTCTTCGTCTGGGCTTTGCCGATCTTCCTGATCAGCATCCCTCTGTTCATCGGCGCGGCGTTGACCGGCGATCAGAACGGCGGAGCCAATGTCGCGTTCGGCATCCTCTTCATCATCTGTTCCTCCTGTCTGATGGCTTTGTGGGCTCTCTTCCTGGTGTTGATCTCGCCGGCCATCTACATTCGTCTGGCGGTCACCGACCGGCTGGCCGCCGCGTTCGAGGTGAGCCGGCTGTGGGAGTTGACCCGCGACAATCTGGGCAACATCATCATCGCGATCTTGTTGACCATCGTGGCCGGCATCATCGCGGGGATCGTCGGATCGCTGGGACTCATCTTCTTGATCATCGGCGTGCTGGTGACGATTCCTGCGGCCACGCTTTGGCAATACCTGGTGCAGGCGCACCTGTTCGGCCAGATCGGCCGGACGACGGTGACGCCGCTCGGCTGATGCAGACATGGCGAGGCGCCGATGATCCACTTGTTGGCCGCTTTCGGGCTTTCGGCCGCCACCGGCCTGAACGCTTACCTGCCGCTGTTGATCGTCGGGCTGTTGGCGCGCTACACCGATCTGATCGTGCTCAGGTCGCCCTGGGATGCCCTGGCGAATGCATGGGTGTTGGGCGTGTTGGCCGTGTTGTTGGTCATCGAAATGACCGCGGATAAGATCCCGGCCGTGGATTCGCTCAACGACGTGATTCAGACCGTGATCCGGCCGACCGCCGGCGCGATCCTCTTCGCGGCCAGCTCCAACGTGATCAGCGAGATGAGCCCGGTGTTGGCGATGATCTGCGGCGTGCTGGTGGCGGGCGGGGTGCACGCGGTCAAGGCCACCGTGCGGCCGGCGATCACCGCGACGACCGCCGGCATCGGCAATCCGATCATCAGCACGGCCGAGGATGTGGTTTCGGGCGCAACGACCCTGATCGCCGTGCTGTTGCCGGGACTGGCGGCGATACTGGTGGTGCTCGTCGCCGTTGCGCTGGTGTGGTGGGTGGTGCGGCGGCGACGGGGTCGTGCCGGCCGCCTGTCGGGCTCGCCATGAAGCGCGGGGCATTGGGGAAGGGGCCATGTTCTGTCCGTCGGTAACGGTCGTCGTGCCGGCGTTCAACGCGGCCGCGACCCTGCCGCTCTGTCTGCGCGGCCTGGCCGGGCAGGATTATCCGCGGTCGGCCTATGAGGTCATCGTCGTGGACGACGGCTCGACCGATGAGACGGCCGCAGTGGCCCGGGCGGCCGGCGTGCGCGTGATCAGCCAGGTCAATCAGGGGCCGGCGGCCGCGCGCAACGCCGGCATCGCGGCGGCCGCCGGCGAGATCATCCTCTTCACCGATGCCGATTGCGCACCCGAGGCCGATTGGATCCGGCAGATGGTGGCGCCCCTGGCCGATGCGGAGATCGCGGGCGTCAAGGGCAGTTACCGCACGCGACAGCGGGAGGTGGTGGCCCGCCTGGCCCAATGCGAGTTCGAGGAGCGGTATGATCGCCTGGCCCGTCGGCCGACGATTGATTTCGTGGATTCCTACGCGGCGGCCTTTCGGGCCGATGTGCTTCGCCGCGCGGGCGGCTTCGACCCGGCCTTTCCGCACGCCAACAACGAGGACGTGGATCTGTCTTACCGGTTGGCCCGACTCGGCTATCGCTTCGTCTTCAATCGCCGGGCGGTCGTCTACCATCGCCATGTGGCGAGCTGGCGAGGGTATATCCGGCTGAAGATCCGCCGCGGCTATTGGCGGATCATGGCCCTCAAGATGCACCCCGAAAAAGCGGTGAGCGACTCCTATACTCCGCAGCTCCTCAAGCTACAGGTGCTCCTGGCGGTCGCGGTGGCCGGTGCGGCTTTGGCCGGCATCGTCTGGCGGCCGGGCCTGGCGCTCGCGGCGGCCGCCCTGGCCGCGCTCATCTTGAGCGCGTTGCCCTTCCTGCGCACGGTGCGGCGCTACGATCGCGGAGTGGCGATCTGGGCCATTCCGTTCGTCCTGGCCCGCTCCGCGGCGTTCGCGCTCGGCATCCTCGCCGGGCTGATCGGCCTGGCGCGCTTTCATCCCACCGTCAGCCCTCGGGCCCTCGCAGCGGCCGACGCCCGCCGCAACCAGAGGTGAATCGGCCATGTGGTATGCAGTATGCAAGCGGCTGATGGACGTGATCGGCGCGACGGTGGGGCTGCTGATCACGGGCCTGTTCTACGTGCCGCTGGCCATCGCCATCAAGCTCGATTCGCCCGGCCCGGTGATCTTTGCCCAGGATCGGGTCGGCAAGGATCTGAAGGTGTTTCGCATCCACAAGTTTCGCACGATGCGGCTCGACGCGCCGGGCTATGGCCTGAAGCCCGACGCCGACGACGATCGCGTGACGCGCGTGGGGCGCTTCCTGCGGCGCACAAGCCTGGACGAGCTGCCGCAGTTCTGGGATGTGTTGCGCGGGGAGATGAGCCTGGTGGGTCCCCGGCCCGAGCAGCTCGCCCTCCTGGAGAAGTACGATACCTGGCAACTGCGGCGCTTCGCGGTCAAGCCGGGCCTCACGGGCTGGTGGCAGGTGAACGGCCGGCCGCAGCCGATGTACGAGCACGTCGAGTACGACATCTACTACGTCGAACATCGCTCGCTGCGGCTCGACCTGCTGATCCTCCTTCGCACGGCTGGCGCCGTCCTCTCGGCCGAGGGCGCCATATGAAGCGCGATGCGATCACGGTGGCCGTAGCGCAAGCCGGAGGCTTATGTTACAGGCGGGGCGACGCGCGCGATACCCGTAGCGCAAGCCTCTGGCTTGCGGCCGTTGAGGGGGCGCAAGCCGGAGGCTTCACAAGCCGGAGGCTTGTGTTACAGGCGGGGCGCCGCGGCGCGATACCCGTAGCGCAAGCCTCTGGCTTGCGGCCGTTGAGGGGGCGCAAGCCGGAGGCTTCACAAGCCGGAGGCTTATGTTACAGGCGGGGCGACGCGCGCGATATGGGGGGCGGGCCGTCAGTCGCGCTCTACTAGCTCGATCAACACCCCGTGCGCACCCTTCGGGTGAATGAAGGCCACCTGCCCATAGGCCCCGCGTTTGGGGGTCTCGTCTATCAGTTGCGCGCCCTTGGCCTTCAGATCGGCCAGGGTCGCGGCAATGTCGTCTACCTCCAGGCAGATGTGGTGCAACCCCTCCCCGCGCCTGGCCAGATACTTCGCGATGCCCGACTCGGTCGAGAGCGGCTCCAATAGCTCGATCTCCGAGTCGCCGGTCGGCAGGAAAGCCATCTTGACGTCCTGCTCCGGCATCTCTTTGATGGCCGTGACGGACATCCCCAGGGCATCCCGATAGACTTCCAGCGCCTTCTCCAGGTCCTCGACGACGATGGCAATGTGATCCACGCGTTTGATGGCCATTGTTTCTCTTCCTTAGCGCTTCACGTGCCAGACACTCTGCAAGGTGCCTGGCACGTGATGGCGATTTTCAGGTCCGTTCAATCGGGCCGCACGCCCCACTCCTCGCGCACGGGGTCGAATCCGCCGAGCGTGACCATATCCAGCTTGACGTAACGTCCATGCCCTTCGACGGCAACGGTCCCGTCGGGCAGGAAGAGCCGGCCGCTCCCCTCGAAGATGCGCGATTTCTCGCCGGTGATCCGCCCCGTGCCGATCAGCTCCACGCCGACCGGCGCCGGCCGAAGGAATCGGAAGCTGAGCTCGGCCGTCACGCCCCAGATCGCCTCGCCGTAGGGGATCATGATGGCGCGGCCCATCGCCTCGTCCATGGCGGCCGCAATGGCTGCGATGTTCAGGTGGCCGGCATGATCCACGTGATGGTCGGCGCCGGTGAAACGGGCCACTACACCGCCGTCCTCCTGCTCGTAGAAGCGCACTTTCAGGCCGACGGGGTTGCTGGTGCCGCACACGAAGCACATGCGGCTGTTGGGCTGCTTGCGCGCGACCGGCAAGGCCGGCGGCCGGTCGTGCGCGGATCGGTCGGCCGGCCCGGCGCCCGACATCGGGCAATGCACCCGCGCCTCAGCGGCTACGGAGCCATCGGCCAGAAGGAGCTCGGCCGCGGCCTCGATCTCGTGCTCCCCGGCCGCACTGAGCCGTCCCACGGCCGCCAGTTCGCACTCTAGCGGTACCGGCCGGCGATAGCGCACGCGCAGCTCTTGGACCTGGCCTCCCTTCGCTTCGGCCGCGCGGGCCGCCACCTCGGCCAGGAGCGCGGCGATGATCCCGCCGTGCATCCGACCGGGATAGCCCTGATGCTGGTCCCGGCCGGTGAAGCGGGCCAGGAACGAGCCGTCCGTTTGTTCCTCGAAGCGCGCCTGCAAGCCCAGGGGATTGTCGCTCCCACAGATGAAGCAATAGCTATTTGTCGTAAATGTCATCGGCGTTGTCGGTCTGATTTGTTTTCGCGAGCATGGCCGCGCTCACGCGCCATCGCCGCGCAGCGCATGCCACGCGGGCAACGCATCGCGGCGCTCCCACCATTCGGGCGCATCGCCCCAGCGAAAGCGGATGAAGTCGAGCCGTTGTTCGGGCACGGCCTCGGCGTTCGCCGGCCGCATCCGGTTGGCGATGTATTCGGCCACCGGATAGTCCCCGCGCAGCGCCAGCAACGCCGCGTGAAGGGGGGCCGGGTCGTAGTGCACCGTGTGGATGGCGGCCTGCCAGCCGGCGCGCGCCGACCAGTCCAGCAGCGCGTAGCTCGCCCGGCCCACGCCGGCATCGCGGCCGCGGCCGTAGCTCAAGCTGCCCGGATTGACGATCAGCACATCGGGCCGGGCGCGCGAGGCGGCCCGGCGGATCAGCGCGGTGTGCGTGTGGCCGCAGACCACCACGTCGGCGTCCACGTCGCCCAACAGTTCCCGAACGCGCGCATCGGTTTGCACCCACGGCGAGCGGTCTTCACCGGGCCGGGCCAAAAACGGCAGGAACGGATTGCCCGGCACGCCGTGCACCACGAGCAGATCTTCGATCCGGCCGGCCGAGAGGGCCACATATTCGGGCAGGGCCGCCAGCCACGCCAGGCGTTCCGCGCCCAGCCGATGGCGTTCCCAGGCGACCATCTCGTGCGCCAGGGGCAGGTTCCAGCGGTCGGCCGGCCACAGCGGCGTATCCCAGAGGGCCAGGTACAGCTCCGAATTGCCGAGCACGGCCTGATGCGGCAATGAGCGCAACAGGTCTACCACTTCGGCGCCCCATGGGAACTTGTAGACCAGGTCGCCGGTCACGATCATGGCGTCGGGCCGATGGCGGCGCAGGTCGGCCAACACGGCCTCCAGGCCGAAGATGTTGCCGTGGATGTCGCCGAAGACCGCAAAGCGCATCGCTACTCCTGCTCCGCAAGCAGATCGAACTGCCCCTGGCCGTTCTCCAGCGCGAGCAGTCGGGCTTTCATGGCAAGGCCGCCCGCGAAGCCGTGCAGGCTCCCGTCTGCGGCGATGACGCGATGGCACGGGATGATGAGGGGGATGGGGTTGGCGCCCACGGCCGCGCCCACGGCCTGAGCCGCGGCCCGGCCGCCGGCCACCTGATCGGCCACCCAGGTGTAGGTGCGCGTCTGGCCGTAGGGGATGCGCAGCACGGCCGCCCAAACCGCCCGCTCGAAGGGGGTATGGCCGCCCAGATCGAGCGCGACCGCGAAGTCCCGCCGCGTGCCGGCCAGAAAAGCCGCCACCTGTTGCGCGGCCTCGCGCAAGAACGGATCGTCCGGCGCCGCCGCGGCGTCCGGCAGCCGGCTCGCGAGCGCGGCCAACGCCGCCGCCTCCGTCGGCCGCGGCAGGGTCAACAGGCGCAAGCCCTGCGGCGAGGCAACCAGGCCGATCCAGCCCCACGTGGGCGCCTCGAAGATCAGATAGCACGCGTTAGCGGCCATGGTCGTCTTCCTGTCTTGCGGCGCGGCGCAGCAGGAGCGCCTCGGCCGCCAGTCCCAGCGCCAGGAGCGCGGCCGCGAGCAGGGCCGCGCTCGCCGCGACGTGGAGCGCGGCCGATGCAGCCACCCGGGGCGAGATCAGCCGCAGGCCCCAAAGCACCAGGCCGACCGGCAGCAAGAAGTTGAGCGCCAGCCACATGCCCACCCGCCGCGGAGCAAGCGCCGGCGGCCGGCTCAACCGGCTGCTCAGCCAGATCAACAGCGCCAGCGGAAAGAGAACGCCGGCCGCCAGGAGCAAGATCCCCGCGACGATCATGACTCGAACCTGCCCCGTCGTCGCGCCCGCCAGATGTGCCAGGTCATCTTCAGGAAGAGCCAGCTATCGTGCAGCGGCCGGAAATGGCTCACCTTTTCGGTGTAGATCGTCTTGATGGGAATCCAGGCGATGCGGAAGCCGGCGAGCTGTGCGCGCAACAGCAGCTCCACCTCCGCCTCGAAGCGGGTCGCGCTGGTGCGCACGTTCTCCAGCACCGGCCGGCTGAGCAGACGGTAGCCGCTCTGGTTGTCGGGGATCGTCTGGCCCATGGCCAGGCTCAAGAGGAAGGTGCCCACCCGATTGCCGAACTGGTTCTTCGCGGGCATCTGCGAGAAATCGCGCTGTCCGATGATGATGTCGCCCAGGCCGGCATGATACGCTTCGAGGAAGCGCGGGATCTCATCCGGGTCGTGTTGGCCGTCGGCGTCCAGCGTGATCGCGGCGTCTACCTTGCGCTGCACGGCATAGGCGAAGCCGGTATTGAGCGCCTTGCCCTTGCCGCGGTTGGTCGCATGTTGAAGCACCTTGGCGCCCGCCATGGCCGCGGTCGCGGCGGTTCCATCGGTAGAGCCATCGTCAATCACCACCACCGGCGCGTACTTCAATGCGCTCCGCACCACGTCGGCGATGTAGGGTGCCTCGTTGTAGGCGGGCATCAAGATCACGATTTCGTCCCTGGCCTGGGTCATATCCTGCCATCCCTTTGGGGTGAACGCCAACGGATACAGTTTACCGCGAGATGCCCGTCGCGTCAAAACGCCCTGATGCGCTCTTGCCTCTGGCTTGACAAGCATCCCTCCTGGCGGCAGAATAGAGGGCGTGACAAGGAAGTCATCGCATCAAGGAGAACTATCATGTCCCTCTTACGTTCGACGCTCATTGCGCTGTCGCGCAACCGCGCGGTGCAAGATCTGATCGTGCGTGTTCCCGTTTCCCGGCGCATGGCCCGCCGCTTTGTGGCCGGCGAGACGTTGCAGGATGCGCTGGCGGCCGTGCTTGCGCTCAATCGCCAGGGCCTGCTCGCCACCCTCGACCATCTGGGCGAAAATGTCACCGGCCACTCCGAGGCGATTGCCGCGGCCGACGAGTACCTGGTCGCGCTGGAGGCGTTGCAGCGGGCCGATGTCCGTTGTAACGTGTCCGTCAAATTGACCCAGATGGGGCTCGATCTGGGCGATGATTTTTGCTTCAGCAACGTGAGCCGGATCGTGCGCAAGGCGGCCGAGCTGGGCAATTTCGTGCGAATAGACATGGAGGGCTCGCCCTATACGGTGCGGACGCTCGCCATCTATCGCCGGCTGCGCAAGCAGTTCTCCAATTGCGGCATCGTCATCCAGGCCTATCTCCATCGCAGCCGGGCCGACGTCGAGGCGCTGATCGCCGAGGGGATCGGCCATTTCCGGCTATGCAAAGGCGCATACGACGAGCCGGCCGACATCGCCTATCGCGAGCGGCCGGTGGTCACGCAGGCGCTCAACGAGCTGGTGCGCCTGTGCCTGGAGCCGGCCGGCCGGGCGCGGGGCGCGTACGCGGCGATCGCTTCACACGACGAGGCGGTGATCAACTTCGCGCGCGCGTTCGCCTATCATCACGGCATCCCGCCGACCGACTACGAGTTCCAGATGTTGTACGGCATTCGCCGGGAGCTCCAGGCCGATCTGGTGCGCCGCGGCCATCAGGTGCGCATCTATGTGCCGTATGGCACGCACTGGTATCCCTATTTCATGCGTCGTCTGGCCGAACGGCCGGCCAATCTGCTCTTCTTCCTGCGCGCGCTGGTCGGAGATTAGATGACTTGCTTTACGTGCCAGGTACCCTCCCAGGTGCCTGGCACGTAAGGTACCTGGCACGTCCGGCGGCGCATTTTCGAGTTGGGGCAAGCCATCTGTTGCTATCCGGCGCGACGCTCGCGGCGGTCCGGCATTTAATTTCATATCTGATACTCGATATCCACATATCCACCTCCCATTCAGGAGCGAACAACCATGGACAAACCACTTCAAGGCAAATGGGCGCTGATCCTCGGCGCTTCGTCCGGTTTCGGCGCGGCGACCGCGAAGGCGCTGGCGGCGGCCGGCGCGAACATCTGCGGCGTGCATCTGGACCTGCGCGCGACCCTGCCGGCCGCGAAGGCCGTCATCGCCGACATCGAGGCGCAGGGCGTCAAGGCGCTCTTCTTCAACACCAACGCCGCCGATCCGGAGCGCCGGGCCAAGGTGTTGGATGGCCTGGCGGCCGAGCTGGGGCCGGGGGGCACGGTGCATGTGATGATGCATTCGCTGGCGTTCGGCAGCCTGTTGCCCTTCATCGCCGACAACCCCGAAGAGGCGATCAGCCAGGCGCAGATGGAAATGACCTGCAACGTGATGGCGCATAGCCTGGTCTATTGGACGCAAGATCTGGTGCGCCGGGGCATGTTGGGCCGGGGGAGCCGCATCTTCAGTATGACCAGCGAGGGGAGCCAGCGCGTTTTGCCCTACTACGGCGCGGTGTCGGCGGCCAAGGCCGCGCTGGAATCGCATACCCGCCAGCTCGCGCTGGAGCTGGGGCCGCGGGGCATCCTGGTGAACTGCATCAATGCCGGCGTGACCGATACGCCCGCGCTGCGCAAGATCCCCGGCCACGAGATGATGATCGAGATGACCCTCCGTCGCAATCCGCAGGGCCGGTTGACGACCCCCGAAGATGTGGCCGCGACGATCGTGGCGCTCAGCCATCCCGATATCAAGTTCATCAGCGGCACGGTGATCTTCGTGGACGGCGGGGAGTCGGTGGTGCCGTGAGCGATCCCTTTGCCATCCTGCGTGGCAAGACCGCAGTGATCACCGGCAGCGGCCGCGGGATCGGCCGCGCCATCGCGCTGGAGCTGGCCGGCCACGGCGCGAACGTGGCGGTCAATTACTTCCGGCACAAGGAACAGGCCGAGCAGACCGCCTACGAAGCGGAAGCGGCCGGCGGCCGGGCCATCGTCGTCAAGGCACACGTCGGCGAGATCGAGGGGGTGCAGCGATTGGTCGAGGCGGCCGCGGAGGCGTTCGGCGGGGTGGACATCTTCGTGGCCAACGCCGCGTCGGGCGTGCTCAAGCCGGTGCTCCAGCAAGAGCTGAAAGGATGGGACTGGACGATCAACATCAACGCCCGCTCTCTCCTGTTCGGCGCGCAGGCGGCTGCCCGCCACATGATGGCGCGGGGCTGGGGTCGCATCATCGGCATCTCCAGCTTCGGCAGCCGCCGCGTGCTCCCGGAGTATAGCCTGGTAGGGATCAGCAAGGCGATGATCGAGACGACGATCCGCTACCTGGCGGTCGAGCTGATCCCCCACGGCATCGTCTGCAACGCCGTCAGTCCGGGCGTGGTGGAGACCGAGGCGTTGAACTTCTTCCCCAGCAAGGATGCCATCCTGGCGGAAGGCCTGCGTCGCACTCCGGCCGGCCGCTTCGTCACCCCCGAAGAGGTGGCGAAGCTGGTGGCCTGGCTCTGCACCGACGACGCCCGCATGATCGTGGGGCAGACGATCGTGATGGATGGGGGGTATGAGTTGATGGCGTGAAACGTGAAACGTGAAACGTGAAAAACGTAAAACGTAAAACGTGAAAACGTAAAACGTGAAATGTGAAATGTGAAACGTCAAATGCAGAATGTGAAAGGCAAGATGCAATGTGTTGACGTTTGACGTATCACGTTTGACGCATGACGGTCGACGCAGGCCGTTTGCCGTTTTTACGTTTCACGTTTTTACGTTTTACGTTTCACGTTTCACTCCTCCAACGTCGTCACATCCCCTTCCGGCAACCCCAACGCCCGCGCCCGCAGAACGCGGCGCATGATCTTGCCGCTGCGGGTCTTGGGGAGCTGCGACACGAAGGTGATCTTTTCGGGTTTGGCGATGGGGCCCAGTTCATGGCCGACGTGCGCCTTCAGCGCCTCGGCCAGCGCCTCCGACGGCTCCTGGCCGGCCTTGAGGATCACGTAGGCGTGGATGGCGTTCCCCTTGACTTCGTGCGGCAGGCCGATGGCCGCGGCCTCGGCCACCGCGGGATGGCTCACCAGCGCGCTCTCGATCTCGGCCGTGCCCAGCCGGTAGCCCGATACCTTGATCACGTCGTCCACCCGGCCGATGATCCAGAAGTAGCCGTCTTCATCCTTGCGCGCGCTATCCCCCGTGAAATAGAGGCCCGGATACTTGCTCCAATACTGCTGGACATACCGGTCGGGGTCCTTGTAGATCGTGCGGAGCATGGCCGGCCACGGCGTCTTCAGCACCAGATAACCCTCTTCGCCGGGCGCCACCGGCTGGCCCTGCTCGTCCACCACGTCGGCCTGGATGCCGGGGAAGGGCCGCGTGGCGCTGCCGGGCTTGAGATCCACCACCGGCAGCGGCGTGATCATGAACATGCCGGTCTCGGTCTGCCACCAGGTGTCCATGATCGGGCAGCGCTCCTTGCCGATTACCCGATAGTACCAGCGCCAGGCTTCGGGGTTGATCGGCTCGCCCACGGTGCCGAGCAGGCGCAGCGATGAGAGATCGTGGCGATTGGGCCAGGCATCGCCGAAGCGCATCAGCCCGCGGATGGCGGTCGGCGCGCAGTAGAGGACGTTGATGCCGTACTTCTCGATCATGCTCCACCAGCGGTTCGGATAGGGGTAGGTCGGCGCGCCCTCGTACATGAAGCTGGTCGCGCCGAGCAGCAACGGCCCGTAGACGATGTACGAGTGGCCGGTGATCCACCCCGGATCGGCCGCGCACCACCAGCGGTCTTCTTCCTTCAGGTCGAACACCATGCGCAACGTCGTGCCGATGCCCACCATGTAGCCGCCATGGGTGTGCAGGACGGCCTTGGGCTTGCCCGTCGTGCCGGAGGTGTAGAGCATAAAGAGCGGATCCTCGGCGTCCATCACCTCGGTCTCGCAGCGGTTGTTGTTCGCGGTCGAGCGGGCGATGGGAAGCGCCATCAGCTCGTGCCACCAGTAGTCGCGACCCTGTTCCATCGGCACGTCGTGCCCCGTGCGCTTGAAGACGATCACGTGCTCGACCGTCGGCGACCGCTTCAGCGCCTCGTCCATGATCCGCTTCAGCTCGACGATCTTGCCGTTCATGTAGGAGCCGTCGCAGGTGATGCACACGTTCGACTGGCTGTCCTCGATGCGGCCGTGGAGCGCTTCGACCGAGAAGCCGCCGTAGACGACCGAATGCACCGCGCCGATCTTGGCGCACGCCAGCATGGCGATGGGCAGCTCGGGTACGCGGCCCATGTAGATCGTCACCCGATCCCCCTTGCGCACCCCCATGCTGCGCAGGACGTTGGCGAACCGACACACCTCGCGGTTGAGCGCGTGGTAGGAGAAGGTGCGCACCTCGCCGCTTTCGCTCTCCCAGATCAGCGCCAGCTTGTTGCGCCGCCAGGTCGTCAGATGGCGGTCGAGGCAGTTGTAAACGATATTGGTCTTGGCGCCCGTGAACCATTTGTAGAACGGCTTGTTCGAATCATCCAGCACTTTGTCCCAGCGCTGAAACCACTCGAACTGCTCGGCCTGGGCGGCCCAAAAGCCCTCCAGGTCGCGCTCGGCCCAGCGGGCCAGCTCCTCGTAGCTCTTGACGTTCGCCTGGGCGATGATCTCTGCGGATGGCTTGTAGATCTCTTGCTGCTGTTCGTTGCTCATGATGTCTCCCCTGGGTGAAGGATTTGTGCCGATGTCCGGGCTATCCGGCGTTTTCGGTCGTTGCGCTGGACTAAACGATAGATTTGTGTTACTCTTATTATACGCAAAGAGGACACAATAGAAAAACAGGAAGGCCGGCCATTTCAAGCACGACGCGCGCCAGGTCACATGTGGGACCTCAGCCGGGCCGCCCTCAGGTTAGAATTTCATTAATTCCTTAGACAAACTCTTGACTAATCGCGGAATTTCGATTATAATACTAACCAGAATATACAAAAATACAAATTCACCGCATCGGGCAAAGGATAGAGGAACCATGCAATACCGAATCAAACAGAAGTCAATGCCAGAAGTGTTGATCGAGTTGCGGGAAGATGACCCCGAATTCAAGCAAGCGTTGGTCGCTCATTCGTTTCGCGCCGGCCAGACCGTGGCCGAACCCGATGTCCTCAGTCGCAATCTGTTTACCCTGATGAAGGGCCGCGTCCAACTGATCCGGGAAGGCCCGAACGGCCGGCGGTTGGCCATTGCCACGTTGGGGCCCGGTGCGGTGTTCGGTGAAAGTGCCTTGCTGGGCGCGGTGGATTGGAGCGTCAAGGCGGTGGCCTTGACCGATTGCATTGTGTGGATGGTGCCCGCTCCGCAGGCCGAGGCGTTGGCCTATCGCCACCCTGTGTTGAACTGGGGGCTGCTCCAGACGGTGGGCCATCGGCTGGCGCAGGTCGAGAATCGCATGGAAGAGGTGGCCTACAAGCGCCTGCCCGAGCGGCTCGCCGGCTTGCTCCTCGAGCTGGCGAACGGCGGCCGTTCGATCCACGGCACCAGCCATCAGTCGTTGGCCGATATGCTGGGCACCTATCGCGAGACGATCAGCGCGATCCTGCGCAGTTTCAAGGACGAGGGGCTGGTTGACCTGGGCTATCGCAAGATCGAGCTGCGCGACGTGCAGCGGCTGCGGGCCGCCGCCGGCGCGATCGAATAGCCGTCGGCGAGGCGATCGTTCCCATCTTGCTGTAGGGCGAACTTAAGTTCGCCCTACAGCCCGCCCCGGTCGAATGGCCGTCGGCGAGACGATCGTTCCATCCTTATAGAACCCGGGATGACGAGGGCAGATCTCCAGCGATCTGCCCTCGTCTTATCTATGGGGCTAGAAAAATCTTGCAATCTGGTGTAGAATCAAGATGAAAGCTCGCA
>DAOTZV010000155.1:0-22321 GCA_034434235.1 Anaerolineae bacterium
GGGGATATGGAGCTGGCGCCGCTCGCCCCGTCCGTCTATGCGCTGCGCGGGGGCTCGAATGCGGGGTTGATCGCGCAGGATGGCCGCGCGGTGTTGGTGGACACGGGGCTGGATAAGGACACGGCGAAGAAGATCTTGCGCCATGTGGACAGCCTGAAGCTCAAGCTGGCCGCCGTCGTCATCACGCACGCGCACGCCGATCACTTCGGCGGCGCGGCCACCATCCGCGGCCGGCTGGGGGTGCCGGTCTACGCGCCGGCCCTGGAAGCGGCCATCGTTGCCAATCCGCTGCTCGAACCGCTTTACCTCTATTCCGGCGCGTCGCCCATCGCAGAGCTGCGCGGCAAGTTCCTTCTGGCCGAGGCGTGCCCGGTGGATGGCCTGCTGGCGCCGGGGAAGACGGTTGTCGAAGGCGTGCCGCTCGAAATCATCCCCGCGGCGGGCCACGCGCCCAACCAGGTGATGATCGCGGGCGGCGGCGTCTGCTTCGTGGCCGACGCGGTCTTCGCGCCGGAGATCGCGGCCAAACATGTCATCCCTTTCTACGCCGACGTGACGGAGGCGCTGGCTACGCTGGAGCGGGTGGCCGCCATGGACGGCGCGTATGCGGCCTTCGTCCCCGGCCATGGCGCGGCCGTGGCCCAGATCGGGCCGTGGGCGCGCGAGAATCGCGACCGACTGCTGGCGATTCGCGACGCCGTGCTGGACGGCCTGCAAACGACCGACGACCTGGCCGGCCTGCTGTGCTACGCCGGCGATCGTCTGGGCCTCGCGATCGGCAATCCGGTCACCTACTGCCTGGTGCAGACGACCATCCTGGCCTGCTTGAGCGCGCTTCAGCGCACGGGACAGGCGTCCGTGCGGGTGGCAGGGAACCGGTTGATCTGGCAGCGCGGCCTCGTTTGACATTCCCTCGCGGGGGACTATAATATCGCAGATTCAGGCACTACTTCAAGAGGAGGAGCCCTATGAAGACGTGGAAGTTGATCGGCGTGTTGACGGCGGTCGCAATGGTGCTGACGCTGCTTTCGGCTTGCGCCCAGGCGCCTGCGAGCAAGAAGTTCGTGATCGCGACCGATGCATCGTTCCCGCCCATGGAGTTCGTGGACGAGGCGAAGAACATCGTCGGCTTCGACATTGACCTGATCAAGGCGATCGCCAAAGATCAGAAGTTCGAGGTGGAAATCAAGAACGTGGCATGGGATGGCATCTTCGCCGGCCTGGAATCCAAGCAGTACGATGCCATCCTCTCCTCGGTTACCGTGACCGACGAGCGCAAGCAGAAGTACGACTTCTCCGAGCCGTACTTCAATGCCAACCAGGGCATCGTGGTGCGCGCGGACGACACGACGATCAAGAGCGAAAAGGACCTGGCCGGCAAGACGGTCGGCGTGCAGATCGAAACGACCGGCGCGATCGCCGTGCGCAAGATCGAGGGCGCCAAGATCAAGCAGTTCGACACACCCGACCTGGCCATGCTCGACCTGGTCAACAAGAACGTGGATGCGGTCGTGGTGGACACGCCGGTCGCCGCCAACTACGCGCTCCAGGCGGAGCAGTTCAAGGGCAAGCTGAAGATCGCCAGCGAGATCGTCACCGACGAAGTCTATGGCCTGACCGTCCAGAAGGGCGATCCGCAGAAGTTGTTGCCGTTGTTCAACGCCGGCCTGAAGAACGTCAAGGCCAGCGGCGAATACAAGAAGATCTACGAGAAGTGGATCGGCAAGGCGCCCTGATCCTGACCTGAGAATCACGACGGACGTGCCGGGCACCTGAGAGGGTGCCCGGCACGTGAAAGTTGGAGGCATGGCATGGCCGACGGATCGGGTCCGGCCCTTCCCCCGGCGAGTTTCAGCGGCATGGGTGTCGGCGGGTTTCAGCCCAAGGCGACGAGTCGCTGGAGACGCATAGATCACATGTGGCTGCTCCTGCTCGGAGCAGTGGCCCTTGTTGTCCTGCTCTATGTCGGTTCCCCGCAACGCTTTGCGCCCATCTTTCGCTTCATCTGGGGATCGTTTGCCGGCGGCGACGGGATCTTCATGACCCTCAAGCTGACGATCATCTCCTTTGCATTCATCCTTATCGTCGGCATGGTGATGGGCGTGTTCCGCGTGACGAACGTGGCGATCCTGCAATGGATCTCCTCGCTCTACGTGGAGATCGTGCGCGGGGTGCCCGTGTTGGTGTGGATCCTCTGGATCTACTTCGGCCTGCCGGGCCTGTTGCAGATCCAGATCCCCGACTTCACGGCCGCGGTCGTGGCGTTCACCTTCGCCTACGGTGCCTATATGACCGAGATCTTTCGGGCCGGCATCCAATCCATCGCCAAAGGCCAGATGGAAGCGGCCCGCTCGCTCGGCATGACCTACATCGAAGCGATGCGCTACATCATCCTGCCGCAGGCCGTGCGCGTGATCCTGCCGCCGGTGAGCAACGAGTTCGTCACCCTGCTCAAGGATAGCTCGCTGGTCTCGATCCTGGGCCTGGCCGATCTGACCCGGCGCGGCCGCGAATGGGTGGGGCGCACCTTCGCCAGCTTCGACACCTACGCGGCGGTCGCCCTCACCTACCTGATCCTGACGCTCTTGTTTACCCGCCTCAGCACCGCGCTCGAACGTCGGCTGGCGGTGGAGAAACGCTAACCAGGTGGTTGAATGGCCGAGAATATCATTGAGATTCGAGATGTACATAAATGGTTTGGGCGGGTTCATGCGTTGAATGGGGTGAACCTGGACATTCGCCGGGGCGAGGTGGTGGTGATCATCGGGCCGAGCGGATCGGGCAAGTCCACGCTGCTCAGGTGCATCAATCATCTGGAGACGGTCAGCTCCGGGCATATCCTGGTGGACGGCGTGGATCTCACCGCCAAGACCACCAACATCAACGCGGTGCGGGCCGAGATCGGCATGGTTTTTCAGCAGTTCAACCTCTTCCCGCACCTGAGCGTGCTGGAAAACATCTGCCTGGCCCAACGGGTGGTGCGCAAGCGCGATAGCGCCACGGCCGAGAAGAAGGCCTATGAGCTGTTGGAGCGGGTGGGGATCCCGGAGAAGGCGCACGCCTTTCCGGGGCAGCTCTCCGGCGGCCAGCAGCAACGCGTGGCCATCGCGCGCGCCCTGGCGATGGATCCGAAGATCATGCTGTTCGATGAGCCCACCAGCGCGCTCGACCCGGAGATGATCAAAGAGGTGCTCGATGTGATGCTCGATCTGGCGCAGACCGGCATGACGATGGCCTGCGTGACGCACGAGATGGGCTTCGCGCGCGCGGCGGCGCGCCGCATCGTCTTCATGGATGCCGGTCAGATCATCGAGGATACCACGCCGGCCGAGCTCTTCACCGCGCCGAAGAACGAACGCACGAAGCAGTTCCTGAGCAAGATCTTGCAACACTGAGCGGCGCGAACGAAAGACTTCACTTTTTGACAAACTACCGCGGCTGTGCTATGTTGAACAATGTCATCGCACACTGCCAGCTTCACGGATGATGACCGGACTATCCGCCTGCAACGTCGAGGAGGGATTCCCATGAAAGAGATGACGAAGAACAACCTGCAAGCTGCGTTCGCCGGCGAGAGCCAGGCGCACATGAAATATCTTGCCTTTGCCGAAATGGCCGAGCGGGAGAAGCTGACCAACGTGGCGCGCGTGTTCCGCGCCGCGGCCTTCGCCGAACAGGCCCACGCCACCAATCACCTGCGCGCGCTCGGCGGCATCGGCAAGACGGCAACCAACCTGGAGGCCGCGTTGGCCGGCGAAACGTTCGAAATCGCCGAGATGTATCCGGCCTACATCGAGGTCGCCAAAGCGCAGGAAGAGAAGCGCGCCCAGGGCAGCATGGAAGACGCCCTGGCCGCCGAGAAGGTGCACGCCGCCCTGTATGCGAAGGCCAAAGAAGCGGTTGCCGCCGGCAAGGATGTCGAGCTGGGCACCGTGTGGGTGTGCGAAGTGTGCGGCTTCACCGGCGAAGGCGAGCCGCCCGAGAAATGCCCGATCTGCGGCGCCGTCCATACGAAGCTGCGCCGATTCTGATCATGAGCGACGCTTACGTGCCAGGCACCTTGCAGAGTGCCTGGCACGTGACGGCCATTTTCAGGTTAGTTTCAGCCCCCAGCTTCCAGTCCCCAGTCCCCAGCTTCCAGTCCCCAGCGTATTGACTTCCCTCCGACCCCGATGTAGAATGAAAGCGTCATTATGCATGCGCACGGAGATCAAAGACGATGTCTGACAAATTCGACTTCATCCGCACGGAGATGGACAACCTCCGGCAGAGCAACCTGCTCATCACCATTCGCACCATGGGCTCGCCGGCCGACGCCTGGATGATCGTGGATGGCCGACGGGTGCTCAACTTCTGCACCAACAACTACCTGGGCCTGGCCAACCACCCGAAGCTGAAGGCGGCTGCCCAGGCGGCCATTGAACGGTGGGGCGTGGGGCCGGCCGCCGTCCGCTCCATCGCCGGCACGCAAGAGCTCCACCTGCAGCTCGAAGCCCGCCTGGCCGCGTTCAAAAAGGTCGAAGACGCGCTCTTCGTGCAAAGCGGCTTCTGCGCCAATCAGGCCGCCATCCCGGCGCTGGTCGGCAAGGAAGACGTGATCTTCTCCGACCGGCTGAACCATGCCTCCATCATAGATGGCGCGCGGCTCAGCGGCGCCAAGATCGTTGTGTACGAACACTGCGATCCCGACGACCTGGAGGCCAAGATCCAAGAGCACCTGCCCAACTATCGCCGCGGGCTGATGGTGACGGACGGCGTCTTCAGCATGGACGGCGATATCGCGCCGCTGGACCGGTTGACCGCAGTCGCCGATCGCTATGGCGTGCTCACAATGGTGGACGACGCGCACGGCGAAGGGGTGCTCGGCAAGGGCGGCCGCGGCATCGTGGATCACTTCGGATTGCACGGCGTCTTCGACGTGGAGATCGGCACGTTGAGCAAGGCGTTCGGCGTCGTCGGCGGCGTCATCGCGGGCAAGAAGATCATCGTGGACTTCATTCGTCAGAAGGCCCGGCCGTTCCTCTTCTCCAGCGCCACCACGCCGGCCGACACGGCCGCGTGCCTGGCGGCCGTGGACCTGCTGGAGGAATCCGAGGAACTGGTGCAGAAGTTGTGGGACAACGCGCGCTACTTCCGCGCCGGCATGCAGCGCCTCGGCTTCGACACCGGCAAATCGCAGACACCGATCGTGCCGGTGATGCTGGGAGACGCCGGACTGGCCAAGACCTTCAGCCGCGAGCTGTTCGAGGAAGGGGTCTTCGCCATGTCCATCGGCTTTCCCACCGTGCCGCGCGGCATGGCCCGCATCCGGGTGATGAACACCGCGGCCCACTCCCGCGCCGACCTCGACCTGGGCCTGGCCGCGTTCGAGAAGGTCGGCAAGAAGCTGGGCGTCATTTGAGAACCTGGAGAAGCAGCGTATCGGGGACGGCAAAGCTGCGCCGAAGCGCCCTGCCTGTTCAACAATCATCCGTTCGACCGGGAGGTTGATCCATGAAGAACCGAACCTGGACCCTGATCGTCGTCTTGCTGCTGCTGGCCGCGCTGTTGACCCTTGCCGGGTGCAATCGAGAGCGGCCTGCGCCGACCCCTGTAGGGCCCACTCCGGCCGTGAAGGCCGGCACGCCCACCCCGGCGCCGCCCGGCGCCAGCACAACCAGGGTCGCCCTGCCCGGCCAGACGCCGCAAGTCGGCGTAGCCGCGGCGACCCCGACCATGCCCCCCAGCCCGCCGCCTCCCACGCCGGTCCCGCTCGCCACCAGCGCGGCGCCCACCGCGCCGATCCAACAGCCGGCCGGCGCCGGTGGCGAAACGATCCATGTCGTCGAGCGCGGGGAGACGCTGGCGAAGATCGCCGCCCGCTACGGCGTGACGGTCAAACAGATCACCGATCTCAACGGGATCGCCAACCCCAACCTCATCTATCCGGGCCAAAAGCTGCGCATCCCGGCCGCCGGGGCAACGGCACCCGCGCAACCGGGCGCGACCCGCACGTACACCGTGCGCGCCGGCGACACGCTGGTCGGCATTGCCACGAAGTTCGGCGTGACGGTACAGGCGATCCAACAGCTCAACAACCTGTCCAGCCCCGACAAGATCTACACCGGTCAGGTATTGAAGATCCCATGAAAGGATGGCTATGAATACGATGTTCGGTGCCTTCATCATCGCCCTGGCGTTGGGCGCAACGGTGGCGTTTCTGATCGGCGCGGCGACCGCGCGCCAGGGCCGGCCGAACTACCGTTCGGCCTATCGGGCCGGCGTGATCGTGCTCCTGCTGGTCTTCGGCGCGGCCGCGCTGACGGACGCCTTTGTCCAGGTCGAGGCCGGCTCGGTGGCGGTCGTCAAGCAGTTCGGCAAGGTGATCGGCGTCTTCTATCCGGGCCTGAACCTGAAGGCGCCCTTCATCCAGGAAGTGGTGACCTATCGCACCCAGGAGATCGTCTACGAGACCAGCGAAGACCCCAAGTCCAGCCAGGCCGACTATCGCGACATCGAGGTGGATACCGCCACCTCGGACGGCCAACAGATCCGCGCCCGCTTTACCATCCGCTTCCGCATTGATCCGACCCGCCTGGTGGACATCGTCAACAACCTCGGCACCGAGCCGGAAGTGGTCGAAAAGGTCGTCAAGGCCACCAGCCGGGTGCACGTCCGCAACATCCTGAAGCAGCACCCCGCCACCGACCTCTATTCCGGCAACGTCGAGCGCGCCCAGGAGGAGATCCGGCGGCGCCTGGAAGGCGAGTTCGAACGAGAAGGCCTGCAATTGATCTTCTTCGGCCTGCGCTCGATCCATTTCGAGCCGGAGTACGTCAAGGCGGTGGAGCAGAAACAGATCGAAAAAGAGAACATCATTACCAAGGAGAACCTGGCCAAGCAGGCCGAATTCGAGAAACAGCGCCTCATCACCCAGGCGCAGGGCGAGGCCGAGCGCGAACGCCTGCAGCGCATCGGCCAGGCGCAGGGCGAGGCCGAGGCGATCCGGCTGAAGGCCATCGCCGACGCCGAGGCCATTCGCATCAAGGCCGAGGCCCAGGCCCAGGCGAATCGCCTGATCGCCGGGAGCCTCGACGCCAACATGTTGAGCTGGCAGGCCATCCAACAGTGGGACGGCAGCTATCCTACCGTATTGGGCAGCAGCAACGTCATCTTGCCGGGCGATCTGTTCAAGACGCCGGCGAAATGAAGCGGCTTTTTCTTCGATCACACTCTTGACAAGCACATACTAAAGTGCTATACTCAGGTCGTCATGTGGGAAACCGACGAGGTTTCGGGGGCGACGTATGGAGTATAAGGATTATTATAAGATCTTGGGTGTGGCGAAGGACGCGGACGAAAAAGAGATCAAGAAGGCTTATCGGCGGCTGGCTCGCCAGTTTCACCCTGACGTGAACCCTGGTGACAAGGCCGCCGAAGCGCGTTTTAAAGAGATCAACGAAGCCTACGAAGTGCTGAGCGATCCGGAGAAACGGCGCAAATACGACGAGCTGGGCCAAAGCTATCAGCGGTGGCAACAGACGGGCGGCGGACCGGGCGGATTCGACTGGACGCAGTGGACCGCCGGCGGCCCGGCCGGCACGCGGGTGGCCTACGGCGACCTCGACGAGATCTTCGGCCGGACCGGTTTCTCCGATTTCTTCGAGGCGATCTTCGGCGGCATGGGCATGGGCGCCGGACGGACCGGAACGACCATGCGCGGCCAGGACATCGAGCAGGAAGTCGAGATCACGCTCGAAGAGGCTTTCCGGGGCGCGCAGCGGATCATCCAACTGGACGGCCGTCGCCTGGAGGTGAAGATCCCGCCGGGGGTCAAGACCGGATCGCGGGTGCGCGTGGCCGGCGAAGCGCCATCCGCGGGCATCAAGGGGATGCCGCGCGGCGACCTGTATCTGCGCATCAAGGTCTTGCCGCATGCGGTGTTCGAACGTCGTGAGGACGACCTGTATTGCGAAGTGCCGGTAGACCTGTTCGTGGCGCTGTTGGGCGGCGAAGTGCGCGTGCCGACGTTGAGCGGATCGGTCGTCTTGCGCATCCCACCCGGCACGCAATCGGGCCGCACGTTCCGCCTGGCCGGCCAGGGGATGCCCCGGCTGCGCGCGGCCGGCGAACGCGGCGATCTCTACGCCAAAGTGCGCGTCGTCCTGCCCGAAAAGCTGAGCGACCGCGAACAGAAACTCGTCCGTGAATGGGCCGCCCTGCGCGGCGTTGCGGTGTGACCTATGACAGCGTCGTCCGATCTTTGGGATGAACCCTGCTACGCGATCGGGGTCGTCGCGGAGATGGTCGAGCTCCACCCGCAGACGCTGCGGCGCTACGAGGAGCTCGGCCTGTTGGTGCCTGCGCGCAAAGCCGGACGTCGCCTCTATTCCCCGCGCGACGTGGAACTGTTGCGCTACATCTCCCGTCTCAGCACTGAGCTGGGCCTCAACCTGGCCGGCATCGAGGTGATCCTGCGCCTCAACCGGCGCATCAACGAGCTGGAGGCCGAGATCGAGCGCCTGCAGCGCGTCCGCGCCGAACTGGAAGCGCAGATCACCGCTTTAGAGGCGCAGTTAGCCCGCATGTAACTGCGGCCCGCCGATGTTCCCCCGTCCCGAGCGGGCCACGCCGGGACGGGTTATCCGGCGTGATCTCACGCCGAATCCTACAACAAAGGAGCGTATCCCATGATGCAAGAACGAGATCTGCAAGAACTGGCAGAACTGGTGAGCCCCGAAGCTCCCGTCCTGAGCCTGTATCTGAACGTGGACCCGCATCGTCGCTCCAATGAAGAGCACAGGCTATCGTTGCGCCAGTTGCTTTCCCAGGCGGAAGATCAGGGTGCAGCGCCGGCCGATATCGCGCGCATCGAACGCTTCTTCGATCACGAATACAGCCGCCAGGGCCGCGGGGTGGCCTGTTTCAGCCTCCAACAAAAGGATTTCTGGCGGAAGTACGAGCTGTTGGTTCCGGTAGAAGACTTCGTGTTTCTCGGCCCGCGGCCCTATATCAAGCCGCTCAGCGATGTGATGGACAACTACGGTCGGTTCGGCGTGGTGATGGTGGATCGCGAGGGCGCGCGCGTGCACATCTACCACCTGGGCGCGCTCGAAGATACGGCCGGCACCCTCGGCGAAGAGGTCAAGCGGCATAAGCAAGGCGGCTGGGCCGCGCAAAAGCTGCAACGCTACGAAGATCAGGCGGCCGCCCACAACCTCAAAGAGGCGGCGGCCTGGGCCGACGACTACCTGCGCGAACGCAAGGTGGAGCGCATCGTCGTCTCGGGCAGCGAGGGCAACCTGGCCCTCTTCCGCGATGTGGCTCCGCGCAGCCTGCTCGAGAAGATCGTCGGCGAGATGCGGTTGGACATGAACGCCTCGGCCGCCGAGGTGTGGGAGCACGCTTTCGCCGTGGCGCAGGCGGCCCAGAAACAGGCCGAAGCCGACCTGTTGCAAGAGGTGGTCACCGTGGCGCGCAAGGGCGGCGCGGCCGCCACCGGCCTGGCCGATACCCTGGTGGCGATGCAGGCCGGCCGGGTGTATCAGCTCCTGCTCAGCCGGAACCTGCACGTGCCGGGCCATCACTGCACCCACTGCAACGCCCTGGTGATCGAACCGCTGACGGCCTGTCCCTATTGCGGCAACGGCCTCACGCCCACTGCCGACGTGGTCAACCTGGCGCTCCATCAGGCCGTCGAGAACGGCGTCAAGATCTCGATCCTGGAGCCGGGGCCGTTGCTGAATGAGATCGGCGGGATCGCGGCGGTCTTGCGCTATTGACCCGCCACATGTTGGCCCGTCTCGTCCGCTCCCCGAGATGGAGGGGTGCAAAGCGGGGCCGGGGCCCCGCAATCCACAGCGGGGGCGGACGAGGCAATCAGGAAGAGAAGGATTTTTTGAATGATGCGATTTGACCGATTTACCGAACAGGCACAAGAGGCCGCGCGACGGGCCTACGAAATCATGCAGCGCTACGGCCACAGCCAGGTGGATGTCGAACACATCTTCCTGGCGATGCTGGAGCTGCCCGAAGGGCTGGTGGCCGAGATGCTGGAGCGCATGGACGCGCCCCTGCCGCTGTTCAAGGAGCGGCTGCACGAGAACCTGCAGCGTACCCCGCGCACGGCCGGGCCGATGATGTACCCGCAGGCCGTGGCTCAGGTCTTCATCACCCCGCGGCTCAAGCGGGTGATAGACCAGGCGATGGAAGAGGCGCGCGCGCTCAAAGACGAGTACGTCTCCACCGAGCATCTGCTCCTGGCCATCGCCGGCGAACGCACCGGCTTCTCGGCCGGGCTGCTGCGCGAGGCCCGCATCACGCGCGATATGATCCTGGCGGCCATCGAAAAGAGCCGCGGCGGACAGAGGGCGTCATCGCCGGCGGCCGAAACCCGCTATCGCACCCTGGAGAAATACGCGCGCGATCTGACCGCACTGGCCCGCGAAGGCAAGCTCGACCCGGTCATCGGCCGCGATGCCGAGATCATGCGGGTCATCCAGGTGCTCAGCCGACGCACCAAGAACAACCCGGTGCTCATCGGCGAGGCCGGCGTCGGCAAGACGGCTATCGTCGAGGGACTGGCGCAGAAGATCGTGGCCGAAGATGTGCCCGATCTCCTGATCGGCAAGCGCCTGATGAGCCTCGACCTGGCCGCGATGATCGCCGGCACCCGCTTCCGGGGCGAGTTCGAGGAACGCCTGAAGGCCACCATCGAGGATGTGCAGCGCGCGGCCGGCGAGATCATCCTCTTCATAGACGAGCTGCACACCGTGGTGGGCGCGGGGAGCGCGCAGGGCGCCATGGACGCCAGCAACATGCTCAAGCCGGCCCTGGCGCGCGGCGAGCTGCGCTGCATCGGCGCGACGACCCTGGACGAATATCGCCAGCACATCGAAAAGGACAGCGCGCTGGAACGCCGCTTCGCGCCGATCTACGTGGACGAGCCGACGGTCGAGGAAGCCATCGAGATCCTGCGCGGCATCCGCGACCGCTACGAGCGCCACCATCAGGTCACCTTCAGCGACGACGCGCTGGTGGCTGCGGTCAAGCTCTCGCACCGCTATGTGACCGACCGCCGCCTGCCCGACAAGGCCATTGACCTGATAGACGAGGCCGGCTCGGCCCTGCGCGTGGCGTTGCAGACCATGCCCGAGCCGTTGCGCCGGGCCAAGAAGCGCCTGGCCGAGCTGAAGGCCGAGGAGGACGCCGCGTTTCTGGCCAACGATTACGCCCGCGCGGCCGAGCTGAAAAGCGAACGCCTGAAGATCGCCGGCCAATATGAGGTGGAGCGCGAGGCGTGGCGCAAGACCAGCGGCCTGGACGACGTGATCGAAGCGGCGGATATCGCCGCGGTGGTGGCCCGCTGGACGGGCATCCCGGTGAACAGCATGCTCGAAGGGGAGACCGCCAAGCTGTTGCGGATGGAAGAGGAGCTGCACAAGCGAATTGTGGGCCAGGACGAGGCGATCAAGGCCGTGGCCGATGCGCTGCGCCGGGCCCGCAGCGGCCTGAAGAACCCGAAGCGGCCGATCGGCAGCTTCATCTTCCTGGGCGCCAGCGGCGTCGGCAAGACCGAGCTGGCCAAGGCGCTCGCCGAGTTCCTGTTCGACGACGAAGACGCGCTCATCCGCATTGACATGAGCGAATATCAAGAGCGGCACACCGTCAGCCGCATGTTCGGCGCGCCGCCGGGCTACGTGGGCTACGAGGAGGGCGGCCAGCTCACCGAGGCGGTGCGGCGCCGGCCTTATCGGGTGATCCTCTTCGACGAGATCGAGAAGGCGCACCCGGAGGTCTGGAACGCGCTCTTGCAGATCCTGGAAGACGGCCGGCTGACCGATGGCCAGGGCCATGTGGTGGATTTCCGCAACACGGTCATCATCATGACCTCCAACATCGGCACGGCGTTCGTCAAATCGGGCGGCACGTTGGGCTTCCTGCGCACCGATGGGCTGACGGCCCAGGAGCGGCAATTGCGGGAGAACATCGAGGCCGATCTGAAGCGCACTTTCCGGCCCGAATTCCTGAACCGCATTGACGAGGTGATCATCTTCCACGGCCTGACGCAGGAGCACGTGATGCAGATCGTGGACCTGCAAATGCGCGAAGTGGCCGAGCGGCTGGCCGAGCACGGCCTCAAGATCGAGCTGACGGATGCGGCGCGGCGCTGGCTGGCCAAAGAGGGCTACGATCCGCAGTTCGGCGCGCGGCCGGTGCGGCGCACCCTGGAGCGCTACGTCGAGAACCCGCTGGCCAAGCGGCTGCTCGCGGGCGAATTTCAGGAGGGGGATACGGTGGTGGTGGATGTGGCCGAAGGCGCCGACGGTAAGCCCGCTCTGACCTTCACGGCCCGGCCGCCGGAGCCGATCCCGGTGGAACTGCCGGTACAGCAGATCAACCCGTAAGACGCGCCGCAAAGGCCCAAGAATCTCGTAGGGGCGCACGACCGTGCGCCCCTACGAGTTCAATAACCTGAGGGACGCCGGTCGCAGGCCGACGACGCCGGTCGCAGACCGGCTGGAAGCAGTTTCAAAGCTAATATCTCGCTCGCAGGGGGTCTGCGACCCCCGTCTGGCCGCCTGAGGCGACATGTGCAGGCCGACGACGCCGGTCGCAGACCGGCTGGAAGCAGTTTCAAAGCTTAGCTTGATGCCTATGGGGCAGAACCCCCTTTGAGCAGGCTCATAGGCGGTCTGCGACCGCCGTCTCCCCCCGGATTATTGAATTGATAGGATACTCCTGCGTTGCCCCGGCCGCTGACCAGAAACAAATTCCGCAAAACGTATGACCCTCATCATAGCCCCGATGCCCAGATCTGGCTATAGTAAAACAGCTACAGCATCGAGCGAACGGAGCATTCAAAACAAAAAACCCCACCGGGGTGGGGTCTATTCAGGCGGAGAGGGTGGGATTCGAACCCACGATCCCTTGCGGGATACGCGTTTTCGAGACGCGCGCACTAGGCCAACTATGCGACCTCTCCTGAACGGCTTTCATTATATCATAAAGCCTGAGCAGCAAGCAAAAAAGTGACGGGACGATGAAAGACAAGCTCGAAGAACTGCGCCAGATGAGGGCCAAGGCCAAGCTCGGCGGCGGCGAACAGCGGATCGCCGAGCAACACGCCAAGGGGAAGCTGACCGCACGCGAACGCATAGACCTGCTCCTGGATCAGGGCAGCTTTCAGGAGCTCGGCCGGCTGGCCACGCACAACATCAGCGATTTCGGCATGGCCGACAAGAAGTACCCCGGCGACGGCGTGGTGACCGGCTTCGGCAAGATAGATGGCCGCCGCGTGGCGGTCTATGCCCAGGACTTCACGGTGTTGGGCGGCTCCTTCTCCGAGGTGCAATCGCACAAGGTGTGCAAGATCATGGAGCTGGCCCAGGAGAGCGGCATCCCGGTGATCGGCCTGCTCGACTCGGGCGGCGCGCGCATCCAGGAGGGGGTGCGTTCGCTGGCGGCCTACGGCGAGCTGTTCGTACGCAACGTCATGGCCTCGGGCGTGATCCCGCAGATCTCCGTCCAGATGGGGCCATGCGCGGGCGGCGCGGTCTACTCGCCAGCCCTCACCGACTTCATCATCATGGTCCGCAAGACCAGCTTCATGTTCATCACCGGCCCGGACGTCATCAAGGCGGTGACCGGCGAGGAGGTGGATTTCGAGACGTTGGGGGGCGCGGTGGCGCACAACGTGCGTAGCGGGGTCGCGCACTTCGCGGCCGACGATGAGATGGACGCGTTCCGCCTGGTGCGCGCGCTCCTGTCGTACCTGCCGCAGAACAACAGCGAGGATCCCCCGCGCGTGCCCCCCTACGACGATCCGGCCCGCCGCGACGAGCTGCTCGACCATCTGATCCCCGAGGACTCCAGCGAGCCGTACGACATGCGCCAGGTGATCGCCAGCGTCTTCGATCGCGGCAGCTTTCTGGAGGTGCACGCGCATTACGCGCGCAATGCGCTGGTGGGCCTGGCGCGGCTGGACGGCTACCCGGTCGGCGTGGTGGCCAATCAGCCGCTCTACCTGGCCGGCGTGCTCGACATTGATTCCAGCGACAAGATCGCCCGCTTTGTGCGCTTCTGCGACGCGTTCAACCTGCCCATCATCACGTTCGTGGATTGCCCCGGCTATCTGCCGGGCGTCTCGCAGGAACACGGCGGCGTGATCCGCCACGGCGCCAAGATCATCTACGCCTACTGCGAGGCGACCGTGCCCAAGATCAGCGTGGTGGTGCGCAAGGCGATGGGCGGCGCCTATATCGCCATGAGCAGCAAACAGATGCGCACCGATCTGGCCTACGCCTGGCCGACCGCCGAGATCGCGGTCATGGGGCCGGAAGGCGCCATCAACATCCTCTATCGCGAGGAGCTGCGCAAGGCCGCCGATCCGGCCGGCCTGCGCAAGAAGCTGTTGCAGGAATACGTGGACAAGTTCCACAACCCCTACTCGGCGGCCGACATGGGCCAGATAGACGAAGTGATCGAGCCGAGCTACACGCGGCTGCGCCTGGTCATGGCGTTGGAGATCCTCCGTTCCAAGGTCGCCAGCAATCCGCCGAAGAAGCACGGGCTGATGCCGGTGTGAGGGGCGACGGGATGCACCATATCGAGCGCGGGCAAGGTGACCATGAGCCAGGATGTCGTTGAGCTGCTCGGCCGGGGGTTGGCCATGACCGCCGTGGGGATGGGGCTGGTGTTCGGCGCGCTGGCCCTCCTGTGGGGCGTGATCTCGCTCCTGGGCCGCGTCTTCAAGCCGGAGGCCGGCGAGGCCGGCCGCCAGGTTTCGGTGAGCGTCACGGCCGCGACACCGCCGACCGAGGCGGATCTGGCGCGGGCCGCGCTGACAGAGGAGCGCGGCCGGGTGGCGGCCATCGTCGCGGCCGCGCTGATGGCCAACGCGGTGCCGCTCTATCTGGAGCCGCCGGTCGGCCCGACCTTCGAGCATGGCCGCTCGGCGCCGGCCTGGGTGACGACCAACCGGGCGCGCGCCATGCAGTCGTGGCAACCGCCGCGCGCCTCCGAAAGTCGGCCTTGAGTGCAGGTAGAACATGATTTGTGAGGTTATCTGGTGCCTATCTTCGATGTGACCGTCCAGGGCAAGTCTTACCGTGTCGAGATCCCCGATCCGGCCGCGTCGCCGTTGCAGGTGATCGTGGACGGCGAGTCGTTTGCCGTGCAGATCGCCGGCGCCGGGCCCGTGGCGCGGCCGTTGTCGTTGGCGCCGGCGCCGCAGCCGGCACCGCAACCCAATATCTTGCCGGCGCCGCCTCAGGTGACGGTGAGTCGGCCCAACGTGCCGGTCGGCGCGGAAACGGCCGACCACGTTGTTGCGCCGATGCCGGGCACGATCCTGGCCGTGCAGGTACAGGTGGGCCAGCAGATCGAAGCGGGCCAGGTGGTTTGTATCCTGGAGGCCATGAAGATGAAAAACCCCATCCGCGCCACCCATCCCGGCCGCGTGGCCGAGATCGCGGTTCAGCCGGGCCAGACGGTGGCCTACGGCCAGCTGCTGGTGCGCCTGGAGTAGAAGAGGGCCTATGCAGATCGGGTCGGGATTCCTGTCGGCGCTTGGCGCCGGCCTGCTGCAGATGAGCTGGGCGAACGCGCTCATGATGCTCATCGGCGGCCTGCTGATCTACCTGGCCATCGCGAAGGAATACGAGCCGGTGTTGCTGATCCCGATCGGCGCCGGCGCCATCCTGGCCAACATCCCCGGCGCCGGCATGGGGCTCGACCTGCGCGCCATCCTGGCCGGCCACCAGGTCGAAGGCGTGTTCATGCCGCTCTACAAGGCCGGCATCGAGACCGAGCTCTTCCCGCTCCTGCTCTTCATCGGCATCGGCGCGCTGACCGACTTCGGGCCGCTCCTCTCCAATCCGCGCATGGTGCTGGTCGGCGCGGCCGGGCAGTTCGGCATCTTCCTGGTGCTGCTGCTGGCGCTTGCCACCGGCCGCTTCACGCTCAACGAGGCGGCTTCCATCGGCATCATCGGCGCCATAGACGGCCCCACCAGCATCTTCGTCGCCTCCAAGCTGGCCCCGCATCTGATCGCGCCGATTGCCGTCTCGGCCTACACGTATATGAGCCTGGTGCCGATCATCCAGCCGCCCATCATGCGCCTGTTGACGACCCGGCGCGAACGCACGGTGCACATGCCCTATACCGCGCGCGTGGTGAGCCGCCGCGAGCGCATCCTCTTTCCGATCCTGGTGACCCTGCTCACCGGGCTGATCGCGCCGCAGGCCAGTCCGCTGATCGGCTTTCTGATGTTCGGCAACCTGATGCGCGAGTCGGGCGTGGTGGACCGGCTGGCGAAGTCGGCCGGCAACGAGCTGGCCAGCATCACGACGATCTTCCTGGGGATCACCATCGGCGCGACGATGGTGGGCGAATCGTTCGCCAACGTGCAAACCCTCATCATCCTGGTCCTGGGGATTCTGGCGTTCGCGCTCGACACCGCGGCCGGCGTGCTCTTCGGCAAGCTGCTCTATCTGCTCACGCGCGGCCGCTTCAACCCGCTGATCGGCGCGGCCGGCATCAGCGCGTTTCCGATGGCGGCCCGCGTGGTCAACAAGATCGGCCTGGAGGAGGATTTCGACAACTTCCTCCTGATGCACGCCATGGGCGCCAACGCCGCCGGCCAGGTCGCGTCGGTGGTGGCGGGGGGGATCGTGCTGGCGCTGATGATGGGGTGAAGCGTGAAACGTGAGAAACGTGAAGCGTAAAACGTGAAACGTCATTGCTGATTTTTCTACATGGAAAGGGAGGATTTCTATGGCCGATGATTTTTACGGCTTGCCGATCCGCGTGCTCGATAATGGGTTGCTGCGGGTGGAGTATCTGGCCGAGGCGGGGCCGCGCATCGTGCGGTTGTTCGCGGCCGGTGTTCAGGAAAACTTGCTGGCGGAGCTGCCCGATCTGAAGATCGAGACGCCCGTCGGTCCCTACTTCATCCGGGGCGGCCATCGCCTGTGGCATTCGCCCGAGGCGTTCCCGCGCTCCTATCTGCCCGACAATGAAGGCGTGACGGTGACAGAGCTGGCCGACGGCGTGCGGCTGACCCAGCCGGTGGAACAGGCTACCGGCATCCGCAAGTCCATCGAGATCCGCCTGGCGGCCGATCAGCCGATCGTCACCCTGACGCACGAGCTGAAGAATGAGGGCATCTGGCCGGTGGAGCTGGCGCCGTGGGCCATCACGCAGATGCGGCTGGGCGGCACCGCGATCTTGCCGCAACAGGTCGGCGCGCTCGACGCGGCCGGCCTCTTGCCGAATCGCCATCTGGTGTTGTGGCCCTACACGCACTGGAGCGATCCGCGGCTTCAGCTCGGCGACGACCTGATCCTGGTGCAGGGACAGGCGCTGTTGCCGCCGTGCAAGGTCGGCTACCTCAACCGCTACGGCTGGCTGGCTTATCTCAACGGCGCCACCCTCTTCGTCAAGCGCTTCACGCCGGCCCTCGATCTGCCGCATCCCGACTTCGGCTGCAACGCCGAGATCTATGTGTGCGATCGCTTCATCGAGGTCGAAAGCATCGGCGCGCTGAGCACGCTGCGGCCCGGCGATTCGGCGTTCCACATCGAGACGTGGGAGGTGCACACCGGCCTCACCGGCGCGGACACGCCCCAGGGACTGCGGGCCGCGCTGCGCGATCTCAAGCTGATCGAGCAGGCGTAGATGGCCATGAGACACGCCGGGAAGCCCGACATTACGGACTATTTGACCGCCGAAGAACGGGCGACGCTGGCGGCCCTGAACAGCCCGGCCGCCATCCAGGCCTATCTCGACGCCACCCCCTATAGCCCGGAGGAGCGCGATCGCTGTCCGCTCAACGTGATGCGCGATCGCGTGGCGCATTGCCTGGACGGCGGCCTGTTCGCGGCCATGGCGCTCCGGCGCCTGGGCCATCCGCCGCTCATCGTGGACCTGTGGCCCGAACCGGGCCTGGACGACGACCACGTGCTGGCGGTCTTCAAGCAGAACGGCTGCTATGGCGCGGTGGCCAAGTCGAACTTCGTCGGTCTGCGCTATCGAGAGCCGGTCTATCGGACGCTGCGCGAGCTGGTGATGTCCTATTTCGAGCTGTTCTACAACGTGGACGGCGTGAAGACGTTGCGGAGCTACACGCGGCCGCTCGATCTGTCTCGCTTCGACCGCTATGGCTGGATGTGGGACGATGCGGGGGTGGCGCCGATCGTGGCCCGGCTCGCGACGTTGCCGCGCTACCCGGTCGCCGATCCGCAGGCCATCGCCGGGCTCAGCCGCGTGGACGAACTGTCGTATCGGGCCGGGCTGTTGGTGGCCAACCCGGCCGGGCTGTACAAACCGAAATCAAAACCGCAATAGCCTCTGTGCCGCCGCGGCACCCACGGAGGTGGGTGTCGCGGCGCTGCGGCGCCCGTTAGCCGCGATTTCAATCGCCCTAACGCTCCAAACCCCCAAAGCCCCATTTGACAACTCGGCCGCGCCGTGCTATCATCTATCTGAAATTTGCGAAAGTTTCCCTCCCCATTCTGAAAGGTCGCGACGATGGCCGCGGAGAAGCCTCGACCGAACCTCAGCGATGTAGCGCGGCAGGCTGGCGTATCGCCGGCGACCGTCTCGCGGGTGCTCAATCAGACGGCCGCGGTGCGCCGGGACGTGAGAGAGCGCGTGTTGGCGGCCGCCCAATCCCTCGGCTACCAGCCTCCCCGTCCCGCGACGTCCGCGCGTCGCCAGCGCGGGATGATTGCTCTTCTCATCCCCGACATCCTCAACCCGTACTTCACTGAGATCGTGCGCGGGGTGCAGGAAGAAGCCGGCCAGCACCATCTGTTGCCGCTCATCCTGGATACCAGCGAGGATCCACAGCGGGAAAGGGAGATGCTCCAGATGTTGGCCGGCCAGCCGATCTGTGGCATCATCGTCCTGGGCACGCGCATCCAGACGCAAGACCTGGCCGAGCTGCGCGCACAGATCAGCGTGCCGATGGTGGTCCTGAATCGCTGCTACCAGATGCCGAACGTGGCGTGCATCGTGGTGGACCTGGAGAGCGGCACCCATCGCGCGGCGCGCCACCTGTTGGACCTGGGCCATACGCACATTGCCTTTCTGCCCGGTCCGGCCACTTCGGAGACCTCGCAGGTGCGCCGCCGCGGGGTCGAAACGGCGCTGGCCGAGGCCGGACTGGAACTGCGGCCCGAATGGACTCTGGCCAGCTATCCGGACGTGAACGGCGGCTTTCAGGTGATGAGCGCGCTGCTCTCGTTGCCGGCCGATCAGCGGCCGACGGCCATCATCACCTACAACGACCTGATGGCCCTGGGCGCGCTGCACGCGATCCGCTCGCAACACCTGCGCGTGCCCGAAGACATCTCGGTGATCGGCATAGACAACATCCACATGGCCGCCCATGCCAATCCGCCCCTGACGACCCTTGCGCCGCCCAAGCATCGCATGGGACGCATGGCCATGCAGCTCCTGCGGCGGATGATGGGTGGCGAGCTGCCCCCCGAATCGGGCTACACCCTGGTCGAATGCCCGTTGATCGTGCGCGAGTCTACCGGCCCTGCACCTGCCAGCAACGGTCGGAGCGTTGTCTAAAAGCCATTTAGTGAACAAAGGAGTGCGAAAATGGCCAAGAAGATCCTCATGCTCGTCGGCGACTTCGTGGAGGACTACGAAGTCATGGTGCCCTTCCAGGCATTGTTGATGGTGGGCTATCAGGTCCACGCCGTCTGCCCGGACAAGAAGGCCGGGGACAAGGTGCGGACGGCCGTCCATGACTTTGAGGGCGATCAGACCTACAGCGAGAAGCCCGGTCACAACTTCCAGTTGAACGCGACCTTTGCCGAGATCAAGCCGGAAGAGTACGACGCGCTGGTGATCCCCGGCGGCCGCGCGCCCGAGTACATCCGGCTGAACCCGCGCGTGTTGGAGATCGTGCGGCACTTCGCGGCCGCCGACAAGCCGATCGCGGCCATCTGCCACGGCGCGCAGGTGTTGGCCGCGGCCGGCGTGGTGAAAGGCCGACAGTGCACCGCGTATCCGGCCGTCGGGCCCGATGTGACCAGCGCCGGCGGCCAATACGTGGCCGTGCCGGTGGACAAGGCGCATGTGGACGGCAAGCTGGTCACCGCGCCCGCCTGGCCGGCCCATCCCGAATGGCTGGCGAAGTTCCTGGAGGTGCTGGGCGCAAAGATCCAGATCTAGACGATTCGCGAACGATTCCCATCCGGTCCCACTTCCCTTACACTTATAAGGAGGAAAAGCATGAATCGGCGAAAGTGGATGACGCTCCTGAGCGTCCTGGTGATCCTGTCGTTCGTGCTGACGGCCTGCGGCGGCGCGGCCACGCCGGCGCCGCAACCGCCGGCCAAGGCTGAGCCGACCAAGGCCCCGGAACCGACCAAAGCGCCCGAGCCGACCAAGGCCGCAGCTCCTGCCGCGACCAAGGCCCCCGAACCCACCAAGGCTCCGGAGCCGACCAAGGCCCCGGCCGCGCCGGCCGCCAAGTATGCCGAGGCGCCCATGTTGGCCGAGCTGGTCAAGGCCGGCAAGTTGCCGCCGGTGGAGCAGCGCGTGTCGGAGCAGCCGCTGGTGGTCAAGGCCATCGAGGAGATCGGCCAGTACGGCGGCACCTGGCGCCGCGCCTGGAAAGGCCCCGCCGACTTCCATGCCTACGGCCGCCTGAACTATGAGCCGATCCTCCGCTGGCCGCGCGACCCGAAGGATCCGATCCAGCCCGGCCTGGCCTACAAGTGGGAGTTCAGCTCCGACGGCAAGGAGCTGACCCTCTACTTCCGCAAGGGCCTGAAGTGGTCGGACGGCCAGCCGTGGACCGTGGACGACATCATCTTCTGGTGGGAAGACATCGAGCTGAACAAGGAGCTGACCTCCGCGCCGCACGCCGAGTGGGTGGTCAACGGCAAGCCGATGACCCTGCAGAAGATAGACGATTACACCATCAAGATGAAGTTCGACGGCCCGAACGGCCTGGTTGTGCGCATGTTGGCCTTCCACGGCAACCAGTGGCCGCTCAACTTCGAGCGCTTCGGCGCCTTCGCGCCCGCCCATTACCTGAAGCAGTTCCATCCGAAGTACAACAAGGACGTCAAGGACTACAAGCTGTTCAACGAAAAGGCCGACGACCTGAACCCGGAGCGGCCGGCCATGACGCCGTGGACGGTCAAGAGCTACAAGCCCGGCGACGCCAAGCTGATCGCGGAGCGCAACCCGTTCTACTGGAAGGTGGACGAGAAGGGCCAGCAGTTGCCCTACATTGACCGGCTCGAGTTCACGCTGGTCGAGAGCAACGACGCCATCGCGGCCAAGGCGCTGGCTTGCGAAATTGACATGCAGTTCCGCAACATCGCGCTGAAGCAGTTCCCGCTCCTCAAGGAGAAGGAGAAGCAGTGCGACTACCGCGTCTTCCGTTGGGCCTCGGCCTCGGGCACGCACCTGGCCCTGTGGCCCAACCAGAGCTACGCGGGCGATCCCGTGTTGCGCGAGATCTTCCAGAACAAGGACTTCCGCATCGGCCTCTCCTACGCCATTGACCGGGCCAAGATCAACAAGATCGCGTTCCTGGATCAGGGCGTGCCTCGCACCGAGATCCTGGTGCCCGATTCGGCCTTCTACGTGCCCGAAGTCGAGAACCTGTACGGCGAGTACGATCCCAAGAAGGCCGCGGAATACCTGGACAAGGCCGGGCTGAAGATGGGGCCGGACGGCAAGACCCGCCTGCGGCCCGATGGCAAGCCGCTGGAGGTCACCATCGAGACGCAGAGCACCGGCACCGACCTGGACGCGGTCCAGCTCGTGGCCGAGAACTGGAACGCGGTGGGCGTGAAGACGGCGGTCAAGTCCATGACCCGCGATGTCTATTGGCCGCGCGCTACGGGCAACGAGGTGCAGATCGCCACCTGGGGCACCGACCGCGGCCTGGAGCCGTTCGTGGATCCGATCTACGTCTTCCCGTTCGACGAGCGCTCGTGGATGGCACCGGCCTTCGGCATGTGGTACAAGACCGGCGGCGCGAAGGGCGAGAAGCCGACGGACAAGATGCTGGAGGCCATGAAGCTCTTCGATCAGTTCAAAGTGACGATTGATCCTGCCAAGCAGATCGAAATCGGCAAGCAACTGATCCGGATGGGCGCAGAGGAGGCGTGGACGATCGCCACGGTCGGCATGTCGCCGGCGCCGGTGGTGGTGAAGAACAACTTCCGCAACGTGCCGGAGAAACATACGCAGGACTGGATCATCATGTCCCCCGGCACGCTGGATCCGAGCCACTTCTTCTTCAAGAAGTAGTTTAATAAGGTAGCCTTTCTCGGCCCTCTGCCCTTCCCTCCGCAGGGGG
>DAOTZV010000156.1:0-9528 GCA_034434235.1 Anaerolineae bacterium
CAGGCCGTCGAGGAGGACTTCCCGCTCGTTGATGATCTCCTCGATGCGCAGGGTGCGATGGCCGACCGTGCATCCCGTGGCGACCTCGATGCCGTCGGCGAAGCAGCCGTCGGTCTCCAGGATGGCGAGCAGGCGCTTGTTGCGGCGCGGGAGGTCGAGCCCCAGCGCGGCCGCGCCCGCCAGGCCGATGCGCACGCCGAGCGCCTGCCGCGGGCAGAGGTGGCTGTGGCGAGCGGCAGTGGCGGCAAGGAGTTGCGCGAGATCTGTCTTCATAGCCATGCCCTACATCGCCTGCGGCAAAGCTGCCCTGGTATGCGATCGGCCGAGCGCCAGCGCCAGGGCCAGCGCGATCAGGGCGATGACCACGTAGGTCAGGAAACCGGTCGCGTAGCCGTCGGGGCCCAACAGGCGCACGAAGACGCTCAGGATGGGCGGCAGCGCGAAGCCGCCGAACGCGCCCAGGCCGCCCACCCAGCCCGAGGCGCCGCCCACCGCCTGCGGCACTTCTTTGGCCACCAGCTTGAAGACGGCCGCGTTCGCCGCGCCCATGCCCAGGGCCATGATCAGCGTGGCGGCAATGGAGAGCGCCAGCGCGTGCGAGACGCTCAGCAGTCCCGCGCCGGCCAGCATGACGATCAGCGCGAGCCGGACGGTCTTCTCGCCGCCCAGCCGGTCGGCCATGCCGCCGCTCAGCACGCGGAAGACGGACGTCGAGATGGAATAGAGGGCCGTATACACGCCGGCCGCGACCGCGCTGACGCCGAAGAAGGCGGTCCAATAGGTCGGCAGCCACGAGGTCATGGCGATGAAGCCGCCGAAGGTGGTGAAGTAGATCGCCACCAGGAGCCAGGTCTTCCCCATGCGCGCGGAGATGATCAGGCTCTCGCGCGTCGAGCGGGCGGGGAAGAGCTCCTGGCCCTGCGCTTGGGCCAGTGTGCGCGCCCGTTGCGGATCGGCGCCCTGGTCGCGCGCCTGAAAGTACCAGGCGTTGCGGCCGATGAAGAAATAGACCACTGCGCCGGCGACCAGCAGGAGCAGCCAGACCAGATACGATCCGGGGAGGCCCAGCGCCGTGAGCGCGACGGGCAGAAGCAGCGAGAAGATGCCGGGCGCCAGGTTGCCCACCCCGGCATAGACGCCCAATGCAAAGCCCTGTCGCTTCTGCGGAAACCAATAGGAGACCTGGCCGATCCCCGGCGAGAAGACGGCGATCCCGCAGCCGCTCAACATGCCCAGGACGAGCAGCAGCGGATAGAGGCCGGCGGTCATCCCGGCCGGATAGAGCAGGAACATCAGCGCGGTGAGGCCGACCATGCCGACGATGGAAGCGGCCAGGAGGATCAGGATCGGCTTGCGGCCGCCGGTGGTGTCCACCCACGCCGCGAAGGGGATGCGCAGCAGCGAGCCCGACAGCGACGGCACGGCCACCAGGAAGCCGACCATCGTGGGGGTCAGGCCCATGATGTCTTGCAGTTTTTTGGCGGTCGGGCCGAAGAGCGACACGGCCGCGAAGCCGATGAAGAACGCGATCGTCGCGCCGATCAAGCCCTGTTGAGGCGAGCCTTTGAAGTGCATGGGTTTACTCCTGATGAATCAGAATGAATGCGGGGCGAAGGGGCGTCCCTGTTGACCGCCGAATGAATTCGGGGCGAAGGGGCGTTCTGCCGCAAGGTCGGCCTGCGCCGACCGCGGCGTCCCTGGAGAGGGACGCCCGGCCCGCGGCCCGTTAGCTGCGATTTCAATCGCCCATCAATCCTGTCAACTTGGCTTGGCCGCGGCCGGCCGGCGCAGGGCGATCACGATCTGCCACGGCCGCAGCAGATAGCCCACCGGCCACGTGATGATGTGCACCAGCCGCGAGAACGCGAACGCCACCGCCAGCAGGTAGAAGTTGAAGACGTGCAGCTTGATGACGAGCGGCAGGGGCGCGATGGCCGAGGCGTCCGGCCGGAAGGTCAGAACGCTCCAGATGTAGGGCGTGAAGATGGCGGTGAACCAATACGACCCCCAGCGGTAGGCCGTGGCGGTGATCAGCCCCGTGACCAGCGAGACCAGCAGCAGCGCCAGCACCACGTAGTCCATCGGCGTGCTGATGGCGCGGACGCGACCCACAGTGACGCGGCGCCAGATGAGGATCAGCAGGCCGGCCGTGGCCCACACGCCCAGCGCGATCCCGCTGATCTCCAACAGGTAGAGGCGCAGCGGGTGCGCGTTCCACAGCAAGATGCTCTGCGGGATCAGGATGGCGAGCAGGTGGCCGACCAGGATGATGGTGATGCCCCAGTGAAACGAGATCGAACCCCAGAAGAGCTGCCGGCGCTCCAGCAGTTGCGACGACAGCGCCGAGATGCTGAACGGCCGGTAGAGCGACCGGTAGATCGTCACCACGACGGCGATCGCCAGCGCGACGTAAGGCAGGATGACGAACAACAGAGTATTCCAGTCCATGATCCCTCCAATCCCTAATCTCTCCCCGCCGCCAGCGCCGCCTCATACACGTGGATGTACGGGTTGCCCCGCTCCTTCTCCCGCAAGATCGCGATCATGCGCTCCAGCGCGGGCTTCAGGCGCTCGGCCAACTCCGGCAGCGGCGGATCGGCGACCGCAAGATAGCGTAACACCGGCACCAGGTGATCGGGCAGCTCGCCGGCCGGGTCAATGCCGAGCCCGGCCATGGCGCGGCTCAGCTTCGCCATGAACGCGCCGCGTTGATAGCTCTCGCCCCAGATCTGGAAGCCCACGTAGGGCGCGGCCGCGGGGCTGAGGTCGAGGGTGCGGGTGGCGAGCTCCTCCCACTCTTCCAGGGACAGCCGGCCGACCTGCTTGAGGAAGGCCGCGAACCTGTCCCGCGCCGGTCCCTTCTCGGCCTGCGCGAGGCCCGCTTTCAGCTCTTCCAGCAGCCCCGGATAGGGGTAGACCAGCGCTTGCGCCAATAATGCATAGATGCTCATCAGTCGCCTCGCGCCGGCGGCTGGATGGCGCCGAAGCCGGCCTCGCCCTTGTGCGCCAGCGGGTCCTTCCACGTCTCCACCGCCATCTCCCGATGATAGGGCGGCAGCACGAAGCGCTCGTGGAGGTGCGGCAGGGTGGTCAGCTTGTAAATGGCCTCGGCCTCCTCCGGCGTGGTCCCGGCCTTCGCCAACGCCTGCAAAGTGGCCGGATCGGTCGCATCCCCCGTCTTGCGGCGCATGTAGAGCCGCACCGCGTACATCTTGGCCAGGATGCGCCGGATGACCGCCTCGTCGCCCACGCTGAACAGGCTGGCGAGGTACTGGATCGGCAGCCGCGCGGCGTCCAGGTCATCGAGCAGGTCGAAGTCCTGCACCTGATCTGCGAGAGCCAGGCGGTTGAACCCGCCCTCCACCGTGCTCATCACGGGCGAGAGGGGCGGGATGTAGAACATCATCGCCATGGTGCGGTATTCCAGGTGCAGCGGCAGCGCGATCTGCCAGACCTTGACGAACCGGTAGACCGGCGACCTCTGCGCCGACTCGATCCAGTCGTCGTCCACGCCGTTGGCCCGCGCCGCGGCGATCACGCCCGGATCGAACGGATCCAGGATGGTGTCCAGGAACTCCCCCAGCAGCTCGCGGTCGGGGACGTTGGCCGCGTGGGGGATGCGGTCGGCGTCGTAGAGCAGCACGCCCATGTAGCGGATGCGGCCCACGCAGGAGTGCGCGCACGCCGGCGCCTGGCCCGTCTCCAGCCGCGGGAAGCAGAGGATGCACTTCTCGGATTTGCCCGTGTTCCAGTTGTAATAGACCTTCTTGTAGGGACACGCGGCCACGCACATGCGCCAGGCGCGACACTTGTTCTCGTTGACCAACACGATGCCGTCCTCGGCGCGCTTGTAGATGGCGCCCGAAGGACACGCGGCCACGCACGCCGGGTTCAGGCAGTGGTTGCAGATGCGCGGCAGATAGTTGTAGACCACCCGCTCGATCTCGTCCAGCGACGCGTTCACGCCGGCCGGCAGGCTCTGTCGGTTGGGGTCGTTGCGGGCGTAGATGGGCGAGCCGCCCAGGTCGTCGTCCCAGTTGGGGCCCGACTCGATCGCCATCGGCTTGCCCGTGATCTCCGAGATCGGAATGGCGGTCGGCTGGTCGTCCCCTTCGGCCGCGCTGAAGAGGTCGCCGTAGCGGAAGGTGAACGGCTCGTAGTAATCCTCCAGGCTGGGCAGGTCGGTGTTGAAATAGAGCTTCGCCAGCCCGCCGAGCCTGCCGTGCAGGCGCAGCTTCAGCTTGTGAGCCTCACCGTACCCCTGTTGAAACTCCCAGCCGCCGCGGTAGTGTTCCTGATCCTCCCACCGGGTGGGATAGCCGCTGCCGGGCCGGGTCTCGACGTTGTTCCACCACATGTACTCGGCGCCCTTGCGATCGGTCCACAGGTTTTTGCACGCGACCGAGCAGGTGTGGCAGCCGATGCACTTGTCGAGGTGGAAGAGCATGCTCATATGCGCGCGTACTTTCATGGTCAAAACTCCACCTTCTCCACTTTCCTCACGAACACGTTCGTATCCCGATTCACGCCCGTCGGCCCCCAGTAGTTGAAGGCATAGGTGAACTGGGCGTAGCCGCCGGCCATCAGCACCGGCTTGAGGCGGACGCGGGTCAGCGAGTTGTTCATGCCGGCCCGCCTGCCGCGCAGCGGCGATTTGGGCACGCTGATGGTGCGCTCGGTGGCGTGATAAACGAAGACCGTGCCCCGCGGGATGCGCGCGGAGACCGCGCAGCGCTGGACGAACACGCCGTTGTCGTTGAACAGCTCCACCCAGTCGTTGTCCTCGATGCCCAGCTCGGCGGCATCCTTGTCGTTCAGCCAGATCGGATAATCCCCGCGCGAGAGGGTCATCATGCGGTGGTTGTCGGAATAGGTCGAGTGGATGCTCCACTTGCCGTGCGGGGTCAGGTAGTTCATCAGCCGGCCCTGCGCCTCGGCCTGGCTATGCTGGAGCTCGTCCAGCATGGTGTGATCGGGCCGCGGCTTGTAGGTGGGCAGATGCTCGCCCCATTGCAGGTAGTTGGGGTGGTCCAGGTAGAAGTGCTGGCGGCCGGTCAACGTGCGCCAGGGGATCAGCTCTTCCACGTTCAACGTGAAGGGCGCGTACGCGCGGCCGTTGTTGATGTTGGCCGACCAGGTGGGGCTGGTGAGCACCCGGCGCGGCTGGGCCACCAGGTCGGCGAAGGAGTAGCGCACCGCGCGCGTCCCCGCGGCCAGGTGCGTCAGCTTGCGGCCGGTCTTGTGCTCTTCCTGTTCGAAGGCGCGGAAGGCCAGCTCGCCGTTGGTCACCGGATCCAGGCGCAAGATCGCGTCGGCCACCTGGCGCGCGTCCTCCAGGCTGGGGCGGAGCGCGCCGTGGAACGGCCGGCCCTGCGCGGCGGCCAGGGCTCGATACTCGTCGGCCACGGGGATCAGCAGGCCGTGCATGCCCACGCCGTTCTCCTCGACGCCGGGCCCCAGCGTGATCATGCGCTCGTAGAGCTGCGTGTAATCCCGCTCGACCACGCGGAACTTGGGCATGGTCCTGCCGGGGATGGGATCGCACTCGCCCCGCTTCCAGTCTCGATCGTCGGGCTGGGCCAGCTCGTCGGCCGTGTCGTGCTGCAGCGGGATCATCACCAGGTCGCGCACGGGCTGCGGCAGGTGCGTCTTCGCCAGCTCGCTCACCTTCTGCGCCACCGCCTTGTAGATATCCCAGTCGCTGCGCGACTCCCAGGCCGGGGGCACGGCCGCCTGCATCGGGTTGACGAAGGTGTGCAGGTCGGTGGAGTTGAGGTCGGTCTTCTCGTACCAGGTGGCCGCCGGCAGGACGAGGTCCGAATAGAGCGCCGAGGTGTCCATGCGGAAGTTCAGATCTACCACCAGGTCCAGCTTGCCGACCGGCGCCTCGCCGCGATACGTCACTTCGTTGGTGTAGCCCTGGGCCATCTCGCCGGCGACCATGTTGCTGTGCGTGCCCAGGTAGTGCTTCATCATGTACTCGTGGCCCTTCATGCTGGTGCCGATGGCGTTGCCGCGCCAGATGAACCAGACGCGCGGCCAGTTTTCGGCCGCGTCGGGGTCTTCCACCGCGAAGCGCAGCTTGCCGCTCTGCAACTGCTCGACCGCGTAGCGGATGATCTCGGCCTCGGACCTGGCGCCCGCGGCCTCGGCTTCCCGGACCACTTCCAGCGAGCTGCGGTTGAACTGCGGGAAGAAGGGCAGCCACCCTTTGCGCACCGCGCGCACCTGGTAGTCAATGGTGTGCTCGCGCTGCTGCTCGCCGGGGAGCGTGTCGTAGGCGGTGAAGCCGCGCTCGTAGCGCCACTGGTCGGTGTGCACGTAGTGGAAGGACGGGGTGTTCTGCTGGCGGGGCGGCAGCTTCCAGTCCGCGGCGAACGCGACCGCGCCCCACGAGGCCTGATTGGCGACCTTCTCCTGGCCCACGTAGTGCGCCAGCCCGCCGCCGTTGACACCGACCGAGCCGGTCAGCATCAGCGCGACGATCGCGGAGCGGTAGAGCAGGTTGTTGTGATACCAGTGGTTGGCCCCCGCGCCGATGATGACCATGTTCTTGCCGCGCGTCTGCTCGGCGTTGAGGATCCATTCGCGCGCGTAGCGCAGGCAGGTGTCGCGGTGGATGCCGGTGAATTTCTCCTGCCACGCGGGGGTGTAGGGCGCCTCGTCGTCGTAGGAGGCCGGGTAGTCGCCCGGAAGCCCGCGGTCCACGCCGAACTGCGCCAGCAGCAGGTCGAAGACGGTCGCGACGGCCACAGGGCCGGCATCGGTCTCGACCATGCGCACCGGCACCCCGCGGCGGAGCGTTCGGCCGCCGGCGAAGTCGTCGAGCGCGACCTCGACGACCGCGTCGTGCTGCGCCAGGAAAGACAGCTCAGGGTCAATCTCCTCGCCCGTCGCGCCGTCCTTCATTTCGAGGTTCCATTTGCCCTTGTCGCGCTGCCAGCGAAAGCCGATCGCTCCCTGCGGCATCCGCGGCCGGCCCGAGGTCTTGTCCCACACCAGCAGCTTCCAGTCGCCGTGCTCCTGGTCGGCATAGGCCGCGAGGCGGTTGGCGCGGAGGTATGGGCCGGACCTCACCCCCAACCCCTCTCCTCGCAGGAGAGGGGAGAGTTGGACCAGAAAGGGCAGGTCGGTGTATCGTTTGACATAATCCAAAAAGTACGGAACCTGCCGGTCCACGTAGGCTTCCTTGAGGATGACGTGGTTGACCGCCATCCAGAAGGCCGTGTCCTGGCCGGGGTGGAGCGGGATCCAGTAGTCGGCGTACTTGGCGACCTGGGAGAAATCGGGGGAGAAGACGGTCAGCCTGGCGCCGGCGTGGCGCACCTCGGCCACGAAGTGGGTGTCGGGGGTGCGCGTCATGTTGAGGTTGGCGCCCATCACCGCGATGAAGCGGCTGTTGTACCAGTCGGCCGACTCGTGGACGTCAGTTTGTTCGCCCCAGATCTCCGGGCTGGCGGGCGGCAGGTCGCAGTACCAGTCGTAGAACGACATCGCCACGCCGCCCAGCAGGGTCAAAAAGCGGGAGCCGGCCGCGTAGGAGATCTGCGACATGGCCGGGATGGGCGAGAAGCCGATGACGCGATCCGGGCCGTGAGCCTTGACCGTGTGGATGACGGACGCGGCGATCATCTCCAGCGCCTCGTCCCAGCGGATGCGGCGGAAGCCGCCCTTGCCGCGCGCCTGCTGATAGCGCCGACGCTTTTCGGGGTCGCCGACGATGGCCGCCCATGCCTCGACGGGATCCGCATGCTCGCGCCGCGCGGCCCGCCACAGGTCGAGCAGCGCGCCGCGGGCGTAGGGGTATTTGACGCGCAGCGGACTGTAGAGATACCACGAGAACGAGATGCCGCGCTGGCAGCCGCGCGGCTCATACGGCGGCAGGCCCTCCTCCAGCAGCGGGTAATCGGTGGCCTGCATCTCCCAGGTGACGATGCCGTCCTTGACGAACACCTCCCAGGAGCAGGAGCCGGTGCAATTGACCCCGTGCGTGGTGCGCACGCGCTTGTCGTGGGCGAAGCGGTTGCGATAGAACTCCTCCCACTTGCGCTCCTCCGGCGCAACCTTCTCTTGTACCCAATCGGCCATGAAATCCTCCGTTCTTTCACCGCTGAGGGCAGACGCCGTCCGCCCCTACAGGGCATTCCTGTTCTTGCGCAACCGTTGCGCGACGCTCATGCGCTGCCGCGGCCAGAAAAAGGCCATGCCCACGAATAGTGCCCCCGCCAGGCCGGCGCCGCCGCCCAGGATCGCCAACAGATGCTGCGCTGGCTGCGGCGCGGCTTGCTGCTGATCGGTCGCGGCGAAGAAGGCCAGCAGGTCGGCCTGTTCGTCCGGCGTGAGCGGCCGGCCGGCATAGATGCCCTGCATGGTGGGAAAGGGGAGGCCGTTCAGCGCGGCGGCCAGTCCCGCGGAGCCGCCGTACCGCGCATAGACGTGCGTCAGATCGGGGCCGAGCGCGCCGCCGCCCAGCGCCGCGGCTCCCTCCACCGAGTGGCAGGCGATGCAGGCCGTCGCGCCCCCGGCGAGACGCGCCCGGCCCGTGAAGAGCAGGCGCCCCTGTTCCGCGCTCCCGTTGGCCGCGACCGCCGGCGCGGCCGGCTGAGCCGGTGCCGTGGCTGATGTCGGCGCGGCCGCGGCGCTTTGACCGGCCAGATACGCGATCAGGTCGTCCACCTCCCGCGGCGACAGGCCCAGATTCGGCATCGGCACGTTGTTGGACTCCTTCAGCAATTGCCCCGCGATCGGGTCGCCGGACGCCAGCACCTTGTCCGGCGTCGCGATGAAAGCCTTGAGCCAGGCCGGATCGCGTTGCGTCGTGACCCCCTTGAGGTCGGGGCCGACGAGCTTGCCGCCGCCGACCGTGTGACACGCGACGCATTTGGTCTTGAACGTCTGCGCGCCGGCGACCGGATCCTGGCCGGCCGGCGCGGCCTCGACGCGGGCCAGGGAAGCAACCAGGCACGCCACGATCACGAGGGCCGCGCGCGCGCCGCGGCGGAGCGCCGACGATATGGCGCGGGATGAACCGTGCAGGGGCATGATGACCTCCAGGGACGGACTTGGGCGTCGGACGGCGGCTAACAGTCGGAACGCCGCCACGCATCTCTGGGAAAATTATATCTGCGCCGGCATCGGGAGGATAGGACAAATGTCACACGGGGGGATCGCAAGCGCAGGGCAAAATTCATCGCTAAGTTTATTCAATTTCTCCCCGCCGACTGAGCAGCGCCAGCGCCGTCACCGCCAGAAAGAGCAGCAGCGCGACCCCGTTGAGCATGCCGCCCCAGCGGCGCAGATCGGCCCAACCGGCCAGGTCGCCGATCACGCGCAGGACGAGCGATGCATGCAGCAGGATCACGTGGCCGTAGAAGTGCGCGGCGTAGCCCATCTCCCGCCCCAGGACGGCGGGGAAGATCACCGGCGCGTGGCCGAAGATCATGCCGAAGACGAAGCCCAGGAAGAGGGTGTGTAGGGTGGCATCGTAGAGCGGCCCCGCGGCCTGGCGGCCGGCCACGAGCGCCAGCG
>DAOTZV010000157.1:0-5616 GCA_034434235.1 Anaerolineae bacterium
GCTCTTGCGCCTCCCAGTTATAGACCCGTGCGGCGGCCAGCGCGCCGGCACGCATCCGGCCGTACAGGTCGGCGTCGTCCAGCAGGCGGTTGATCGCGGCTGCGAGGGAGGCCGGCGAAGTCGGATCGCACGGCAAGCCACAGCCGTACTGCTCGCAGATGGCGTGCACCGGCGGCATGTCGCCGTAGACCACCGGCAGGCCGACCGCCAGGTACTCGAAAAGCTTGTTCGGCGACGCGTAGCGGGCAAGCCCCCGCAGTTGCAGCGGGATGACGCCGATGCTGGCCCCCGCCAGATAGGAAGCCACCTCGGCCGGCGGCACGGGGGGCAACACGAAGGCGCGGCCCGCAAGCCCGGCCGATGTCGCCAGCGCGCGCAACGGCTCGAATTGCGGATGTGTGCCCACATTGCCCATCAGGACGACCACTCCCCGATGGAGCAGCGTCGCCGCGCGCAGCAGATTCTCAAGCCCCGGCCCGTCCCCGCGGTCGAGAGCGAACATGCCGCTGCAGATCACGATCGGCGTCTCCGGGGCCACGCCGATCCGCTCGGCCAGGCGCGTGCTGCGCGCCGCCGGGGCCTCTGCGCGAGGTGGGCAATTCATCACCACGGCCGGCCGGGGGATGCCGTAGTGAGCGGCCTGGAGGTCGGCCAGGACATCGTTGACGGTGATGACCGCATCCACCCGATGGCGCACGATCCAGTCGGTGAGCAGGCTCCACAGCCAGTTGAGGGAGCCGACCAGCGGCCCCCAGCAGGAGATGCTCTCCCGCAGCGTGGTGAAGCCCACCTCGTGGGCATCGTAGAGCAGCCGGGCACCCGGCACGTGACGAGACGCCAGCCACGCCGGCAACACGGCATCCGAGTCGTGCGCGTGGTACACATCGGCTTGTAGATCGGCCGCGGCCCGCGCCATGCGCCAGATCGCCTTCGGCAACAGATTGACGCCGCGGCCCACGCGCGTCCGCGCCCGTTCCACCGGCACGCGCAGGATGCGGAACCCCGCGGCCACTTCCTCCTCGGCCGGGCCGTAAATGTTGAGCGCGACAACCGTCACATCGTAGCCGGCGCGCGCCAGCGAGGCCGCTTCCTTGAGGACCCGATAGTCGGTGCGGCAATCGTTGCGCACGAGCATGCACACGCGGCCGTTCATCGTCTGCTTCTCGCCAGCAGCTCCTGATAGATGCCGATCAACTGTCGCGCGGCGACAATCGCATCGTGATAGCGCTCGACATACGCCCGGCTGCGCAAGCCCACCTCGCGGCGCAGCGCGGGATCGGCCAACAGCGGCTCCAGCGCCTCGGCCAGGTTGTCCTGGGTGGCGTTGATCACGGGCAGATCGGCCGGGTATTGCGCCAACAGGGATGGCTTGACGTACAGGACCGCCGGCTTGGCGAACGCCATCGCCTCCAGGGCCGCCAGCCCATAGCCGCCCAACACGAACTGATCCAGGAAGATGTCCGCCTCTCTGACAACCTGCAAAGCCTGCCGCCGCGGCATGTTTTGGATTAGCCGAAAGTCGAAATCGTAGCGCGACCTGAGCTTTTCCACCGCTGCCAACACGGCCGCCGTGCCCTTGGCGACCGGCGCGCTGGGGCTATGCACGAGGACGGGGCGCCGGTTCTGCGGATCGGGCGGCGCCGGCGTGAAGTCGGGCAACCAGATCCGCTGGCGCACGAAGTACGGCCGCGGGAACAGGTCGGCTTGCAGATGCGGCCGCAAGCTGTGGCAGGAGATCACGCACGCCATGCCGGCCCGCGCAAACAGCTCCTGCGTCTGCCGGGAACGCGCGGCGCTCTCGGCGCCGGCGTATTCGTAATCCGCACCCAGCCGGGCGTAATACGGATTGTCGGCCGCCTCGATCTCCGGGATCCGGATATCGGATCCCCAGAATTCGACCACCCCCGGCTTGCGCAACAACCTGGCCCAGTGCAGATCCAGGCGAAAGGGCAATGCGGTCGTTCCGTAATGCCAGTGCAACACATCAGCCCGGCGGATCGCCGCCAGGATGCGCGGGAAGTGACGCAGCGCATCGGCCAGGCGTCGGCCGCGCGGCCGGGAGGCGATCGTCACGACCTCCAGCTCATCGGCCGATTGAACGATCGCCGGGCTGACCACGATCCCGCGCGCTTCGACGCCCAGGCTGCGCAGCGCCCGGACGGTCACGCTGGCCTGCGAGGCGATGTTCAGAGGCAGGTGCAAGACGCGCATGTCACCGGATCGTCCTGAGGAAGGCGATGAATTTGTCGTGATCTATCGCGAAGTTGCCCGTGACGCGTTGGCCGGCCGCCACATCGCGCGTCACCACCGAGCCGAGGGTGACGTATGCGCCGTCGCCGATGGTGATCTCGCTGGCGATCGTTGCGTGAGGGCCGATCCACACGTCATCGCCGACCGTGACGCTGCCGGTGATCGCGGCTCCGGCCCCGACCAGACAGCGCCGGCCGATCCTGACCTGATGCGCCACATAAACCAGGCTATCCAGCTTCGTGTCCTCGCCCAGCTCGGTGAAACCGCCGAAAAGGGCGCGGGCGATCGTGCCGTTCGCCTGCACTTCCACCCGATCGTGCAGCCACACGCCGCCGGCATGTGCGACCGGCAGCACGGCGTCAGCGATGCGGATGAACTGGAAGCCTTGTGCGCCGACGACCGTGCCCGCGCGCAAGATCACGTCGTCGCCGATGATCGTGTGCGGCAACACCGTCACGTGCGGCTCGATCACCGTGCGATGGCCGATGCGCACATTTTGGGGCGCCACGTAGGCCAGTGGGCTGATGACGGCATCGGCGGCCACCTCCGTGGGGAAATCCTCCCAGTAGAAGGTCGTCCGTTCGGCCAGATGGTTGTGCAGGCGGTAGAACTCGCGGCGCGGCGCCTCGGCGAGGGCCACGCCGATGTGTGCCGGAATCCGGTCGGCCAGGGCCGCCGCGGTGATCACCGCAGTCACGTTGGGATTCGCCAGCAAGCCGTCCAGGAAGCGCTCGCTTTCCAGGAACACGAGCATCGCGTCGGTGCGGTGCGTGACGAAGCCCAGGGAAGCGAAGGGGGCATCCCGCAACACGGTCAACGGCACGATAGATGAAGCTTCAGCAAGATGCATCAGCATTCTCGCAACATTGCACGGCGAGCTTGAGCTCGCCCCAGTCCACATGCGGGCGATCGGAAGCCGAAAGTCACGGCGGATACAACGTAATGCGAGCTTTAGCTCGCACTTACGTTGCAATGCGAGCTGAAACTCGCACTTACGTCGCAATGCGAGCTGAAGCTCGTACTTACGTCGCAATGCGAGCTGAAGCTCGCACTTACGTCGCAATGCGAGCTGAAGCTCGCACTTACGTTGCAATGCGAGCTGAAGCTCGCACTTACGTTGCAATGCGAGCTAAAGCTCGCACTACATGATGCGCGAGCCCAGCGCATGACCGCGCAAGACGATCTCGTTGAGCGGGCGGCCCGCCAGCCGGGCGCGGACGGCCCGCTCGCCCACCTTCAGCCCGGCCGCGTGCAGCTCGATCACCGGCCGCGGGCCCAACGCCGCCAGGGTGAGCGCCATGCGATGGCCGGGCATCTCGATCCCGGGGTACACCTGCACGCCGGCGGCCGTCAATCCCGCCACGTCCACCCGGCCGGCAAACTGGACGACCGTCGCGCCCGCGGCCGCCGCGGCCAGCTCTCCGGCCGATAGATCTCCGTCCGGGCCGATGATCTGATCGTCGCGGGTGTAGTCGGCGACGATCAGGGCATCCAGATCGGCCAGCGCCGCGGCCGGGACGCCGCGCAGGTGCGGAAGCAGGCGGACGACCGCGCCGGCCCGGTCGAGCCGATCTGCGATCACGGGTCCGAACTTGTCGCTGCTCACCACGGCCAGCCGGCTCTTGTGCACCTCGATCTGCGCGTCGAAGAGCATTTTCAGGGCCAGCCATCCGCTGTAGGCGAACACCTCCAGGCCGGGATAGTCCTCGTTCGTGCTGAGCACCGGGATGCCCCGCGCTCGACAGGCCGCCAGGTCCACATCGCCGGGGCGGATCTCCCATCCCTCGCACATCAGCGGCACGACCGCCGTCGGCTTCATGGCCGCGGCGACGTCGGCGTCTATGGGCCGCACGAAGCCCAGATTGGTGACGATGTCGGCCGCCGCGAACAGATCGAGGGAGCGATCAGCATGGATTTCCACCGTCGGCGCCGAGCGAGGCCCCCCATCCCCCGGCCGCGGCGCGGCGCTGACCGCCACGTTCACACCGCACAGATCGGCAAGCGCACGCGTCTGGGCCGTCACCGCTTCCACCGTCCCGTAACGAGACGCGCGGGTCACGGCGATCACGCGCTCGGCCCCGGCCAACGCCGCCAGAACGGGCGTCACCGCGTAGGGGCCGCTGGCCGCTTCGGTCAGGACGACCAGGCCGGAGAGATCGAGCTCGAGAAAGGCGATCGTCCGCCGGATCAGCCCGATCAGGCGCCGCGGATTGGCGATCCCGGCTTGGCGCAGTACCAACGAGGCGGCGTGCTCGCTCATGGCCGGCCGGGTGAAGACACGAGGGCGTTCAGTCGGTCCACCACCCGTTGCTGCTCTTCGTCCGTCAACCGCTCGTGCAACGGCAACGTGAGGGACCGGTCGAAGATGTCGTCCGCGATCGGGAAATCGCCGCGCCGATAGCCGTAGCGCGACCGGAAGTAGGTCGTCAAAGGCATGTGCCACGTGCCGATGGTCGTCTCGATGCCCTCGGCGCGCAGCCGCGCGATCAGGTCGTGACGCGCCGCGGCCGCCTCCCGCGGCAACAAGACGACGTACGACTGGTAGACGGCCCCGGCGGCCGGCGCAACCTGCGGCGGCCGGATCGGCGAACCGACCAGCAGCGCGTCATAACGGCCGGCCCGCGCCCGCCGCGCCGCGATGATCCGCTCCAGCTTCGCCATCTGGGTCAGGCCCAGCGCGGCCTGGAACTCGGTGAGGCGGTAGTTGAAGCCGGGCATCACGAAGTCGGCGCCGGCCGCATCGGGATCCTGGCCGTGATTGCGCAACGCTCGCAGCCGCCACGCCAGCTCATCGCTATCGGTGGCGATCAGGCCCCCCTCGCCGGTGGTGATCGCCTTGCGCGGATGGAAGCTGAAGCAGCCGAGCGCGCCCCATGCGCCCGCCGGCCGGCCGTGCCAGGTCGCGCCCAGCGCGCAGGCCGCATCCTCGACCACCGGCAGGCCGTACGGCTGCGCCGCGGCCAGGATCGCGGGCATGTCGGCCGGCTGGCCGAACGTGTGGACCGGCAAGATCGCCTTGACGCGGCCGATCAGGTCGCGCGCGGCCGCCAGGCGGCGCAGCGTGTCGGCCAGGCGATCGGGGTCCATGTTGAAGGTGTCGGGCCGGATGTCCACGAAGACCGGCTGCGCACCGCACAGTTCGATCACGTTGGCCGTCGCGGTATACGAATAGGCCGCCACGACCACCAGGTCGCCCGGCCGCACGTCGAGGGCCAGGAGAGAGAGGTGCAAGGCCGCCGTGCAGTTGCTCACCGCCACCGCGTGCCGAACGCCCACTCGGTCGGCGACGGCGCGCTCGAAGGCCGCCACGCGCGGCCCCTGCACCAGGTAGCCCGATGCCAGGACCTCGCGCACCGCGGCCAGGTC
>DAOTZV010000158.1:0-23711 GCA_034434235.1 Anaerolineae bacterium
TGGAGGCCCGCCAGCCCTACCGGCTCATCTATCGCATCCGCGCGGCCGACGGCGCCGAAAAGTGGGTGTGGGAGCAGGGCCGCGGGGTCTACGACGAGGCCGGCAATCTGCTCTGGCTGGAAGGCTTCATCGCCGATTTCACCGAGCGCATCCGCGCGGAACAGGTCGAACAGGAGCAGCGCCGCTTCGCCGAGGCGCTGCGCGAGGCGACTGCCGCGCTGATCAGCACCCTCGATCTGGATGAACTGTTCGACCGCATCCTGGAGCAGCTCGGCCGGGTGGTCGGCTTCGACGCGGCGCTGATCAGCCTGATCGAAGGGGAGCATACGCGAGCCGTGCGCTGGCGCGCCGGCCAGGGGATCGAGATCGGCCCTCTGGCCGGCCATCGGTGGCATATCCCCGCGACCCCCAACCTGCAGGCCATGATCGAACAGCGCCGGCCAGTGGTGGTGGCCGACACGGCCGCGGAGCCGACCTGGATCGTGCTGCCGGGGGCCGAGTGGATCGCCTCGCACATCGCCGTGCCGATCGGCTTTCGCGATCAGGTCTTCGGTTACCTGGAGGTGGATTCCGGCCGGCCGGGCTTTTACAGGCCCCAGGACGGCGAACGCCTGCGTGCCTTTGCGGATCAGGCCGGGGTGGCCATCCAGAACGCCCGGCTGCTCGACGAAGCCCGACGCCGCGCGGAGGAGCTGGCCATGATCAACCGCATCGGCCTGGCGATCACCGCCGGGCTGAGCCTGGAGCGGGTGTTGCGCACGATCTACGAACAGTGCCGGCAGATCGCCCCGCTAGATGCGTTCTACGTCGCGCTGTACGATGAGCGCACCGGCAACATCCGCTATCCGCTCTTCCTGGACGGCGACACGCCCATCGTCGCGCCCGAGTCCAATGTCCACACGCAGCCGAACATGGCCGGCACGGTGATCGCGCGCGGCCGCACCGTATACGTGCCCGATACCCTCGATCCGGCCGCGCGCGCCGCCTACCCGATCACCTTCTTCGGCCAGACGATGCGCTCGTATCTGGGCGTACCGCTCATGTTGCGCGAGCGGGTGGTGGGCGTGCTCTCGGCCCAGCATCGCGAGGCGGGCGCGTACACCCCCGATCAGATCCGGCGCTTTGAGATGCTGGCCACTCAGGTCGCCATTGCCATTGACAACGCGCAGCTCTACGAGCAGGTCCGCCGCGAGCAGGAATACCTGGGCCGACTGATAGACAACAACCCCAGCGCCATCGTGGTGATAGATCGGGAGGGCCGGGTTACGCGCTGGAACCCCGCGGCCGAGCGCATCTTCGGCTATACCGCGGCCGAGGCGATCGGCCACAACATAGACCTGTTGATCTGCACCGGCAGCCCGCAGATGCTGCGCGAGGGCACGCGGCTGACCGCTACCGGCTTCGGCGAGCAGCGCGTGATGCACGTCGTCACTCAGCGCCAGCGCAAGGACGGCTCCCTGGTGGATGTGGAGATCTATGCCATCCCCCAGCAGAGCGATTCCGAGCCGGAGTTGATCCTGAACTACTACGACATCAGCGAGCTGCAGGCCGCGCGCCAGGCCGCCGAGCGCACGAACCAGGAACTGCAAGAGCGCCTGGCCGAGCTGGCGCGCGCCAATGCCGACCTGGAGGCCCGCAACAAAGAGCTGGACGACTTCGCGCACACCGTGGCCAACGACCTGCGCAGCCCGCTGGGCAACATGATCGGCTACGCGGACCTGCTGCGCTGGGACGCGCCGACCATGGCGGGCCACGAGGTCGCCGATCTGGCGCTGGAGATGTATCGCCAGGGCCAGATCATGCGCAACATCCTGGACGAGCTCTTGCTCCTGAGCACCCTGCGCAAGGAGGAGATCCGCCTGGAGCCGCTGGACATGCAAGAGATCGTGGACGAGGCGCTGGAGCGCCTGGCCGATCAGATCGCGCGCTCTGGGGCCGAGATCCGCTCGCCAACCTCCTGGCCCACCGTGCTCGGCTATCACCCCTGGATCGTGGAGGTGTGGGTCAACTACGTGAGCAATGCGATCACCTACGGCGGCAAACCGCCCGTGGTCGAGCTCGGCGTGGACGGGCCGGCCGATGGCATGGTGCGCTTCTGGGTGCGCGATAACGGCGCGGGCATCGGCGCCCAGGACCGCGAGCATCTCTTCGATCTCTCCGCGCATCTCGTCAAGGTGCGCGCATCCGGCTACGGCCTGGGCCTCTCGATCGTGCGGCGCATCGTCACCAGGCTCGGCGGCCAGGTGGGCGTGGAGAGCGAGCCGGGACAGGGCAGTCTCTTCTTCTTCACGTTGCCGCTTGCCGCGTGATGGGGTATAATGTCGGGGATCGAACTTCTGTTCGCAAAGGAACATATGCCCGACTTCAAGCTCGTTTCCGACTTCAAGCCGACCGGCGACCAGCCCGAAGCCATCCGCAAGCTGGTCGAGGGCCTGCGCGCCGGCTATAAGCATCAGACGCTGCTCGGCGCAACCGGCACCGGCAAGACCTACGTCATGGCCGCAGTGATCGAGGCCGTCAACCGACCGACGCTGGTCATGGCGCACAACAAGACCCTGGCCGCGCAGCTCTACAGCGAGTTCAAGGAGTTCTTCCCGTACAACGCCGTCGAGTACTTTGTGAGCTACTACGACTACTATCAGCCGGAGGCATACCTGCCGCGCACCGACACCTACATCGAAAAGGACGCCGACATCAACGACGAGATAGATCGGCTGCGCCTGGCCGCCACCTCCTCCCTCCTCAGCCGCCGCGATGTGCTGATCGTGGCGTCGGTCTCGTGCATCTACGGCCTGGGCGATCCGGCCGAGTACGGCAAGGTGACGGTGAAGCTGCGCCGCGGGGAACCGGTGCGCCGCGAGCTGGTCTTGCGCGGCCTGGTGGACATCTTCTACGAGCGCAACGATCTGGAGCTGCGCCGCGGCAAGTTCCGCCTGCGCGGGGATACCCTCGAAGTCCAGCCGGCCTATGCCGACCTGGCCTATCGCATCGAGTTCTTCGGCGACGAGGTGGACCGCATCACCGAGATAGATCCGCTGACCGGCGAGGTGGCGCGGCGGCTGGACGAGGTGGAGATCTATCCGGCCAAGCACTTCATCACGCCCCAGGACAAGCTGACCGAGGCGCTCAAGCTGATCGAGGCGGAGCTGGAAGAACGGGTGCGCTTCTTCCGAGAGCAGGGCAAGCTGTTGGAGGCGCAGCGGCTGGAGCAGCGCACCCGCTACGATCTGGAGATGTTGCGCGAGATAGGCTACTGCTCGGGCATCGAGAACTACAGCCGGCCGCTCGCCTTGCGGCCGCCCGGCTCGCGGCCCTGGACGCTGCTCGACTATTTCCCGGCCGACTGGCTGCTGATCGTGGACGAGTCGCACATGACCATCCCGCAGATCCACGGCATGTACAACGGCGACCGTTCGCGCAAGCAGGTGTTGGTGGATTACGGCTTTCGCCTGCCCAGCGCGCTCGACAACCGGCCGCTCACCTTCGAGGAGTGGGAGGCGACCATCAACCAGGTCATCTACACCAGCGCCACGCCCGGCCCCTACGAGCTGAGCCATTCCGCGCAGGTGGTCGAACAGATCATCCGGCCGACCGGGCTGGTGGATCCGCAGGTGGAGGTGCGGCCGACGAAGGGCCAGGTGGACGACCTGGTGGCCGAGATCCGCCGCCGGGTGGCGGTGGGCGAACGGGTGCTCGTCACGACGTTGACCAAGCGCATGGCCGAGGACCTGGCCGATTACCTGCAGGAGCTGGGCATCCGGGTACACTACCTCCATTCGGAGGTCGAAACGCTCGAACGGGTGGAGATCCTGCGCGATCTGCGGCTGGGGGTCTACGACGTGGTGGTGGGGATCAACCTGCTGCGCGAGGGGCTGGATCTGCCCGAAGTGAGCCTGGTGGCGATCCTGGATGCCGACAAGGAGGGCTTTCTGCGCTCCGAGCAGTCCCTCATCCAGACGATCGGCCGCGCGGCACGGCACATCCACGGCACGGCCATCCTCTACGCCGACCAGATCACCGATTCGATGCGCCGGGCGATCGAGGAGACGAACCGGCGTCGCGCCAAACAGGAGGAGTACAACCGGCGCCACGGCATCGTGCCGCAATCCATCGTCAAGTCGGTGCGCGACCTGACGCAGCGCATTGCGGTGGCCCAGCCGGCCGCGGCCACGGCCCTGGCGGAGGGCCGGGCCGAATATCGCGGCCGGCCGGCCCTCTTGCCCCGCGACGAGGCCATGCGCCTGATCAAGGACCTGGAGAAGCAGATGAAGGCCGCCGCGGCCGAGCTGGAGTTCGAGAAGGCCGCCGCGCTGCGCGACGAGATCATCGAGCTGCGGCGCACCCTCCAGCTTACGGACAACCGGCCGATCTGGGAACAACTGAGGGATTAAAAGAAAAGAAGCGGGCGACGGGATTCGGACCCGCGACATCCTGCTTGGAAGGCAGGCGCTCTACCGCTGAGCTACGCCCGCATGGCGGCCAGTCGGGGCGCGGAGATTCGAACTCCGGACCTCTTGAACCCAAATCAAGCGCGCTGGCCAGACTGCGCTACGCCCCGCACAGGGGCATAGTATAGCCGAAACCGGCCGCGAAGTCAAGACAACGAATGGCAGCCGAATAGCAACGAATAGTAGCGAATAGCAGCCGAATAGCAACGAATAGTAGCGAATGGCAACGAATAAGTAACGAATAGGGGGAGGAGGAAGCGGTGAAATTGCGGCGAGGACGCTGGTGGGGTGTCGTCGTTGTGCTCGTCGGGCTGGGCCTGGTGTTGGCCTGGGGATCGGCCGCGCCCGCGGCCCGCGCCCAGGGCGGCTGCACCGAGCTGATCCGCAACGGCGGGTTCGAGGCCGACGCGGATTGGCTGCTCGGCCCCGCGGCGCAGCAGCCCGAGTATGTGACTTATGCCCGGCACTCCGGCAACCGCGCGCTCTTGCTGGGGGTCGCCTCGGGCGCCAGCCCACGGAGCTATTCGTCGGCCCGGCAAACGGTCACGATCCCCGCGACCGCGGCGACCGCGACCCTCTCCTTCTGGTTCTATGCCCTGCTCAACAGTGCCAGCGGGGATTACATGGAGCTGGCATTGTTGACGCCCGCCGGCGCGGTGCTCGACCGGCCGTGGCGCTCGCAGAACGATAGCCGCACCTGGAACCAGTTGAGCTTCGATCTGGCGCGCTGGCGCGGCCATACGATCCAGATCTATTTCAACGTGTACAACGACGGCCGGGACGGCACGGCCGGCATGTTCCTGGACGACGTCTCGTTGAGCGCCTGTCCCGGCGCCACACCGACGCCGACCGGCACGCCGTCTCCCACTACCAACACCCCAACCCGCACCGCTACCGCGCCGGCCCCCACGGCGACGCCTACCGCCGCGGCCACGGCAACCGCCACCATCGCGCCGTCGGCCACTCCCACCGTCGCGTCGTCGGCGACGCCTACCGCCGCGCCATCGGCCACTCCCGCCGTCGCGCCGTCGGCCACCCCCACGCCGGCGCCCACGCCCGGCACCCCCACCCCCTGGCCCACGGGTTGCGCGGATCTGGTGGTCAACGGCGGATTTGACTATGGCTGGACGGGATGGTATCCTTCGATCAACATCCTTCCCGTGCGCCTGGTCGGCAGCCCGACGCATAGCCCGGCCTACGCGCTCCAGCTCGGCACGCAGGATCGGCAGGCCTACAGCTATTCGTCGGTGCGGCAGTACCTGCACCTGCCCGCCGGCGCGCGGCTGACGCTCCGCTTCTGGACGTGGACCTGGTCGGAGGCCAACCCCGGCGCGGATCGTCAGGAGGCGGTGCTTCTGGCGGCCGATAACAGTGTGCTCGCGGTGCTCTGGCGAGCGCTGAGCAACGAACAGAGCTGGCACCAGGTGGCCGTGGATCTGAGCCCTTACGCCGGCCGCACCGTGGCCATTTACTTCAACGTGGTCAACGACGGCGCGGGCGGCCGGACGGCCATGTTTCTCGACGACGTGCGACTGTTGGCGTGCGGCTACGCCGGCCCGCCGGCGCTCCCCACCTTGCCGCCACCCATCACCGTGTTGCCGGCGTTGACGATGGCGCCGGCCGGCGCGCTCTCGACGCCCACCGCCGCCGCGTCCCCGACCACGCCGACGGTGGTGGTCCTGGGCACGCCCCAGCCGCTGGATGAGATCGCCGATACCGGCACGGCCGCGCCGGTGTTGATCCAGCCGCAGCCGGTCATGACCCGCATCGCGCTGGACACCGGCCGGTCGGCCTCGCCGACGGCCGCGCCGCGGACCACGCCGGCCTCGCCCGCGGCGACCACGGCCTCGCCCGCGGCGACGCCGGTCCCCACCGTGCCGGCCGGCGGAAACTGGTGGGACAACTTCCTGGCGCAGGTGCCGCCTCAAGGTTGTCTGGCGGGCCTGGCGATCCTGGTTCTGTTGGGCATTTTGATCGTGCTGGCGGTCATCCTGCCGGCTGCATCACGACCATGAAAACCATACGAAAGGAAACGGGTTTGGAACTGACGCTCTACGCTGACGAGGAGGGGTTCGCGGCCCTCCGCGACGAATGGAACGCGTTGCTGCGCCGTAGCAGATTCGATACGATCTTTCTGACCTGGGAATGGCAGAGCACCTGGTGGCAGCATCTCGGCGTGCCGCGCGGGCCGCTCTACCTGGCGGCCGTGCGCGACGCCGGCCGGCTGATCGGCATCCTGCCGCTGTACGGCTCGCAACAGGGCCGCTATCGCACCTTGCAGGTCGTGGGTTGCATCGAAGTGGCCGACTATCTCGACCTGATCAGCGAGGCCGGCCGGGAAGAGGACGTCTACGCCGCGTTCCTGGACTGGCTCGCCGGGCCCGACGCGCCGCCGTGGGACATGCTCGACCTGTGCAACCAGCCGTGCCGTTCCCTCTCCCACACCGTCCTGCCCGAGATGGCGCGCGCCCGCGGCTGGTCGGCCGATGTGCAACAGGAGGACATGTGCCCGGTGATCACCCTGCCGACCCAATCCGACGCGGCTCCTGATGACGCGTGGGAGGCATACCTGGCCACCCTGGACAAGAAGGAGCGCCATGAGATCCGCCGCAAGCTGCGGCGGATCGAGCGCGAGGCGCCCGGCGCGCGGGTGCGCTTCGTGCGCACTCGCGAAGGATTGGACGAGGCCGTGGAGACCTTCATCAACCTGCATCGGCTCAGCAGCCGGGACAAGCACGCGTTCATGGACGAACAGATGCAGGGCTTCTTCCGCGGCATCGCGGCCGTCCTCGCCGATTGCGGCTGGCTCCAGCTCTCCTTCCTGGAGATCGAGGGCCGGCCGATCGCGACCTATTTCTGTTTCGAATACGGCAACGAGGTGCAGGTCTACAATTCCGGCTTCGATCCCGACGCCTATCCGCAGCTCAGCCCGGGCTGGGTGCTCCTCGCCTCGTTGATCCAGGAGGCGATCCGCCAGGGCCGCACGCGCTTCGACTTCCTGCAGGGGGATGAGGATTACAAGCATCGCTTCGGCGGGGTAGATGAGCCGGTGTATCGGACGGTGATCCGGCGGACGCAGGAGGTGTAGGGCGAACTTCAGTTCGCCTTATAGATTGTAGGGCGAACTTAAGTTCGCCTTACAGATTGTCGGGCGAACTTAAGTTCGCCTTACAGATTGTCGGACGAACTGAAGTTCGTCCTACAACGTTCAGGGAGCAGCCATGCGGGTGATTGCGGGCACGGCGAAGGGCCGGACATTGCGGTCGGTGCCGGGGGATTCGACGCGACCGATCACCGATCGAGTCAAATCGGCGCTGTTCAACATCCTGGCTTCTCGAGAGATGATCCGCGGCCGGCGCTACCTGGACCTGTTCGGCGGCACGGGCGCGGTCGGCATCGAGGCGCTGAGCCGCGGCGCGGCCGAAGTCGTCTTCTGCGAGCGCGACCCCCAGGCGGCGCGCGTGTTGCGTCAGAACCTGGCCGCCGCCGGGTTCGAGGCGCGCAGCCAGGTGGTGGTCGGCGACGCCTTCGCCTACCTCGCCCGCGGGGCCGATGCGGCCTTCGACGTGATCTACATCGCGCCGCCGCAATACCAGGGCCTGTGGCTCAAGGCCCTGGCCGGCGTGGACGCCCGGCCCGAATGGTTGGCCGCGGACGGCCTGGCCATCGTACAGATCTTTCCGAAGGAGTGGAGCGAACCCGCTCTGGTCCATCTGGTGCAATGCGATCAGCGCCGCTACGGCAGCACCGCGCTCCATTTCTTCGCGCATCGTCGGGAATGATCGTGCGTTTGTCGTGTTGACGGGGTTCGCCATGTCGAAGAAAAAAGCCCACCCATCTGAGCGAAACGAGTCCATCAACGCGGCCGCGGCCGGCCGGCTGACGGCCGAAGCGATCCTGTTGCGGCAAAACGAGTACCTTGCGGCCCTCCACGAGACCGCGCTGGGCCTGATGCGCCGCCACGACCTGAACGACCTGCTGGAGGCCATCGTCAACCGCGCCACCCATCTATTGGGCGCGTCGTTCGGCTGGCTCTATCTGGTGGACGAGGCCACCAATACCCTGGAGGTCAAGGTCGGCTCCGAACAGTACGGCGAGCGGGTCGGCCTGCGGCTGGCGCCGGGCGAAGGGCTTGCCGGCCAGGTGTGGCAGACCGGCCAGCCGATGATGGTGGACGATTACGCCACCTGGCCCAACCGTTCGGCCAAGTTTCCCGAAGGAGTGATCCACGCGGCGATCGCGGTGCCGCTCGTGGTGGAAGATCGGATCATCGGCGTGCTCGGCCTCTCGCAGGCGAAAGCGGGCATCACCTTCGACGCCGAAGAGATGGCCGTGCTGGTGCGCTTCGGTCAACTGGCCGCCATCGCCATAGATAACGCGCAGCTCTACGCCGCGGCCCAACGCCACGCGCAGGAAATGGCCCTGCTCGACCAGGTCCGCATCGCCCTGGCCCGCGAGCTCGACCTGTCCACCATCCTGCGCGTGGTGGTGGAGAGCATCGCCAAGACCTTCGGCTACACCCTGGTGAGCCTCTATCTGCTCCAGGGCGACGTGCTGGTGCTTCAGCATCAGGTAGGCTACGACCACGTGATCGCCGAGATCCCGATCGCGCGCGGGGTCTCGGGCCGCGTGGCGCGCACCGGCGTGCCCGCATTCCTGCCCGACGTGAGCGCCGATCCGGAGTTCCTGGGCGCCATCGAGGGGATCTGCTCGGAGATCTGCGTGCCGCTGCGCGACCGCGATCAGATCATCGGCATCCTGAACGTGGAAAGCGTGCGCGGGGTCCACCTGACCGAGGCCGACCTGCGCCTGATGCTCGCGCTGGCCGAACATGTCAACGTTGCCATCGGCCGGGGCCGGCTCTACAACGAGGCGCGCGAAAGCGCACAGCGCTATCGGTCGGTGGTGGAGAACGTGCGCGAGGTGATCTTCCAGATCGACGGCCGCGGCAACTGGACCTTCCTGAACCCCGCCTGGAAGTTGCTTACCGGCTTCGACGTGGCCGACAGCCTGGGCAAGCCGTTCGTGGCCTATGTGGAGGCCGAGGACCGCGGGACCTTCACCGAGCAGCTCGTCCGGCTGATCGCCGAGCGCAAGGAGGCCTATCACGGCGAGCTGCGCTACGTCACCGCGGCCGGCCAGGTGCGCTGGGTCGAGGCGCACGCGCAGCTCACCTACGACGCGGACGGCGCGTTCGCCGGCGCCTTCGGCGTGCTCAACGACATCAGCGAGCGCAAGTTCGCCGAAGAGGAGTTGCAGCGCCAGCGCGATTTCGCGCTCCAGATCATGAACAACATGGCCCAGGGGTTGACCGTGACCGGGCCGAACGGCGCGTTCGAATACGTCAATCCGGCGTTCGCGGCCATGTTGGGCTACACGCCCGAAGCCATGATCGGCACGCAACCCGAGGACTATACGCTGCCGGAGGACTGGCCCCGGCTCGACGAAGCCATGCGCCTGCGCCAGAAGGGCCTCTCTTCCACCTACGAGACCCGCCTGCGCCGGGCCGACGGCAGCATCCTCCATGCCATGATCACCGGCTCTCCGCGGATGCGCGACGGCCAGCTCATCGGCTCGATCGCGGTCATCTCGGACCTGACCGAACGCAAGCGCATGGAAGAGGCGCTGGCCATCGCGCGCGATCAGGCCCTCGAGGCGTCGCGGCTCAAATCGGAATTCCTGGCCACCATGAGCCACGAGATCCGCACGCCCATGAACAGCATCCTGGGCATGAACGAGCTGTTGCTGGAAACAGACCTCACCCCCGAGCAGCGCGAGCTGGCGGCCGGCGTGCAGGATGCGGCCCAATCGCTGCTGGCGATCATCGACGACATCCTGGACTTCTCCAAGATCGAGGCCGGCAAGCTGATCTTCGAGGAGGTGGACTTCGACCTGCCGACCGCGGTGCGCAAGGCCGTCGACCTGCTGGCCCCGCGAGCCGCGGCCAAGGGCTTGGACCTGCGGCTGTTGATCGCGCCCGAGACGCCGCGGCGCGTCCGCGGCGATCCCTATCGCCTGCGCCAGGTGCTGCTCAACCTGATCGGCAACGCGGTCAAGTTCACCGACCAGGGCGAGGTGGTGGTCGAAGTGATGCTGGAGAAAATGACCGCCACGCATGCCACCGTCTGCTTCAGCGTGACCGACACCGGCATCGGCCTGTCGGAGGCGGCGAAGCGGCGCCTGTTCCAGCCGTTCACCCAGGCCGACGGCTCGATGACGCGGCGCTACGGCGGCACGGGCCTGGGGTTGGCTATCTCCAAGCGCCTGGTGGACATGATGGGCGGCGAGATCCACGCCGACGGCGCGGAGGGCCAGGGCTCGGTCTTCTGGTTCACGGCCCGGCTGGCCCTGGCCGAGCCGGCCGGCGCCGGCCGGGAAGCGGCCGCGGCCCCCACGACGCAGCCGGCCGGCGTGCAACCCGCGCCGGCCCCGGAGCCAACCGGCGCGGTGCGCGTGCTCCTGGCCGAGGACAACCCGGCCAACCAGCGGCTGGGCGTGTTGCAGCTCCAGAAGCTCGGCTATCAGGTGACGGCGGTCGAACATGGCCGGGCCGCGCTCGACGCTTATCTGGCCGATCCCGCCGGTTGCGACCTGATCCTGATGGATTGCCAGATGCCGGAGATGGACGGCTTCGAGGCGAGCCGCGCCATTCGCCAGGCCGAGCAGTCGTTGGGTCGCCACGTGCCGATCATCGCCATGACGGCCAGCGCGCTCCAGGGCGATCGCGAGGCGTGCCTGGCCGCCGGCATGGACGACTACATCAGCAAGCCGGTGCGCTGGTCGGAGTTGAGCGCCACGCTCTCGCGCTGGATCGGCCGGCCGGCTGTGGCCGGCCGGCAGGCGATGGCTGAAGAGGAGACGGCCGGCCGCGGCGAGCCGACCCAGGCGTCGCCCGCCGGCCCGCTCGACGAAGCGACGTTGCGCAACCTGAAGCGCCTGGTGCCGCGCGAACATCCTTCGGCCCTGGTCGAGCTGGTCGAGTCGTTCCTCGGCAGCACGGAGGCGCGCTTGCCGTCGCTGGCCGCCGCGATCGCGGGCGGCGATAGCCATCAAGTGGCGCAGCTCGCCCACAGCTTGAAGGGAAGCACGGGCAGTTTCGGCGCGCTGCGGCTGTCCGGCATGTTGGGCCAGTTGGAGGCGCTGGGGCGCAACGGCAACCTGGATGATGCGGCGCGGCGCATGGACGAGATCGCGGCAGAGTTCGAGCAGGTCAAGGCCGCGTTTCGCCGGGAACTGGGAGTGGCTTGAGCAGTGAAGACCGCATGAAGACACAGGGCTATCTTCGCGCATGGATCCTGGCCAGTCGGCCGCGCACCCTGCCGGCGTCCGTCGCGCCGGTGATCGTCGGCGCGGCCGTGGCCGGCCACGAGGCCGCGTTCCATCTGCCGGCCGTGGCCGCGGCGCTGCTGGCCGCATTGCTGATCCAGATCGGGTCGAACTTCGCCAACGACCTGGGCGACTACTACCGCGGGGCCGACCTGCCGGGCCGCGTCGGGCCGACGCGCGTCACCAGCGCCGGCCTCCTCACCCCGCGGCAGGTGCAGGTGGGGATGATCGTCGTCTTCGGGGCCGCGGCCCTCTGCGGCCTCTATCTGATCGCGCTGGGCGGCTGGCCGATCCTGGCCGTGGGCGTGTTGGCCATCGCGGCCGCGCTGACCTATACCATCGGCCCCTGGCCGTTCGGCTACTACGGCCTGGGCGACCTGGCCGTCTTCGTCTTCTTCGGCCTGGTGGCCGTGGTCGGTACGGCCTATGTCCAGACGCACCGCATCACGCCGCTGGCGCTGATGGCCGCCGTGCCGATGGGCTGCCTGATCACCGACATCCTGGTGGTCAACAACCTGCGCGACATCGAGACCGACCGCGCGGCCGGCAAGCGCACGCTGGCCGTCCGGCTGGGACGTCGCGGAACGCAGATCGAATACATCGCGCTGCTCGTCGTGGCCTACGCCGCGCCGATCATCCTCTGGCTGGGGTTCGGCTTGCAGCCGTGGGCTTTGTTGCCCTTCCTCACCCTGCCGCTGGCCGTCCGCCTGGCGCGCGGCGTCCTGACCGTATCGGGACCGGCGCTCAACCGGACGCTGGCGGGCACGGCCCAGCTCGCCGTCTGGTTCGCCGTCGCGCTGGCCGTGGGCATTACGTTTTAACCATCAGCGACGAGACACCTGGCCCATGACCCGCAGCCAGGCTCACTGCGCCTCAGCCTCCGGTGGGTTCACATTTGGAGTGCTGCAATCGGGCTTTTAGCGTTTTGACACAACCCTGCAGATATGCTACACTATCATCGTTAACCGTTCCTAATCATCTTCGCTTTGGTTTCCGATCTCCCAGCCAAGGAGGAATACGCCGCGTGAACTTCCTTTTGATCGTCGCGGAAGCCTGTTGACGACACGAACCGTGCGTGATGCCCTTCACGGATTCGTGTCCCTGTCGGCGGATGGCTCCCCGCCATCGTGTTCTGTTTCGGGCTTTCGCAGGCCCCCGGCAGGCAGCGACAAGCCTTCTGTTTTCCGGCCGTGACAACGCTCTGACATCGAAAGGGCACAAACTCTTCTCATGCCCGTACCGGAATGATCTGCAATCAACATCACCAGAAAGGAGGCAGAAATGTCCCGCAATCGCCAGTGGCTCCTCGTCAGCCTGATCGTCCTGATCAGCATGATCGTCTCCGCGTGTGCGCCGGCGGCCACTCCTGTGCCGCCCACCGCGCCGCCCAAGGCCGCCGAACCGACCAAAGCGCCCGAGCCCACCAAGGCGCCCGAACCGACCAAAGCCCCTGAGCCGACCAAGGCGCCGGAACCCACCAAAGCACCCGAACCCACCAAGGCGCCCGAACCGACCAAGACGCCCGCTCCGGCCGGCGACACCACCGTCTACGGCACCAAGTTGCCCGCCGATGCCGCGCCGTACGACATGCAAACCTGGGTCGAGCCGTGCGACATCAAGGGCAACCACATCACGTTCGACTTCCAGGTGCAGGTCTATCAGCGCTTCTGCGCCTCCGACCTCTTCCAGGATCAGCTCGTCAACCTGGACAAGGACTTCAACGTCATCCCCAACTCGGCCGAGAAGTGGGAGGTGTCGGCCGATGGCCTGACCTGGACCTTCCACATCAAGAAGGGCCTGCAATGGTCGGACGGCACGCCGCTCACCGCGCACGACTGGGTGGCGACCTACCAGTACATCGCCGATCCGAAACATGCCTGGGACTTCGCCTGGTTCTATTCGGGCGTGCTGAAGAACTGGGACGAGATCATCGCCGGCGAGAAGCCCACCACCGAGCTGGGCGTCAAGGCGGTGGATGATTACACCCTCCAGTTCACCACCAAGGTGCCGTGGCCGGCCTTCCCCGCCATGATGCAGTTCAGCTTCGTCCTCTCCAAGAAGCAGATGGAGAAGTACGGCCCGATGTACAACAGCAAGGTCGAGACCAGCCTCTCGGCCGGGCCGTTCAAGCTGACGAAGCTGGAGCCGGGCAAGACCATCGAGATGGTGGCCAACGAGAAGTACAAGGGCTTCCGCCAGCCCCGGCTGCAGAAGATCATCGTCAAGTACATGGACATGAGCACGGCCTTCGCGGCGTTCCAGAACGGCGAGATTGACCATCTGGGGTACGAGTGGATCTCGCCGGCCGACATGGAGATCATCCAGAAGGACCCCGTGCTGAAGAAGAACTACTTCCCGCACTTCGGCGACTTCCGCACCGACTACCTGGTGATGGATACCTACACCAAGCCGTTCAACGATCTCAACGTGCGCAAGGCGTTCGCCCATGCGGTGGACCGCGAATCCATCGTCAAGAACGTCCTGACGCCGATCAAGGGCATGCCGGCTTACTCCTTCCTCATGCCCGGCTTCCCGGCCTCGGATAAAGAGGGCAAGCTGAAGGATCTGCAGAAGTACGACTGCAAGCTCGCCAAGGAGTATCTGGCCAAGGCCGGTTACCCGGACGGCAAGGGCTTCCCCAAGCTGGAGATGTGGCTGCGCAACGAGAGTCCGGCGTGGCAGGCGGTGTTCCAGGCCGTGGCCGCGTCCATCTCGAGCTGCCTGGGCGTCCAGATAGACGTCTCCAACAAGGACTACAAGGTCTACATGGACGCGCTCAACGCCAAGCCGACCAAGCTCCAGTTCGGCGCCATCTCCTACGGCATGGACTATCTGGATCCGTCCAACATGCTGGGCATCTGGCTCTCTACCGGCCGCCATTCCTGGAAGAACGATCAGTTCGACAAGCTGGTGCGGGAGGCCAGCAGCATGACCGGCGACCCGGAGAAGCGCACCAAGATGTTCCAGGAGGCGGAGCGGATCCTGGTGGACGATGTCGGCGGCATCTTCATTGACCATCGCTGGCTGGGCGATCTGTTCCAGCCCTACGTGATGGGCGACTGCTTCCGCAAGCCCGACTCCATCGGCATCTCGGCCTGGCACTGGGGCAACGACTGGTGCTGGGGCGACTTCTACATCTCGAAGGACGTGACGAACTACAAGACGTACCGCACCAAGTAGGATCTGCCGGCGACGCGTAGAATTGGCCATGACGTGCCAGGCATCTTGCAGAGTGCCTGGCACGTCTACGTGAGCGTTTTCCTGCGGAAGGACCATGGCTCGTTATCTCCTGGGTAGAGCATTATCCCTGATCTTCGTCCTGTTCGTCGTCTCGGTGATCACCTTCGCGCTGATGCACACCGTGCCCGGCGGGCCGTTCGACGAGGGCAAACAACGCCTTCCCGACGCGGCCAAGGCCAACATCATGCGCAAATACGGCCTCGACCAGCCGGTCTGGAAGCAATATCTGAACTACATGTGGAACGCGCTCCATTTCGACTTCGGCATCCCCTACCAGGTGCCCACCGAAACGGTCGCGTCGCTGATCGCCAAGACCTGGTCCATCACCTTCCAGGTCGGCCTGATGACGGTGACCCTGGCCTTCAGCCTGGGGATCACGTTCGGCATGATCGCGGCCTACCGCCGCGGCTCGTGGGTGGACACGGGGGTCACCTTTTTCGCCACCCTCGGCACCACGTTGCCCAACTTCGTCGTCGCGCTCTGGTTGATCCTCGGCTTCGCCTACGGGTTGAAGCTGCTGCCGTCGGGCGGCTGGAGCGAGCCGGAGAACTGGCTCATCCCGGGGGTCTTTTCCAAGGACTGGATCTTGCCCGTGCTGGCGTATGCCCTGGCGCCGATGGCGCTGGTGGCGCGCTATACCCGCGCCAGCATGGTGGATGCTCTTCAATCGGATTACGTGCGCACCGCGCGCGCCAAAGGGCTGCGCGACCGCACGATCATGGTGCGCCACGTCTTGAAGAACGCCGCCATTCCGATGGTGACCGCGCTCGGCCCCATCATCCCCGACCTGATCACCGGCTCCATCTTCATCGAAGCCGTGTTCCGCATCCCCGGGCTGGGCAAGTACTTCGTCACCAGCACCTTCAACCGCGATTACCCGATGATCATGGCCCTGATGCTGCTCATCGCCATGCTCTGGGGCATCACCTATATTTTGACCGATCTGGCCTACGTGGCGCTCGATCCGCGCGTGCGGCTTGGCGGCAAAATGAGATAAGCGAACGCCGTATGACAACGACACCGATCCTGGTTCCCGAAGCGGCTGTCGCCGAGAGACTGATGCGCAAGCCGCGGACGTTGTGGAGCGACGCGCTTCGCCGTTTCGTGCACAACCGGCTGGCCATGGGCGGCCTGGTCCTGGTCGTCTTTTTTATCTTCTTAGCTCTCTTCGCCGATGTGCTGGCGCCCTATCGTTACGACAAGGCCGACTTCAGCAAAGTCTTGCAGTTTCCGTTCGTAGATCCGCAACACCCTTTGGGCACCGACGAGGTCGGCCGCGACTTTCTGAGCCGGCTGATCTACGGCGCGCGCACTTCGTTGACCGTCGGCCTGGCGGTGCAGTTGATCGCGTTCTCCATCGGCATCCCGCTGGGCGCGGCGGCCGGCTATCGCGGGGGCGTCGTAGACTTCGTCGTCACGCGCATCATAGACGTGATGACCGCGTTTCCGGGCCTGCTCTTCGCGATCTTTCTGATCACCGTCTGGGGCGGCGGCCTGGAGAAGGTGATCCTGGTGCTCGGCATGACGAGCTGGATCGGGGTGACGCGGCTGACGCGCGCCCAGTTCCTGACGTTGCGCGAGAAGGAGTTCGTGGGCGCGGCGCGCGCGATCGGCGCCACCGAACGGCGCATCATCTTTCGCCACATCCTGCCGAACGCGCTCACCCCGCTCCTGGTCGCGCTCAGCTTCGGCATCCCGGCCGCCATCTTCGCCGAGGCAAGCCTCAGCTTCCTGGGCATCGGCGTGAACGATCCGCTGCCCAGTTGGGGCAAGATGGTGGGCGTCAGCAGCGCGTACATCCGCGTCTACTGGCACGTCGGCCTCTTCCCCACCATCTTGATCGCCCTCACGATGTTGGGCTTCTCGTTCGTGGGGGATGGCGTCCGCGACGCCCTGGACCCGCAACTGAACCTGTAGGGAGGTGCTATCATGAGGAGAGAGATCGAAGTCGGCGTCCTGCTCCTGCTCGCGCTCTTGCTTGCGGCGTGCGCCGGCGGCGCCGGCACTCCGCCGCCCACGGTGGAAGGGATCCCTACGCCCAAAGGAGCCTTTGCCCAGCCCACCACCGTCCTGACGCCCTTGCCGGCCGTGCCCACGGCCGCGCCGGCCGAGCGCGGCGATCCGGCCGCGGGCAAGACCGTCTACGACAACAAATGCGCGTCGTGTCACGGCGCGCAGGGGGAAGGCGTGGAGGGCAAGGGCAAAGGAGTGGCCGGCTGGACGATGTCGGCGGCCGAGTTCGAAGACGTGCTGCGCACCGGCGGCAAGGGCAAGTTGGGCAGCGAACATCTCTACGGCCCGGGCCAGATCAGCCCCACCGGCATCGCCAACCTGTTCGCTTATGTCCAGACTTTACAGAAAAAGTGACCATGCGTGGGATCCAGTTCGGGAGAAGGACCGGCCGGGCTCTGCTCGGGCTGGTTGTATTGCTGCTGGCGGCCGGCTGTAATGCCGCGCGGCCGGCCGCCGTTCCCGCGGCCCCCACGCCGGCGCCGCCGGCCGCCACCCGGCCGGCGTTTGCCCAGGGCCTGCCGACCCTCACCCCCATCCCCGGGCTCAAGGCCACCCTGACGGCCCTGCCCAAGCAGCCGCCCATGCCCGCGGAACAGGCGCGGCCCTATCGAGAGCTGCGCGCGGCCGTCGAGAAGTGCAACGCCTACAACCCCAATCGCAAGCTCGGCATCCTGAGCCAGATTGACTACGTCTTGCAGCCGGCCACCGTGCCGTCCGATTTCGTGATCCTGTACGGCAACCGGTGGCCCGGCCGCATGATCTACGGTGCCGCGTATCTGTCGGCGCTGGAGTGGAAGCTGGCCGGCCGCGACCCCAACAGTTGCCTCTACCCCATCGGCGTCTCGTTCAATGCGCTGTTGGTCGCCCTGGGCGAAGAGACCTTCCCCGAGTTTCGGTGAGTTTTTCCCATCTTTCTCCGTCCATGATATAATCACCCGCCATGAGACGCATTGCACGGGCCATCGGCCTGGGATTCGTCGGCCTGATCCTGATCGCCTGCCTGGGACTCGCCGGCCTCGTCTGGCAGATAGATCGCGCCGGCCGCCGCGATGACGCGACGGCCGCCGACGCGGTGGTGGTGCTCGGCGCGCGCGTGGAATGGGACGGCCGGCCCAGCGCGGATCTGGCCAGTCGCGTCGCCCACGCGGTGGCCGTGTGGCAGGCCGGCTATGCGCCGAACTTCATCTGCACGGGCGGCTTCAAGAACGAGCGCCTCTCGGCCGCGGCCGTGTGTCGCCGGCTGGCCATCCAGGCCGGCGTGGCGGACGACCGCATCTTCCTGGCCGACGGCACGACCAACACCGCAGAAGACGCGCGGGCCGCGGCTCGCGTCATGGCCGAACACGGCTGGCGCACCGCCATCGTGGTCAGCCATCCGTTGCACATCTTTCGGACGCGCTGGCTCTTCCGCCGCGCCGGCGTGGATGCGATCGCCAGCCCCACTTCGACGCAGGTGGATGACATCGCTCCGCTGCTGCGCCTCTGGTACACGGTGCGCGAGGCCGGCGCGGTCATCGCCACCGTGCTCGACGGATGGGGCTGGTTGCCCACGGGCTGGCGGATCCAGTTGCAGAACATCAGCCACGGGTTGCCGTGAAGCCGGAGGCCGCGCCATGATCTCCTGGAAGCAGGTCGCCGCCGCCAGAGCGATCCTGGCCCGCGAGACCGGCACGGTGCACAAAGACCACGGCGGCCGGCTCACCGTTGCGCTGGCCTACCCGAACCGTTACTATACCGGCATGTCGAGCCTGGCGTTGCAGATCCTCTACCGCACGTTCAACGCCGAACCGGACGTGGTCTGCGAGCGCGTCTTCTGGGACGAGGCACAGGCCGCCGGGCCGCTCATCACGCTGGAATCGCAAACGGCCGTGGCCGAGTTCGACGTGTGGGCCTTTACCATCTCGTTCGAGCTGGATTATCTCAACGTGGCGGCGATGTTGCGCCAGCTCGGCCCGCGCCGGCCGGTGTTGATTGCCGGCGGCCCGGCGGTGTCGGCCAACCCCGAGCCGCTGGCGCCCTTCTTCGATGCGATCGTCATCGGCGAAGCAGAAGAGCTTCTGCCCGAGCTGATCGCCCTGTTGCGCGAGGCCGCAAGGGGCGACCGCGACGCGTTGCTCGATGCGCTGGCCCGATTGCCGGGCGTCTATGTGCCGGCCCGCCACGCGGCCCCGCACACCGTGCGCCGGCTCTGGGTGGCCGACATGAGCCGCACCGAACCGGTCTCGTGCCTCTACACGCCCGATACCGAGTTCGGCCAGATGCATCTGATCGAGATCGCGCGCGGGTGCGGCCGCGGCTGTCGCTTCTGTCTGGCGGGCTATGTCTATCGCCCCCCGCGCGAACAGCCGCTCGAGCGCATCCTGAGCTGGGCGCGCGCGGCGCTCGACCGGCCGTTGCCGGCCTACGGCCACGGCGGGCCCACCGGCGTCCGTCCGGCCGGCATCGGGCTGGTCTCGGCCGCGGTCTCCGACCACTCGCGCATCGGCGAGCTGGCCGAGGCGCTCATGGCCATGGGCGCGCGCATCAGCGTCAGCTCCATGCGCACCGATCCGATCAGCGTCCCGCTGGTGAAGGCGCTGGCCGCCAGCGGCGCGCAGACGCTCACCATCGCGCCCGAGGCCGGCACCGAGCGCCTGCGCCGGGTGATCGGCAAGACGCAATCGGAAGACGACCTGTTGGCCGCGGTCGAGCTGGCTCAGGCGCTCAAGTTCGGCATGCTCAAGCTCTACTTCATGGTCGGCCTTCCCACCGAGACGGACGACGATGTCCAGGGGATCGTGGATTTCACCCTGCGCGCCCGCCGCATCTTCAAGCGCCAGATCGCCATCAACGCCACGCCCTACGTGCCGAAGGCGCATACGCCGTTTCAGTGGGAGGCGATGGCGCCGATCAAGACCATTCAGGCGCGGCAGAGCTTCCTGAAGCGCGCGCTCGGCCGCTACGGCGTGACCGTGGATGCCGATTCGCCGCAGTGGGCCGAGATCCAGGCCGTGCTCGCCCGCGGCGACCGCCGCCTGGCGGCCGTCCTGGCCGATCTGTCCCGGCCGACGGTGGCCGGCTTCCACCAGGCGCTGGCCCGCCATGGCCTGGCCGCCGCCGAGTTCACCGCCGCGCGGCCGACGGGCTCCCGGCAACCGTGGGACGTGGTGGAGAGCGGCGTGAAGCCGACCTTCCAGCGCTATGAGTATCGGCTGGCCCGTGACGAGCGGCCGGGCCATCGTTGCCCGCCCGGCGCGCAGCATTGCGCCATGTGCGGCGTGTGCGTGCCCGCGCTGCCGAAAGAGGTCGCGTGAAACGATACCAACCGAACGGAGTCGCCTACTACACATTTGAATCGCTGGAGCCTTACGCCGAGGTCGTCCACGCGATCACGACCCGCCACGGCGGCGTCAGCGTCGGCCCCTACCGCTCGCTCAACCTGACCACCGGCACGGGCGACGATCCGGCCGCGGTCCGCGAGAACCTGGCGCGCATGTGCGCGGCGTTGGGCCTGCGCCGCGACGACCTGGTGAGCCCCAACCAGCGCCACACGGCCAACGTGCGCCGCATCGAAGAGGCCGACCGCGGCCGGGTCTACACCGGCTACGATGTGTTCGTCACCGATCGGCCCGAAGTGCCCCTCCTGTTGCGCTATGCCGATTGCACGCCGGTGCTGATCTACGATCCGGTGCGGCATGCGGCGGCCGTCGTCCACAGCGGCTGGCGCGGCACCGTGCAAGGCGCAACGCGGGCGGCCGTCTCGGCCTTGTGTCGGGAGTACGATAGCCGGCCCGCCGATCTGATCGCCGGCATCGGGCCGAGCATCGGGCCGTGCTGCTACGAGGTGGGCGAGGAAGTGGTGGATGCCGTGCGCGCCGCGTTCGACCGGGCCGACGATCTGTTGCCCGCGCCGGCGGGCAAGGTGCGGCGCCACTTCGACCTGTGGGCCGCCAATCGCCGCTGGCTGATCGAGGCGGGCGTGCGTCGGATCGAGGTGGCCGGCATGTGCACCGCGTGTCGGGTGGACGAGTTCTACTCTTATCGGGCCGAGCGGGGCAAGACGGGGCATTTCGGAGCGGTGATCGCGCTGCGGTCGCGGCCAGGAGGCGCGAGTAACGGACGATGATGGACGAACGGGAGCTGAGGCAACGGATCGCGGCGGTGCAGGAGCGCATCGCCGCGGCGGCGCGGCGGGCCGGCCGCGCCGCGGATGAGATCACCCTGGTGGCGGTCACCAAGACCCAGGGGCCCGAGGTGGTGGCCGCGGCCTGTGCGGCCGGGCTGCGCGCCTTCGGCGAGAACCGGGTGGAAGAGGCCATCCCCAAGGTGCGCGCGGTCGCCGCGTTGCTCGGCGAAGCCGCGGCGGCCGACCTGCGCTGGCACATGATCGGCCACCTGCAATCGCGCAAGGCCGGCGATGTGTTCCCCTGGGCGGCCATGGTCCACTCGGTGGACTCGGTCAAGCTGGCGGTACGCCTGAACCGCTTTGCCGTGGCCGCCGGACGGCGCCTGCCGATCCTGTTGGAGGTCAACGTGGCGGCCGAGCCGAGCAAGTACGGCTTCGCGGCCGACGATCTGGCCGCCCACGTGGAGGCGATCGCTGCGTTGCCGGGCTTGCAGATCCAGGGCCTGATGACAGTGGCGCCCATCGCGGCCGACCCGGAGACGGTGCGGCCGGTCTTTGCGGAATTGCGCCGCCTGCGCGACGATCTGGCCCGGCGCTTCCCCGGCCTTGACTGGCGCCACCTCTCGATGGGCATGACGGACGATTTCGAAGTCGCGATCGAAGAGGGCGCCACCATCGTGCGGATCGGCCGGGCGATCTTTGGGGAACGAGTCGAAACGAAATGAAGAGGAATCATGTTAACTAACACCACTTTGACGTTCATCGGTTCCGGAGTCATGGGCGAGGCCATGATTCGCGGCATCCTGGCGCAACATCTGATCGAGCCGGAGCGGATCACGGCCAGCGATCCGCTGCCCGAACGTTTGCAGGTGATCCGCGGCCGCTACGACGTGCAGACGACGACCGACAACCGGGCCGCGGTGCGCGCCGGCCGGATCACGATCCTCTGCGTGAAGCCGCAGACCATCCCGAAGGTCTTGCCGGAGATCCGGGAGGCGATCCATCCGGATAATCTGGTGATCAGCATCGTGGCGGGCGTCTCGATCAACCGCCTGAAGCGGGGCCTGGGCGTGGAGCGGATCGTGCGCGCGATGCCCAATACGCCGGCCCAGATCGGCCAGGGCATGACCGTCTGGACGGCCACGCCCGCGGTAGACGAGACCGGCCGACGCCAGGCGCAGGCGATCCTGGGCGCGTTGGGGAAGGAGCTCTTCGTGGACGAGGAGGGCTATCTCGACATGGCGACTGCGCTCAGCGGCACCGGGCCGGCGTATGTGTTCCTGTTCATGGAGGCGCTGATAGACGCGGGCGTACACATGGGCTTCAGCCGGCGGGTGGCCCAGGAGCTGGTGTATCAGACCATCGAGGGATCGGTGGCGATCGCGCGCGCCACGGGTGCCCATCCCACCGAGCTGCGCAATCAGGTCACCTCGCCGGGCGGGACGACGGCCGAAGCGCTCTACCAACTGGAGAAGGGCGGCTTCCGCACGGTGATCTCGAAGGCCATCTGGGCCGCATATCAACGCTCGCGCGCGCTGGGCGAGATGGGGGAAAAATGAACTACGCGTTGCTCAATCTGATCAATTTGATCTTCGACATCCTGGTCTTTCTGATCCTCATCGAGGTGATCGGGAGCTGGGTCTTGGCGGCCCGCGTGCGCCTGCCCGATGCGCTTTACCGGCTGCTCGAGGTCGTCCATGCCATCACCGGGCCGATCATGGAGCCGATCCGCCGTCTGATCCCGCCGCTGGGCGGACTCGACCTCTCGCCGTTGATCGCGCTCATTCTCCTGCAAGTCGCCCAGAGGTTGCTGATCTCGGTGCTCGTCGGATTCCGTTGATTTTTGTCCGGTTCTGTGCTATAGTTTGTCGGACGTTTGCTTTTGGGGCGACCGAGGTCGCGGCTAAGGGGCCTGCGGCCGGGCGTCGGCCTGCGCCGACGCTCGCGCCCGCGCAGGCGAGCATGGCGGTGCCGGGGCGGCCGTTAGATGAGACTTCAATCGCCAGAAATGGAGGGATGGGCGCAGCGCCCCGAAGGAGTAACCGTATGGGTATCTACGACATGACCGTAATCAAGATTCGTCAGTTGCCCGAACCGCTCATTCAAGAAGTGAGCGACTTCATAGATTTCCTGCTGCTGAGACAAGATAGGGCTCGCTGGCAGATGTGGCATCAGTTCACGGAAGCAATGGAGCTTTCCGAGTCGGGCCTCTCCGATTACTTGCCCGGCCTTGAGGACTACGAGAATCGTTTGGCGCGCGGAGAGATTCAATGGTGATCCTCAGGCGCGGCGATGTGGTGTTATGCGATCTTAATCCAGTGGTCGGCACAGAACAAGCAGGCGTGCGTCCCGCCGTCGTGTTACAGATTGACCGCGCCAACGCGGTCAGTCCTCATACCATTATTGCACCGTTTACAACCAAGATTCGTCGGGCACTCTTGCCTTCGCATGTGTCTGTTCCTGCAGGTGTCGGAGGCTTGACTCAGGATTCCGTTGTGCTTTGCGAGCAGATTCGGGTCATTGACAAGCGTCGGATCATCAAGGTGCTTGGACATTTGGACGAATCATATATCCAACAG
>DAOTZV010000159.1:0-2624 GCA_034434235.1 Anaerolineae bacterium
GGCGGCTTGAGTTTTGCCAGCGTGCCGCTGCGCATCACTACGACGCGTTACTATCCCCGTGACGATCTGTGGATTGTCAACAAGCCAGCGGTGACGCGGGTTTACGCCGGCACGTCTACTCTTTTTGCCGAGACGCGCAACTACTACGACAACACCACCGACTATACCGCGCCGCCGACCCGGGGCCGGCTCAGGCGGGTGGAAACGGTGTCCGTGCTCAACGGCGCCTATCAGAGCGACCCGGCGTCCATCTCCCAGTATTACGACTACGATGGGGCCGGCAACCTGACCCAGGTGGAGGACGCCAACGGGAACGCCACCACCTATTTTTACGATGGCTGGTTTCACGCTTTCCGCGTGTGCGAGCAAAATGCACTCGGCCAGCAGCGCCAGACCACCTACTACGGCGTGCCCGGCGACGGCGCGTGCAATCCCATCCCCGGCAGCGCGCTGACCACGCCGGGCGCAGTCTTCGGCCAGGTCGAACAGGTGACGGATGCCAACGGGGTGGCCGACCGCTACGCCTACGACGACCTGGGTCGGCCGCTCACCGTGACCCTGGCCACCGGCACGCCGGATCAGGCGATCCAGAGCTACAGCTACCGGCCGTTCGCCGGCATCGGTCTGAATGCGCCCTTCTGGGTGCATGTCCGGCAGCAGGACAACGCCGGCGGCGACAACGACCTGCACACCTGGACCTTCTATGACGGCTTCGGCCGGCCCATCGAGACGCAGGTCGAGGCCGACAACAACCAGCACATCGAGACCTATCGTTCCTATACCTTCTGGGACGCGCCGGCGCGGGAAAGCCTGCCGCTTTTGAAGCCGGGTAGCGTGACCAGCGGTGCCAGCTACACGCCGATCCCGACGTGGACGAGCCAAAATTCCACACTTTATCTGTACGATGCGCTGGGCCGACCGATAAACGTGACCTACCCGGACGGCACGAGCCGAACGACCACTTATGTCGCCGAGGGCCGCAGCACGGGCGTGCGATCCATCACCATCGTGACCGACGAACGCGGCCGCCAGCAGCAGACCGAGCACGACGCCTTGGGTCGGCTGCGCGCATCCACTGTGTACAGCGGCACGACGCCGGTCAGCGCCAGCTACGCTTACAACGTGGCCGATCAGCTCACGACGGTCAGCGCGCCGGGCGGCTTCGTCACCACGATCGACTACGATGGCCTGGGTCGCAAGGCCGGTGTCAGCGACCCGGACCTGGGGACATGGCGTTACACCTACGATGCGGCCGGCAACCTGAAGACGCAGACCGACGCCCGTGGGATCACCTTGTGGTTTGGCTACGACAACCTCAGCCGTCTGACCCAGAAACGCCAGAGCGACAGCGCCGGGCCGTTGCTGGCGCAATACTGGTACGACGAGGCGCAGGCCGGCGCCTACAACCGGGGTCGGCGCACGCGCAGCGAGGCGTACACCTACAGCGAGGCCGGCGTTCAGGTCAATACACTGGTGCAGAGCTACGACGCTCGTGGCCGCGTGCAAAGCGCCACGCGCACGATAGACGGCGTCAGCTACACCACGCAGTACGCCTATGACCCGCTCGATCGGCTGATTCGTCTCACCTATCCTGATGGCGAGCAAGTCACCACGAGCTACGGTGCCCAGGGCCAACCGATCAGCTTGACCTCCGCGCAGGTCGGTATCCTGGCCGACAGCGCCAGCTACGACGAAGCCAACCGGTTGCGGAGTCTGCGTTTTCCGGCCGGCGGGGGCCTGGTGCGGCGGCAGGTCTACTATCCGTGGACGCAGCAGCGTGGCCGCCTGCAGAGCTTGCTGGTGGGCACCAGTGCGACCGTGGCCGACCGGTTGAACCTGACGTACACCTATGATGCGGTCGGTAACGTGGCGAGCCTCCGCGACAACGGCGTCCTGTACAACTTCATTTATGATGATCTGGAGCGGCTGACCGCGGCCTACGGCCAGAGTTTCGCCTACGATATGGCCGGTCGGCTGGTCAACTTCAACGGCCTGATCTACACGTTCGACAGTGGGCACCCACATGCGGTGGAGCGGGTGAACGGCGTGGAGCGCTACGCCTACGACGCCAACGGCAATCCGATCGTGCGCCACAAGGGGGTGGTCAACCAGGAGCAAGTGCTGGCCTGGGACGCGGAGAACCGGCTGGTGGCCGTCACCTACACCAACCGGCCGGCCGGCGGGGGCGGGGGCGGCAGCCCGCCGCCCACCACCTGCAACGGCGTGCCCTGCAAGCGCATCTACCTGCCGCTGGCCGTGCGCCAGGAGCCGGCCGAGCGTTACAGCTACGACGCGGACGGTGCGCGCGTGCGCAAGGAGACGAAGACCGAGGTCACGCGCATCATCGGCCCGCACTACGAGGTCGTGGTATCGGTGGCCAGCGGCCAGGTGCTCACGACGACGAAATACTACGACTTTGGCGGTCAGCGGATTGCGGTGCGGCAGAACGGCGTGCTCTTCTACCTGCACGGCGACCATCTGGGCAGCACGGTGGTCGCGACCAGCAACACGGGTGCGAAGACCCACGACGTGCGCTACTTCGCCTACGGCGCGCCGCGGACGGGGGACCTGTTCGCGCTGCCGACGGATCACACCTTCACCGGGCAGAAGCTGGACCGGGGCAC
>DAOTZV010000160.1:0-20627 GCA_034434235.1 Anaerolineae bacterium
AAGCTCATCGGCCGCGACTGGATGCTGATCGCTGCCGGGTCGCTCGCTTCGTTCAACATGATGACCGCGAGTTGGGGCGCGCTCGGCGAGCTGTGGGGCCGGCGGGTGGCGTTCTGCTTCGTGCGTCCGCACCGCTACACGTTCCAGTTCATGGAGCGGGCAACGTACTACACGCTCAACTTCTTCGACGAAGCGCATCGGCATGTGCTGGATTTCTGCGGCAACCATTCGGGCCGCGACGTGAACAAGGCGCAGGCGACCGGCCTGACGCCGATAGAAGGAACCGGGGGCGCGGTCTATTTCGCCCAGGCGCGGCTGGTGCTGGAGTGCCGTAAGCTGTACGCGCAGGATCTCTCGCCGGACTGCTTCGTGGATCCCACGATCGGCCCGCGCCATTATCCGCAGCACGACTATCACCGGATGTACGTCGGCGAGATCGTGCGCTGTCTGGCGCTCGGTTGAGGGGAATGCCGTGGCGCAGGCCGCCGGCTTGCGGTGGATGGTGCGGGATCACAAGCCGGCGGCTTGCGTTACGTTTCGATGGAGGCCGCGAAGCGGGCGTTGGCCGCGCGCAATGCGCTCTCGGCGTCCAGGCCGCGGGCCAGGGCCCAGGCCGCCAGCTCGAACAACACCTCGCCCAACATCTCGGCGGTGACGGGGGCGCCGGCCGGCAGATCGGCCAGCGCGGTCCAGGGCGCGGACGGCGTCGGCCGTTCCTGGAGCCGCGACATGCGGTCGAGGTAGGCCTGCGCCTGGGCCAGGGCCGGCAGGCCCTGGGGGATGCCGGAAAGCGGCGAGCGTTTCTCTCCGTTGTTCCTGCGCTCCGCGGCCTTGATCGCCTCCCAGTTCGCCAGCACCTCGGCCGTGCCGCTCACCACCGCATCGCCGAACACGTGCGGATGGCGTCGGATCAGCTTCTCCACGATGTTGGCAATCACATCCCCGAAGCGGAAGCGTCCTTCCTCGGTAGCGATCTGCGCCTGTAAACTGACCTGAAGCAGCAGGTCGCCCAATTCTTCCTTCACCTTCGTCGCGTCATCGGCATCCAGCGCGGCCAGGAGCTCGTAGGTTTCCTCCAGCAGCGAGGCGCGCAGCTTTGCCCACGTCAATTCGCGATCCCACGGGCAACCTTCCGGCGAGCGCAGGTGCGCGGCGATGTCTTGCAGCGCCTCGTAAGCGGCCGGCCGCGCCAGCGGCGGGATGAACAGTGTGGCCGGCCGCGCAAGGGCGACCGCGCGCGCCAGCTCGTCCAGGCGCAGCTCCTGGCGAGTCGCCGCCTCCACGAGCGTCACGATGTGGTCGGTCGGGTAAGCGCGCGCCAGCGTATCCTGGATGCGGCCGGCCTGTTCAGGATCGGCCAATCCCACGATCAGCGCCCCCTGCGCCGGATCCAGATGCGGATAGTATTGCCGCGCGATCTCTTCCGCGGCAACGATCTGCAGGCTGCTGATCGTCGCGTCGCCCAGAACGGCCAGCGCGCGGCAGATCTCCTCAACCGTGAAGCCCATCCATGCCTCCAGATAAGGGATGCGCTGATTATACTCTTTCGGGGCGGGAAGGGGAAATCGTACGTGCCAGGCACCTGGGAGGGTGCCTGGCACGTACGGCAGGTCATTTGCTTCACGTGCCAGGCACCTGGGAGGGTGCCTGGCACGTACGGCGGCCCATATTCAGGTTGGGTTAGATCAGGGGCCGAAAGCGTCCTGGAAGGTCGAGACGCTGTTGGCGTCCCGGTTGACGACGTAGACGCGGCCGATAGAAGGATCCACAGCCGCGCCGAATGGGTTGAGCCCCACCGGCACGGTGGCGAGCACGTTGTAGGTGTCGCCGCTGATGACGTTGACGACGCTGGTCGTGCCGTTGGTGACGAAGACGTGGCCGGTGGTCGGGTTGACGGCCAGGCCGCCGCCGCCGTTCTCGTCGGAGCCGGTCAGACCGGTGGGCGCGATGCCGCCGATGCCGCCGGCCGTGGCCTTGTAGGTGACCATGCGGTTGATGTTGCCGTAGATCGAGCAGACGACGTAGAGCTGATCGCGGTTGGGATCGAAGCCCATGGCATAAGGCGAGGCGCCGTTTTCCTGGCAGGCCTTGAAGGTATGCTCTTCGATGACGCGGAAGTTGTTGTTGCCGTCCAGCGACATGATGCGACCGTCATCGCGGTTGCCGACATAGACCCGATTGAGCTTCTCGTTGACCGCGATGCCCCAGGGGCCGGCGCCGGCGGTGGCAATGCGGATCAGCTGATCGGTGGCGCCGTTGATGATCGTGACGCCGTTGTTGCCGTAGATCGGCACGAAGACGGTGTTCGTGGTCAGGTTGATCTTCACGAAGGTGGGCTTCGTGCCGACGTAGATGTCACCGCGCTGGGCCAGAGTGTCGGCGTCGAAGACGCGCACCCAGCCGGAGGCGTAGTTGGCGACGTAGACCTTGCGCGTGTACGGGTTGACGGCGACACCCCACGGTTCGCTGAGGGTCGGTGCCTCGCCGAGCACGTTCATGGTCAGGCCGTCGAACATGAAGAGCTTGTTGTTGTCCCGCGACGTGACATAGATGCGATGGGTCGTCGGGTCTACCGCCACGTCCTTCGGATGGCGCAGGTCCGGCCCCACCGGCGATGTCGGCGTAGCGGTCGGCGTGGCGGTCGGCGTCGGAGTCGGCGTCGGCTGCAGGATAACGATCGGCAGGTAGACGATATACCGCTGCGTCGGTGTAGCCGTCGGCGTGCGCGTGGGCGTGGCCGTCGGCGTATTCGTTGCCGTCGGCGTCGGTGTATTCGTTGCCGTGGCCGTCGGTGTATTCGTTGCCGTCGGCGTCGGTGTATTCGTTGCCGTGGCCGTCGGTGTATTCGTTGACGTCGGCGTCGGCGTATTCGTTGACGTGGCCGTCGGCGTATTCGTTGCCGTGGGCGTCGGCGTATTCGTTGACGTCGGCGTCGCCGTCGGCGTATTCGTTGACGTCGGCGTGGGCGTCGGTGTATTCGTTGACGTCGGCGTGGGCGTCGGCGTATTCGTTGACGTCGGCGTCGGCGTCGCCTGGAGCACCACGACGGCGGTGTCGCTGCTGGTGACGGGCGGGCCGACCGGCGGCTGGCCCGAAGCGGTCGCCAGGTTGGTGAAGCCCTGGGTCACGCCGGGTACGGTGCAGGTGTAGCTGCTGCTCTGGCCGACGCCGAGCGTGCCGATCGTGCGATCGCAGTTCGGCGCCAGCGGATCGCTCACCACGACGTTGGTCAGCGTGATGTCGCCGGTGTTGGTGACGAAGATCGTGAAGGTGGCCGTACCGCCGGCCGGCACCACCTGCAGGTCGGGCGTCTTGGCGATGGCGATGGCCGGGTTGATCTGCTGGACCACGGCCGGGTCGGAGCTGGTGACGGGCGGGCCGACCGGCGGCGTGCCGGTGGCGGTCGCCACGTTGGTGAAGCCCGCCTGCACGTTGGTCACGACGCAGGTGTAGCTGGTCGTCTCGCCGACGCCGAGCGAACCGATGGTGCGATTGCAGGCCGGCGCGTTCGGGTCGCTCACCGTAACGTTGGTCAACACCACGTCGCCGGTATTGGTCACCGTGATGGTGAAGGTGACGGTGCCGCCCGCGCGCACCAGTTGCAGGTCGGGCGTCTTGGCGATGGCGATGGCCGGGTTGATCTGTTGCACGACGGCCGGATCCGACGCGGTGACGGCCGGGCCGACCGGCGGCGTGCCGGCGGCGGTCGCCACGTTGGTGAAGCCCTGGGTGACGTTGGTGACGACGCAGGTGTAGCTGGTGCTCTGGCCGACGCCGAGCGTGCCGATGGTGCGGTTGCAGGACGGCGCCAGCGGGTCGCTCACCACGACGTTGGTCAGCTCCACGTCGCCGATGTTGGTCACCAGGATGGTGAAGGTGACGGTGCCGCCCGCGCGCACCAGTTGCAGGTCGGGCGTCTTGGCGATGGCGATGGCCGGGTTGATGCGCACGACATCGGCCGTGTCCGTGCTCCTCACGGTCCCGCCGATCGGCGTCTCGCCGGTCGCGGTGACGACGTTGGTGAAGCTGGCCTGCACGTCGCTGACCGTGCAGGTGTAGCTGGTGCTCTGGCCGACGCCGAGCGTGCCGATGGTGCGATCGCAGGCCGGCACGAGCGGGTCGCTGGTCGTGACGTTGGTCAGCGTCACGTCGCCGGTGTTGGTCACCGTGATGGTGAAGGTGACGGTTCCGCCCGCGCGCACCAGTTGCAGGTCGGGCGTCTTGGTCACCAGGATCGAAGGCCCGATCACCTGGACGACCGCCGTATCGCGGGCGGTGACGGCCGGGCCGACCGGCGGCGTGCCGGTGGCGGTTGCTTCGTTCGTGAACGGGCTCGTCACGTTCGTGACAACGCAGGTGTAGCTGGTGCTCTGGCCGACGCCGAGCACGCCGATGGTTTGACTGCAGGCCGGCGCCAGCGGGTCGCTCACCGTGACGTTGGTCAGGGTGATGTCGCCGGTGTTGGTGACCGCGATGGTGAAGGTGACGGTCCCGCCGCTCAGCACCTGCTGCAGGTCGGGCGTCTTGGCGATGGCGATGGCCGGGTTGATCTGCTGCACCACGGCCGGATCCGACGCGGTGACGGCCGGGCCGACCGGCGGCGTGCCGGTGGCGGTCGCCACGTTGGTGAAGCCCTGGGTGACGTTGGTGACGACGCAAGTGTAGCTGGTGCTCTGGCCGACGCCGAGCGTGCCGATGGTCTGAGCGCAGGCCGGCGCGTTCGGATCGCTTACCGTGACGTTGGTCAGCGTCACGTCGCCGGTGTTGGTGACCGCGATGGTGAAGGTGACGGTGCCGCCCGCGCGCACCAGTTGCAGGTCGGGCGTCTTGGCGATGGCGATGGCCGGGTTGATCACGTCCACCACGCCGGTGTCGGTCACGGTGCGGCTGGGCCCGATCGGCGGCGTGACGGTGGCGGTGACGATGTTGGTGAAGTCGGCCGTGACGTTCGTCACGGTGCAAAGCCAGTTCGTCGTCGCGCCCACCGGCAGGCTGGCGATCGTCTGCGCGCACGCGGGCGCCAGCGGATCGGCGACGGTGATGTTCGTCAGATCCTGGCCGCCGGTGTTGGTGACCGCGATGGTGAAGGTGACGGTCGAGCCGCTGCGCACCATCTGGTAGTCCGGCGTCTTGGCGATGACCAGGTCGGCCGCGGCGATGTAGCCGAAGTCGGCGGTCATGTTGATGCTGTTGGCGGTGGGCAACGTGACCGTATAGACCTGGCGCTTGTTGGTGTTGTCGCCGGTCTGATCGGCCGGGTAGGTCGTCGGCGCGTAGCCGGCCAGAATACTGTAGATGTCGCTGACCCGCACGCCGTAAGTGCCGGTGTACAGGCTGGTGAAGACGTAGCCGCCGTCGGCGCCGGTGGTGGTGGTCGAGATGACCTGGCCGGCGGCGTTGAGCAGCTCGACGGTGACGCCGGCGATGCCGACTTCGCCGTTGAGCGGCTCGTAGATGCCGTCGCCGTCGGTCTCGACCCAGACCTGGTTGCCGATGACGCCGAACGGCTCGCCCTGGTCGGTCGGCCCGCCCGCCTCGTAGCCGAAGTCGGCGGTGGTGTTGGTCTCGCCGGGGCCGACGGTCACGGGATAGGGCTGGGCCTGGCTGTTGTTGTCGGCGCCGGGCGTGGGGCCGAGCGGGCCGAGGGTGAAGTCATCGAGCACGTTGTGGGTGTCGGAGACCTGCACCAGGTAGGAACCGGCCGGCACGGTGAAGGTGTAGTTGCCGTTGGCGTCGGTGGTGGTGGTCGCGATGATGTTGCCGGTCGTCGGGTCGAGCAGGTTGACCGTGACGCCGGGGATACCGGGCTCGCCGGGGTTCAGGATGCCGTTGTCGTTCAGGTCGTTCCAGACGGTGCCGCCGATCGTGGCGGGGTTGGCGGGGACGCGGCCGATGTCGGCGTCCAGGTACTGTTGGCCGGCCGAGACGGTGAAGAGTGCGGTCGGGTTGGGCGCAGCCGGGTCGGGATTGCCGGGCGGGGTGACCGCCTCGACGTAGTACGCGCCGGGCGCGACGTCGGTGAACAGGTAGTTGCCGTTCTGGTCGGTGACGGTGGTCGAGATGACCGTGCCGGCGCTGTTCTTGAGCTGGACGGTGACGCCGGGGATGCCGAGCTCGCCGGGGTCGCGCACGCCGTTCTGGTTGTTGTCCCACCAGACGGTATCGCCGACGACGGCCGTGCCGGGCGCGGGCACCTGGCGATAGCCGAAGTCCGCGTCGCGGTAGATGTCGGTGGGGCCGAGCACGATGGGGCCGGTCGGGCTGGGCAGGCTCTGCGGCCCGACAACGTGAGTGTAGCCGGCCAACACGCCGTTGAGGTCGGTGACGGTGACGGTGTAGGTGCCGGCGACCAGGCCGGTGAAGAGGTAGCCGCCGTTGGCGTCGGTGGTAGTGGTCTGGACGACCTGGCCGTTGCGATAGAGGGCCAGGGTGACGTTGCCGATGCCGGGCTCGGTCACGTCTTGCAGCGCGTCGCCGTCGGCATCGTACCAGACGTAGTCGCCGATGGCCGCGCCGGGCAGGATGTAGCCGAAGTCGGCGGTCATGTTTTCGCCGCCGGCGGGCAGGGTGATGGCGTAGGGCTGGGCCTTGTTGGTGTTGTCGGCCGTGCCGCCCACGATCAGGGTCGGGCTGTAGCCGGCCAGGATGCCCTGCAGGTCGGAGACGGTGACGGTGTAGTTGCCTGCCGGCAGGCCGGTGAAGACGTAGTCGCCGGACGCGCTGGTCGTCGTGCGGGCATAGAAGATGCCGTTAAGGTAGAGGTCTACCGTGACCCCCTCGATGCCGTTCTCGCCGTCGGCCGGCTCGAAGAGGCCGTCGCGGTCGGTCTCGACCCAGATCTGGTTGCCGATCTTGCCCAGCGTGGCGTCCGGTTTGACATAACCGAAGTCGCCGGTCGTGTTGGTCGGGTTGCCCGGCGTCAGGGTCACGGTGTAGGGCTGGCCCTGGCTGTTGTTGTCGGCGCCGGGCGTGGGGCCGAGCGGGCCGAGCACGTAGTCGGCCAGGGTGTGGGTGGTGTCGGAGACGCGCACCTGGTACGTGCCGAGCGGCACGGTGAAGGTGTATGTGCCGTTGGCGTCGGTCGTCGTGGTCGCGATGATGTTGCCGGACCCGTCGAGCAGGTCCACCGACACGCCGGGCAGTCGCGGCTCGCCCCCCTCCAGGAGGCCGTTGCTGTTGGCGTCGTTCCAGACCGTGCCGCCGACCGTGCCGATGATGTTCGGCACGAAGCCGATGTCGGCGTCCAGGTACTGTTGGCCGGCCGAGACGGTGAAGGGCGCGGTCGGGTTGGGCGCGGCCGGCGACTCGCTGCTGTTGGCCGGCTGGGCGGCGACGACAACATAGGTCCCCGGCGGCACGTCGGTGAACAGGTAGTTGCCGTTCTGGTCGGTGGTCGTCGTAGCGATCACTGCGCCGGAAGGCGTGGTCAGGGTGACGGGCACGCCGGGGATGCCGGCCTCGCCCGGATCCTGGACGCCGTTCTTGTTCACGTCCCACCAGACCAGGTCGCCGACGACGGCCGTGCCGGGCGTGGGCACCTGGCGATAGCCGAAGTCCGCGTCGCGGTAGGTCTGGCCGGGGCTGAGCGTGATCGGCCCGGTCGGATTGGGGGCCGACTGCGGGCCGAGAGTATGGGTATAGCCGGTCAACACGCCGTTCAGGTCGGTCACCAGCACCGAATAGGTGCCGGGGAGCAGGCCGGTGAAGATGTAGCCACCGTCGGCGTCGGTGACGGTAGTCGAGATGACCGTGCCGACGCTGTCGCGCAGCGCGATGGTGACGTTGCCGATGCCGGGCTCGTCCACGTCCTGGCGGCCGTCGCCGTTGGCGTCGTACCAGACATAGTCGCCGATGGCGGCCGGCTTCGGCGTGGCGGTCGGCGTTGGCGTATTCGTTGCCGTTGGCGTCGGCGTATTCGTTGACGTGGCCGTCGGCGTATTCGTTGCCGTGGCCGTCGGCGTGCGCGTCGGTGTATTCGTTGCCGTCGGCGTCGGCGTCGGCGTATTCGTTGCCGTTGCCGTCGGCGTCGGTGTATTCGTTGCCGTTGCCGTCGGTGTATTCGTTGACGTGGCCGTCGGTGTATTCGTTGACGTCGGCGTCGGCGTGCCGACGATCACGACGGCGTCATCGCTGTCGCGCGGGGTGCTGCCGCCGAACGGCGTGCCGAACTCGTCGGACGGCGTGCCCGTAGCGACCGCGATGTTGGTGCGGCTGGCGCTCACCGGGACGTTGGCCCAGGTGCACTGCACGGCCGCGCCCGGCGCCACCGGCCCGGCCAGCACCGGACACGTCGCCGAGGTGATCACCTGATCGTCGGCCGGGTTGAGGGGCGTGCCGTTGTCGTCGGTAATGACGATGCCGATAAGCCACGTCTCGCCCGTGTTGGTGATCCGATAGGTGTAGGTGACCGGGCCGCCGGGATACGGCAGGTTCAGAGGCGTGTTGTCCGGCGCATCGCCCGCCAGCTTGACGAGGTCGAGGCTGGTCTGCGCGAAGCCGAAGTCCACGTCCAGGTTATTGGAGACGCCGGCCGGCATGACGACCACGGACGGGTTGCTGCCGTAGGTGTTTTCGCTGGTGTGCGCGTAGCCCGCCAGCGGACCGCCCGGGTCGAAGTTGCTCGCGGCGATCTCCACCAGGTAAGTGCCCGGCGTGTCGGTGATCTGGAAGGTGTACCAGCCCTGTTCGACGAGCGGCGTCGAGGGGTTGTCGCCCGTCAGCGTCTCGGTGATGAGCGTGTAGACGCCGCCGCCTTGATCCCGGTACAGGCGGACCAGGACGTTGTTTATGCCGGGCTCACCCAGATCCTGAAAACCGTCGGCGTTCAGGTCGTGCCAGACGAAATCGCCGATCAGCGAGATGCCGGCCGGGGCGGCCACACCGGCGACGTTCGCCTCAGGGAGGACGGCCCCGCGCGCCTGGTCGGCGGGAGGGGGCAACGGCGCAGCCGTGGTCGGCGCCAGCCACGCGGCGGCCAGCGCCAACGCCAGCGCCAGCACGGCGAACGTCCCTGCAAACAGGGCGATCAACCGACCTTTCGATCCGGGAATGTGCACTTTGTCGAACATGATATCCTCTCCTTATGTAGGGCGAAATTAATTTCGCCCTACTCAGCGTAGGACGAAATTAATTTCGTCCTACGCTCTTTCAGAAACCTCTACGCTCCTGGCGCCCTCCCGAAACCGGGATGCGCAAGGCCGGATCGCCGAGCAGCAGATAGGTGTCGAGCAGATCGAGATACCTTCCCGGCGCTGCGTTTTGTACCAGATACACCTTGCCCGCGGTGGTAGCCGCGCCGATCCGCGTCGCATGGTCGTGGAACACGGCCAGGAAGAAGCCGCGCTCCATCAGATCGTGGCCCGAGGCCAGGCCGAAGCCGGTGGGCGACCAGGAGGCGACCGCGCCGCCGCCGTTCATGCGCACGCTCGCCTCGCCGAACGAATCGGCGGTCGTCTGGGCGAAATAGCCGTTGTCGCAGGTCATCGGCAGCATGATGGTCAGTTTGTCCGCGTTGGTCAGGCTCGCCAGGGCCGTGAGATCCATGATCCGCTTGCTCGACCAGTCGGTCTTGGTGCCGTGGCCGATGTAGCTGACCATCAGCGCGCCGGCGTTGATGGCGTTGATCGCGTTCCGGCGGCAGACGATGCTGCTCGGATCCTCGGTCGGACAGGTGGCACGCGGGTCGGTGTTGCCCATGTAGACCTTCGTTGACGTATACGGCGCCGGCAGGTACTTGATCGTGTTGGTGGGCGGGTCGGCGTAGCCGTCCGCGATGGTATCGGAATAGCCATAGAAGTCGCCGCCGCCCTGCAGGGTGGGATCGTCGGCCACGAAGAGGACATGTTGCGTCCAGTCCCCGGGGGCCGGGTTGTTTTCGTAGCCCAGCGTCTTGCTCACCATGACGGCGGCTTCGGCCGCGCTGTTGACCGGGAAGCGGCCGATGTGCATGTCGGGCAACCGGTCGCCCGGCGTGATCGTCACGAACCGGTTGTCGGCCACCGACTCGCCCGTGTCCGGGTCGTCGGGGATCATCGCCAGGTAGGGCGGCAGATAGGTCGGTCTGCTGGTGCCGAGGTAGCCGCGCAGGTCGTAGGTGCCGTCGCCGACCAGCAGCACGTAGGCCGGCCGGGGCGTCTGCCATCGGGCGTAGGCGTAGGCCAGGAACGCGTGGATCGCCTCGGCCGACATCATGCCGTAGCCGAACTGATCGTACACGTCCTGGACGTTGATCTTCTTGACCGTCAGGCCCTGGGTCGTCCGCTGCGTCACGAGCGGATCGAGCGCGTCCAGAAAGTCGGGATGCGAGATGATCAGATAGTCGGCGCGGTTGGACGTGCTCAGCAGGTTGTCCGGCGTCTGCGCGGCCTCAATGGCCGCTGGCGTCTTGCGCTTCGCGGCCGTCAGGGCCACGTAGCGCCGCGGCCCGGCCTGGTTCGCGGCGAAGGTGAAGGCAGCTGTCGGCGCGGCCGCGTGGCCGGCCCGCGCGGCCGCGCCGACGTTGCGCATGACCAGCGGCAGATAAAGCGTGTTCAACGCGGCGCCCGGCACGATGCGCTTCACGGCGGTCGGGTCGGTCACGTCGTAGGCGTCCACGTCGGCCGTGCTGAAGCCCTCCAGCGTGAACCGCCAGCGGCCCGCCTGATCGCCGCCGAACGCCAGGTAGTCGTCGGTCACGGTGAAGCCGCGGCGATAGCTGATTTCCAGCCAATCGGGATGGACGATCTCCACACCCGCGGTGCGGTCGTTGACGATCTCTACCCGCACGACGTTGGAGCCGGCCGCCAGGTAGTCCTGCGGAAAGCTGACCGTGGCATGGTACATCGTCTTGTCGTACCAGTCGCTCGCGTCGAGCACCTTTCGCAAGTTGCTCGTCTGGCCCACGTAAAGCCGCAGGTGGTGCGCGCCGGCCGGCAGCGCGCCCAACATGACCTCCAGGGTCGCCGAATAGCTGCCGCTCGCCGGATTGGCGACGGTGAAACCGTAGTTGCGCCCTCCGGTCGCGCCGGCCAGGACCGTGATCTGGTTGTCGTACCAGTGATCGTAGCCATCGGCCATTGGCAACGTCGAAATATATTTCAGATTTTGCTCGATGTGGATCGTGTCGGTGAAGGAGGTCGCGGCCGTGCCGCCGGCCACGCTCGCCTGATCGGCCATGCGCTTGCCGTTGGCCCCGCCGTAGGTCAGCCAGTAGATGTTGCGGGTCGTGTAGCGGGTGTTGACCCCCCGGCCGTAGAAGACGATGCTGTCGCCGGAGTCGAACCGGCCGTCGGCCTCGCCGATCACCTGGATGGCCAGCTCCTGGCCCAGGTTGTACATCTTGAACGTGCGCGGGTCAATGCTGTCAACGGGCAACGTGGCGCTGACCAGGTCCGCATAGGTCAACTGGTAGATCCCCTCGCTCTCCACCGCGATGCGGTAGCCGGGGGTGGGCGGCATCCACTCGCCCACCGCAGGCGGCTGGACTCCGCCGGCCGGCAAGGCGTCGGGGGCCGCGGTCGTCTGGGCCGCCGCCCCCCGTTCCCCCCAAACTTGGGGGGCCAGGGGGGCAGCGGCCGGCAAGGCGTCGGGGGCCGCAGTCGTCTGGGTCCCCTTCGACGCAAACCCTTCCCCCTGGCTCCCCTCCCTCCGAGAGAGGAGGGTCACATCTCCCCTCCCCTCATAGGGGAGGGGCCGGGGAAGAGGTGTTCCCGCCCCCCGTTCCCCCCAAACTTGGGGGGCCAGGGGGGCAGCCGCGCGCCAGCTGCGCGCGGCTTCGTAGTTGAGCAAGGTGTTGCGGTAGATGGCCTCGAAGTCGGCCGGCTCGCTCACGTCGCGGCCGGTATCGGTTCGGCCGCTGAACTTCACACGGAGCTGCACCTGGGGATAGAAGCGAAGCTCGCCGCGCTGCGGGTTGACCTGCACCGGCGTGTACTCCAGGCGCACGATGCGCTGGCTGCGCATGAAGCCCAGGTCCACCAGGCGGGCGATCTGCGCGGGATAGAAGGCGTCGGCCGAGTAGATGGACGCGTCGGGCGCCCAGGCGCGCGTCTGGCGCGCCACGCTTCCGTCGGGGCTCGCTTCTGTGGCGGTCACCGCCGCGGGGCAGATCGCGAGATCGTGTCGGCCCGGTACAGCGCGCTTCGCCGCGATCTCCAGCGACAGTTCCGCATCGGGCGGCACACCGAGGAGCACGGCCCGATACGGCAGCCGCGGCCGGCCGGGCTCCTCTCCGGATGCGAAGCCGGCAATCGCGATCTCGCCGCAACGGTTCCCTTCGACCATCATCTCTCGCACCTGATATGCCGGCGCTTCCATCTGCACTGTAATCCCTTCCAGATCGGCTTGCAACAGGCTCGCCGTGTTCTCGTCGTTTCTACCAATAAATGACGTTGAAGCCTGCCCGGAAGTAACGGGTAAAAATGTGACTATGATGGCCAGGATCATGAACAGACCGGCAACGCGTTTCTCTTGTCGCATCCTACCCTCCATTCACCTCAATCTGTCTTTCAGCGGGCGCCGGCTGCTCGTTGGATCAGCGGCAGATAGAGCGCGGCCCCGCGCGCGCGTACGGTAATCGGGCCATGCGTCGCCCGGCCTCCGCTCAACTGGATGATCTCCAGCGTATACTCATAGACGCGGCCCGTCTGTACGGTGTCGTCCACATAGGAATAAACATCGCCCTGATGGCTGCCGGCCCACGACCCCAGCAACGGGGTGGCGTTGAGGACCTGCATCGCGGTTGCCTGGCCGGCCTCACGGCGGAGGATGTTGAAGCCCAGGATGTCCGCTTCGTTGGCCGTCTCCCAGGTCAGCCGCACGGCGCCGGCAAGGGCCTGGCCCTCGAAGCGCGCCACCGACAGGCCGGTGGGCACTTCGCACACGCTCTCCGTCTTGAGGCGCAGCGCCGGATCGCCGAAGATCATGAAGGTGTTGAGCAGGTCGCGATCGCTGGTCGTCGTATCGTACAGGTAGCGCTTGGCCTGCACGACGGCCTCGCCGAGCGTCTGGTATCCCTGGTGGAAGAGCGCCAGGAACAACCCGCGCTCCAGCACATCGTGGCCCGACACCAGGCCCGAACCGGTCGGCGAGAGGCTGGCGACCGCGCCGTAGAGGGGCAAACGCGTGTACGCCTCGGCCAGGGCCGCGAAGCCGCGCCGCGGATCGTGGAACGAGCCTTCGTAGCAGGTCATCGGCAGATAGACCGGCAGACAGGCGCTCATCGTGAGGGACGGCAACACCTCCTGGCTGAAGATGGCGTCGAACGACCAGTAGTCCTTGCCCGCATGGCCGACGTAGTTGACCAGGAGCGCGCCCGTAATGTTGAGCGTCTGCGTGATCATGTAGCGGCAATCGTCGCGGCCGAAGCAGGTCAGGTCGAGATAGGCCTTCGTGACCGTATAGGTCGCCGGCAACAGCTTGATCGAGTTGGTCGGCGGATCCACATAGCCGTCGGCGATCTCGTCGGAGTAGAAATAGAAGTTGCCGCCGCCGTGTACCAGGTTATCCGAAATGAAGAGCGTGTTCTTGTTCCAGGCGTCGCCCCCCTGGCCGCACTGGCATTGCGTCTCGTATGCGATCACCTTGTCGATCATTGCGGCCGCTTCCGCGGTCGTGTTGACCGACATGCGGCCCAGCGCCATATCGGGCACCGGGTCGTCGCCGACGAACGTGACGAAGAGGTTGTCGGCGGCCGTCTCCTTCAGGTCGGGATCTACGTTCGCCAGGAAGGGCGGGATGTAGGTCGGCGGGGTGGTGCGCAGGTAGTTGCGCATGTCGGACGTGCCGTCGCCGATCAACACGGCGAAGCGCGGGGCCGGGGAGCGCCAGTAATGATAGGCGTACGCCAGGAAGTCGCGGATCGCCTCGGCCGACATCATGCCGCCGTTGAAGCGGTCGTAGATGTCCTGGACATCCAGCAGCGCGACGGCATAGCGCTGCGAGCGATAGGCCGCCAGCCGCATCGCCTCGGTGTAGAAATCGCCGTGCGTGATGATGATGTAATCGGCGCGGTTGGTCGTGCTGATCGGCTCGATCGGCGTGTAGGCCGAAGCCAGCCGCGTGACGAGCTGGATGCCCGCCGGCGTCTTGTATGTCGCAGGAGTGGCGACCAGATAGCGATGGGTGCCGGTGGTCGGATCGCCGAAGCTGAGCGCGAACGGCCCGGTGCCGGCGATGGCCGTGTTGATCACCTGCCGCACGTCCAGCATCTCGGTCACGTCGTAGACCTGCGCATCGGCCGCGGAGAAGCCGCTCACCGTGTAGCGCCAGCCGCCCGGCGCGGGGCTATCGAACAACAGGCTATCCCCCTCCGCGACATAGGTGTCGTAGTAAGACGGCTCTGCCCAGTTGTAATAGATCTCGTCGTAAGTGGTCGGCGCGTCCAACAGGAGCTGGAACGTGATGTTATTCGTGCCTTCCTGGAAATAAGCCTGGGGCACATCCACCTGTACGGTAAGAGGCATGCCGCTGTACCAGCTCGTGTTATCTTCGTACACCAGGTTGCCGTTCACCGAAACCCGGATGTGATGCGGCGTCGGCGTATTGATGTATCCCTGCAGGTTGAATTTCAGCGTGCCGGTGAGGCCCGCGGCAGGGGCCAGGTTGGCGGCCTGGAAGGTGTAGGTCCGGCTGTTGGGCGCGACGATCTTGTTGTCGAACCAGTGGTCGGCGTCCGGCAGATCGGGGTAATTGTTGAGGTACACGTAGCGGGTGTACCGTTCGAGATGCTCCTTGTGCAAGAAAGGAGGCGGCGTCGCGCCGCCGGCCGATCCGTCGAGCTGCGCCATGCGTCGGCCGGCCGGCCCGCCGTAGGTGAGCCAGAAGATGTTCGTGCCGGTGTATTTGTTGGTCCGCAACAGGCCCTCGTAGAAGAGGGAATCCACCCCGCGCGCATAGAAGAGGATCTCGTCGCCCGGATCGAACCGGCCGTCCCCTTCGCCGTTCACCCGGATCGCGATCTCCTGCCCCATGTAGAACATGCGGAAGGTACGCGGATCGAGCGTGTCCACCGGCAGGCCGGCCGCGGCCAACAGCGCGTAGTCCAGCCGGTAAATGCCGTCCACGGTGACCGAAATGCGATAGCTCGGGCTGGGGGGCGTCCATGGCGCGTTCAGGTTGATGCTGTAGTATGCGCCGGCCTGGATCGCGGCCGCGGCCGACTCGCCCTGCGGCCGGTCAAAGGCGGCCGGCAGCGGGCCGACGCTGGCCGCTTCCTGGCCGGCCGATGTAGCCGCCGTGGCCAGGCCGACGCTCAACGCCAGCCCGGCCAGGATTGCCAGGCCGATCCCCATTGCCAAAAGAGCCATTCGGTAGCATTTGCGGTTCAATTTTCACCCTTGCCAGACAAACAGAGCGTGTGTCCGGCAGGTTGGAACCGAACACACGCTCCGTAAACAGCCGGATCAGATCACCGGTTGACGGTTACCGCTCTCGCCTCGATCTGTTCGGTGGTTCCATCCAGCTTGACGATCTGCAGCACATACGTGTACACGCCCGGCGCCAGGCCCGCATCGGTGAAGCGATAGCTTGCACCCATGTTGGAGCCCGCGTTCTCGGCCAGGATCAGCTCGTCGTTGGCCTGGACAGTGCCCGCCGCCGACCTGCGCAGGACGTTGAAGCCCACGATCTGCGCTTCGTTGTTGGTTTGCCACGCGACCACCGCGTCCCGGCCCTGGGCGGCCGCCTGGAGGCCGGTGACGGTCAGGCCGGTGGGCAGGATGATGGCGGCCGGCGCGTCGTCCTGTTTGATGGGCAGGGGGATCGCCGGATCCGAACCGCTCGCGCCGCCGACCTCGTCCCGCACGTACTGCGCCACCGCATCATGGACCTGGGCCACGTTATCGGTCATGCCGCCGGGCAGCTTGGTCGTGTCGGCCTTGGCCGTGAAGGTGACGATGACCGTCACCGAGGCGCCGGGCCGCACGTCGCCCAGGGTCAACGTCAGGTCCGACCAGTCTATCTGCCCGTCGTCCACGTTGTCGTCCGACGCCGGGACCGCGAAGCTGCCGTTGTAGCCGTAGGTCAGATAAGTCGTGCTATAGACATCCCGCAGCGGAAGCACCGTGAGCCAGGTGTTGCCGGTATTGGTGATCCGGATCGTGTAGCTGATCGGACTGCCCGTGCGCACCGGGATCGGCGTGTTCAGCGTCTTGGTGAGCGTGTAGCTGGTCGGGATGTTCAGCCCGAAGTCCACCGTCGTGAGCACCTGGCCGTAGCCGAGCGGCGTGGTCGTCACGCCGGAAGCGGGGTTGGTCGGATACCAGCCGGCCGCGAAGAAGCCGATGTTGTCGCCCACGTTGCGCGGGATGCCCACCGTGTAGGTGCCCGCCAGCAGGTTGGTAAAGGTGTAGTAGCCGTTCGCATCGGTCACCGTGCTGATCGGCGAGCCGACCGTCGGCGTCAACACGACGATCACGCCGGGGATGCCCGGCTCGCCCGCGTCCTGCAGGCCGTTCTCGTTCTTGTCCCACCACACCCAGTCGCCCAGGCGGCCGCGGAACTCGACCTTCGCCTGGTCGGAGTCGGTCGGGTTGGACAGGCCGCGGATCGGGGTGCCCGCGGCGTCGGTGGGCGTGCCGGTGGCCGTGCCGGTGTTGGTGACATCGGCCGAGATCAGGACGGACGCCGTGCAGGTGGTGGAGGCGCCCGGCGCCAGCGGTCCGGCGATGGTGCAGATGGCGCCGATCTTGTCGTCGCTGACCGTGATGTTCTTCAGGTAGCTCGTGCCGGTGTTGGTGATGCGGTAGCTGTAGGTGACGTTGACCGGCGCGGGCTGCTCGAGCACCAGGGTGGCGCCGTCGGCCGCGCTGCCGGCCGTCTTGACCAGGTCGATGCCGGCGGTGAGCACCTGGACGACGGCATCGTCCTGGGCGGTGGGGGCCGGAATGCCCGGCAGCGGGACGCCGTTCGTGTCGGCTGGCGTGCCGGTGGTCGCGGCGGTGTTGGTGACGGTCGCGGTCGGCGTCATGGTGCAGGTATAGTTGACGCTGGCGCCGGGGAGCAGGAAGCCGAGGTTGGACTTGGCGCAGTTCGGCGCCTGGGCGTCGCTGACCGAGACGTTGTTCAGCCGCACGTCGCCGGTGTTGGTGACGTAGATGGTGAAGGTGACGACCGTGCCGGCGCCGACGTATTGCAGGTCGGGCGTCTTGGCGATGGCGATCCTGGGATCGACGATGTCCACGACCGCGGTATCGGTATCGGAGACATCGGGGATGCCGGGCAGGGGCGAGCCGCCGGCCGTGGCGGGCGTGCCGACCGCGGTGGCGGTGTTGGTGGTATCGGTCGTGATGTTGGTAGTGCAGGTGAAGCGCCAGGTCTCGGTGGTCTCCAGGATGTTGTTGCTGTTGGTGTCGCCGGAGACGTAGGAGACGGGCGAGCACTTGTTGTCGGTGACGCGGGTCTTGACGTTGACGAGCGGCACGTCGCCGGTGTTGGTGACGGTGTAGTAATACGTGACCGAGCCGCCCGGTGCGTTCAGGTAGTAGGTGGCGCCGTCGGCGGCCGTGCCGGCCGTCTTGACGATGTTGATGCCGGGATTGACCATGTCCACGACCGCGTCATCGCTGGCGCGCGGGTTCGGGCCGGTGTAGCCGGGGAAAGTGGCGCCGCTGCTGTCGGTCGGCGTGCCGCTGGCATAGCCGATGTTGGTGCGGTCGCCGGTCAGCGTCTTCACGGCCGTGCATGTGCCCGAAGCGCCCGGAGCGACCGGCCCGGGCACGGTGCACACGGTGAAGTCGTCGGCGGCGTTGGCCGGGGTGCCGGCGTCATCGGTGATGACGATGGTCGTCAGATAGGTCTCGCCGGTGTTGGTGTAGCGGTAGGTGTAGGTGACCGGTGCGCTCGGCGCGTTGATGTAGTAGGTCGCGCCGTTCGCCGCGTTGCCGGCGGTCTTCACCAGGGCGATGCCCGCGCGGGCATAGCCGAAGTCGCCGTCCAGGTTGATTTCGATCAGGCCGGGCAGATACATCTCGATCCGGTTCGCGACCCCCTGGCCGTAGGTCAGGGCGCTGGTGTTGACGTAACCTTCGAGCGGCCCGCCGGGGGCAAAGTTGATCGGGTCGATCTCGACCCGATACTGGCTGCCGTCCGCGGTCACGTTGAATTCGTACCAGCCGGTCTGCGTGCCGGGCATGTTCGGGTTGTCGCCGGTCAGGGTGGAAGTGACGAAGCCCCAGTTGCCCGAAATCGGATCTTTCAGATACAAGTTGACCTTTACCCCGTTGAAGCCGGTCAGGTACTCGCTTTCGTCAATCGGCCCCAGGTTATCGTGGAAACCGTCCAGGTTGTAGTCGTGCCACACATAATCGCCGATGGTAGACTTCCCGGTCGGTATGTCCGCCGGAGCCGACGCCGGCGCACTGGTCGCAGGTCGGGTGCCACCTGCCAGGGCAAAGCCCAGAGGATCGGCCAGGCTGGTCGCGTTCAAGCCGATCGCAAGAAACGCGATCAACGACATGGCCATGCCGAGGACAACAAGGACTAAAGCCCGACGATCTCGGAAGACAAACATATTTTCGCTCCGTCTGCAATAGCAATTAATATGGAAATACTGATTTGGGTCGTAGCCTGATGGTGCAAAAGCCACACGCTCTTATCACCCATGAAGACGCAGGATCTCTTCAAAAGATACGACCCCCTCACCAAATTTCCTATAATGATTCGACGATGCGGGCCTCCGCGCTTACCCGCCAGAAGCTATTATGGGTGAGGAAGTTTACGATGCATATTACGGCCCGCCGCGCGGAGGCGAGAGAGGGAATGGCTATGGAGCACAGAAGTCGCCCCTGTGCTCCATAGCCCGGCTCATGCATCACGGACCGACATGCAGGATGAACGGCAAGAACAGCCGCACGCCCGGCATTCCGACGTCCACGGCGGTCGTAGCCACCTGCACGCGCTGGCCGTCGGTCTGGTTGGCGACCAGGACATAGGTATACGCGCCGGGGGGCGGAGCATCGGTGAAGGCGTAGACCGCGCCCTGGTTGGCGCCGGCGTGCTGAGCCGGGATCGGTTCGCCGTTGACCGGCTGCAAGGGGCCGTTGCCCGCCTGGCGCAGAAGATCGAAGCCCACGATCTGCGCCTCGTTGGCGGTTTCCCATGTCAGCACCACGCGATCCGGTCCGGCGATCGCCCGGAAGCTGACCACCGGCAGGCCGGTCGACCGGTAGATGCGCACGTAGGCCACAGCGCCTTGCGCCGGCTGCGATGCGGCCGCCGGCAACGGGCCGGGACCGTCGGGGTCGAAGATCGGCGCGGTGACGGTGATGCGATTCGCCGTACCGAGGTCCCCTTCGGTCTGGGTATCCTCGCGGGCCGTGAACCAGACGGTGATGACCGTGCTGGCGCCCGGCGCCAACATGCCGGGGCCGCCGCGCGTGACGCTCAGCGCATCAGTCCAGTTGATCACGCCATCGTTGACATGGTCATCGCTATCCACGGGGGCGGCCAGGTCACCGCCGAAGCCGTAGGTCAGGAAGGTGTTGTTGTACGAATCTTCCATCGGGAGGGCTGCCAGCCAGGTCGCGCCCGTGTTCGTCACCCGGATCGTGAAGGTGATCGGTTCGCCGGGCCGCGTCGGATCGGCCATGGCGAGCTGCTTGCTCACCGCGTAGCTCGATGGGATGTTCAGGCCGAAGTCGGCGGTCGTGATGACCTGGGTCTGAGTGATGGTAAACGTGTAGACCAGGCCGGTCGGAGCGGTGGCGTTCCAGTTATAGAGCGTGCCGCCGGGCTGGAATTCGGCCGGGCTGATCGTCACGGTATAGGTGCCGGCAGGCAGGCCGCCGAACAGGTAATCGCCCGCGGCGCCGGTCGTGGCGATCTGGCTGCCGCCGTTGAGCAGGATGTCCACATTGCCGATGCCCGGTTCGCCGGCATCCTGCGCGCCGTTCCCGTTGATGTCCCACCACACCCGGTCGCCGATCTGGCCGGCCGACGGCGGCGCATCCTCGAAGTCGCGGCCCGTGATCGCGCCGCCCAACGGCAAGTTGACCGGGCTGATGACGTCCGGGTTGCCGCCGTCCGCGTCGGCCAGGCTGGTATAGCCGGACAGGTTGGTCTCCACGATCTGGTAGAGGCCGGGCTGCAGGTCGGTGAAGGTGTAGAAGCCCGTGATGGTGGTGGTCGTCGTGATCACCTGGTCGTCGGCCGTGCCCAGGATGCCGTCGGGGCCGAACCAGGTCAGGGCCACCGGCACGTTGGGGATGCCGGCCTCGCCCGGTTCGCAGACGCCATCGGCATCACCCTCGCACACCGTGCCGCTGATGCTGCCCGGGGTCTGGAAGTAGCCGAAGTCCAGGCCGGTGACGTCTCCGGTGACGGTGATGGGGGTGGACGGCGCCTCGGTGGCCACGTAGTCGGTGCGCGGCAGGTCGCTCTCGTCCGCGTCCAGCACGGTGCAGACGCTGCCCTGCGGGACGCCGGCCAGGAACCAGGCGCCGGTGAGGCCGCTATGCACCACGAAGGTGCCGTAGTCGCAGACCACGGTGACGTCCACGTTCGCGAAGCCGGGCTCGCCGTCATCGTTGCCGTTGTTGTTGGCGTCGTTGTAGACGCGGCCGCTGATGGTGAAGAGGGACGCGCCGCCGGGCGGCGAGTAGCGATAGCCGAAGTCGGCCGACAAGTCGGTGTTGCCGCCCACGATGTCGGCC
>DAOTZV010000161.1:0-10098 GCA_034434235.1 Anaerolineae bacterium
CCTGATCCTGCACGCCACCGGCACGAACCGCGATCGCGAAGCGGCTTGGGCGTGCGAGCTGGCCGGCGCTGCACCCGAGATCGTCCATGTCAATCAGTTGTGCGCAGGCGAGCGCCGGCTGGCCGACTACCGGATGCTCGTGTTGCCGGGTGGCTTCTCCTACGGCGACGACCTGGGCGCGGGCAAGCTGTGGGCCGTGACGCTCCGCTATCGCCTGGGCGACGACCTGGCCGCGTTCATCGCCGCGGGCCGGCCGGTGCTCGGCATCTGCAACGGCTTCCAGGCATTGGTGAAGGCGGGATTGTTGCCGGGGGTCAGGGATCAGAACGGAGATGACCGCCTGACTCCTGGCTCCTGTTCCCTGGCCCCTGACTTCACCCTTGCCCGCAACGCCTCTGCGCGCTTCGAATGTCGGTGGGTCTACCTGGCGCCGCAGCCGAACAGCCCGTGCGTCTTCACCCGCGGGCTGACGGAGCCGATCTACTGTCCGGTGGCGCACGGCGAGGGCAGGTTCGTGGCGCGCGATGCCCGGGCGCTGGCCGATCTGGAAGCGGCCGGGCTGGTGGCGTTGCGCTACGTAGGGCCGGGCGGCGCCGCGGCCCCTTACCCGTGGAACCCGAACGGCTCGCAGAACGACATCGCCGGCATCTGCAACCCGCAAGGCACGATCTTGGGGCTGATGCCGCATCCGGAGGATCACATCATCGAGGAGCAACATCCGCGCTACCATCACGGCGAGCGCGGTATGGCCGGACTGGCGCTCTTCCGCAACGGCGTGCGATACGCGGCGGAACTGTAGGCCGCCGAATTCTGGATTGCGGCGCGCAGCGCCGCTTTGGATATCCAAGCGGCAGCGCGGCCCCCGCAAGCCAAGCCGGTGCCGTAGATGCGGCCAAAGCGGGGACGTCTGCCCGCAAGCCAAAGCGGGGCGCGGCTTTTTGGATTGCGGCGCGCAGCGCCGCTGATGCGGCCAGAGCGGGGACGTCTCCCCGCAATCCAAAGCGGGGACACGTCCCCGCAAGCCAAAGATAAAGTGATCTGCAAGGAGCACGGAACATGCTATCCCTTTCCGAAATCGAAGCTGCCATCCCGCACGCGCTGATGCGCATTGACCTGCCCGGCCTGGGGCCGCGCCAGGAGGGCAAGGTGCGCGACATCTACGTCGTCGGCGACCGCCGCGTGCTGATCACCACCGATCGCGTGTCCGCGTTCGACCGCGTGCTCGGCGCGATCCCGTTCAAGGGCCAGGTGCTCAACCAGCTCAGCGCGTGGTGGTTCGAGCAAACCCGCGACATCATCGCCAATCACGTGATCGCCGTCCCCGACCCCAACGTGACGATTGCCCGCGAAGCGCAGCCGCTGCCGGTCGAGGTGATCGTGCGCGGCTATATCACCGGCGTCACCTCCACCTCGCTCTGGACGCTCTATCGCCAGGGCGTGCCGAGACCTTACGGCCTCGACCTGCCGCCCGGCCTGCGGAAGAACGACCCGTTGCCCGAGCCGGTCATCACCCCCACCACCAAGGCCACCGGCGGCGCGCACGACGAGCGGCTGACCTCCGACGAGGTGGTGGCGCGGGGCCTGGTGAGGGCCGACCTGTGGGCCGAGATCTGTGCGGCCGTGCAGGCGCTCTTCCGCCGCGGCCAGGAAGTGGCGCGCCGCGCCGGCCTGATCCTGGTGGACACCAAGTACGAGTTCGGGCTGATTGACGGCCGGCCCGCGCTGATAGACGAGATCCACACGCCCGATTCGAGCCGCTTCTGGGTGGCCGAGAGCTACGAAGCGACCCGCGGCACCGACCGGGAGCCGGAGAACTTCGACAAGGAATTCCTGCGCCTGTGGTTCGTGGAGCACGGCTACCGCGGCGAAGGGACGCCGCCGGCCATGCCCGCGGACTTCATCGCCCGGGTCGCGCAGCGCTACATCGCCGCCTACGAGCGGCTGACCGGCCAGACCTTCGTCCCCGGCGCGCAACCCGCGGCCGAACGGATCGCCCAATCCCTAATACCCAATCTCTAATTATCCGCACGGAGGCGCACATGTTCGTTCCCATCATCATGGGCTCCAAAGCCGACCTGCCGCACGGACAGTCCATCGCGGACGCGCTGAAGGCGTTCGGCATCGCCAGCGAGCTGCGCGTGGCCTCCGCGCACAAGGCCACGCGCTACGTGCTCGACCTGTTGGCCGCCTACGAGGCCGATCCGCGGCCGAAGGTGTACATCACCATCGCCGGCCGCTCCAATGCGCTCAGCGGCGTGGTGGACGCCAACGTGACCGCGCCGGTGATCGCCTGTCCGCCCTATTCCGACCGCTTCGCCGGCGCCGACCTCTACTCCTCGCTGCGGATGCCATCGGGCGTGGCGCCGGCCGTGGTGTTGGAGCCGACGGCCGCCGCGCTGCTGGCCGCCAAGATCCTGGCCCTGGCCGATCCGGCCCTGCGCCAGCGGATCGCCGCGACCCAGGCCGCGGCCGCGCAACAGATCATGGACGACGACGCAAGCTTGAGATAGTAGCGGCCTTGCCTCGGCACCCATTCAGCCCCGTTCACGGGGCGCTGCTCTCGTAGCCCGGCGATTGATCGCCGGGCGGCCCCGCTGGACGCACAGCACGCCGGCAAACGCGCGCGGTACATTGGGAATTGCTGCATTCCTACGGTTGCGGTTGAGGACGAGTGTAGCATGATCGAGATGGACTGGACACACGACGATGAATTGGATCGGCCGCACGAGGCGTGCGGCGTGTTCGGCATCTGCGCGCCGGAGACCGACGCCGCGCGCATGACCTTCTTCGCGCTCTACGCATTGCAACATCGCGGCCAGGAGAGCGCGGGGATCGCCACCAGCGACGGCGCGGCGGCCTACCTCCACAAAGGCATGGGCCTCGTCGCGCAGACCTTCACCGAGGAGAACCTGCGGCCGCTCAAGGGCCACCTGGCCATCGGCCACACCCGCTACTCGACCAGCGGTTCCTCGCACATCCGCAACGCGCAACCCTACCTGATCGAGACGTTGCACGGGCCGCTGGGCGTGGCGCACAACGGCAACCTGACCAACGCGCTCACCTTGCGCCGCCGGCTCCTGGAGCGCGGGGTCGGGCTGAGCTCGTCCAGCGACAGCGAGGTGATCACCCAGATGTTGGCCGCGCCGCCGCCCGGCGGCGAGCCGAACGGCCCGGACTGGGAGGCGCGCATCGCCGCGTTCATGGCCGTGGCCGAGGGCGCCTACTCGCTGGTGATCCTGACGCGCAAGGCGGTCTTCGCGGTGCGCGACCCGTGGGGCCTGCGGCCGCTCTGTCTGGGCGAGCTGCCGATCAACGGCAAGCCGGGCTATGTGGTCGCATCCGAATCGTGCGCGCTGGGCACCATCGGCGCGACCTATCTGCGCGAGGTGGCGCCCGGCGAGATCGTCCGCCTCGACCGCGACGGCGTGCACGCCGTCCAGGCCGTCGCGCCGAAGGAACGATCCGCGCTGTGCATCTTCGAGTACGTCTACTTCGCCCGGCCCGATTCGCTGTTGGAGGGCCAGACGGTGCACCGCGTGCGCCAACGGCTCGGCGAAGAGCTGGCCCGCGAGGCGCCCGCCGACGCCGACATGGTCATCGGCGTGCCCGACTCGGCCACGCCGGCCGCCATCGGCTTCGCCCTGGCATCGGGCCTCCCCTACAGCGAGGGGTTGATCAAGAATCGCTACATCGGCCGCACCTTCATCCAGCCCGACGACCGCATCCGCCGCATCGGCGTGCGTCTGAAGTACAATCCGCTGGCCGCCAACCTGCACGGCAAACGGGTCGTCCTGGTGGACGATTCGGTCGTGCGCGGCAACACCATCGGCCCGATGATCCGCCTGTTGCGCGAAGGCGGCGCGACCGAGGTCCACGTGCGGGTCTCCTCGCCCCCGGTGCGCCACCCCTGCTTCATGGGCATTGACATGGCCACCCACGAAGAGCTGATCGCGCACCGCTGCACGGTCGAGGAGATCCGGCAACACATCGGCGCGGATACCCTGGCCTATCTCTCGCACGAGGGCCTCCAGCGCGCGGTCCTGGCCGGCATCGGCGCCGATCGCGGCCATTGCAGCGCCTGCTTCACCGGCCGCTATCCGATCCCGCTGGACGAATGGTGGGTGCGCAAGGCGCAGGAGAAACTGGCGTTCGAAGAAATGTGGGGGTAGATCATGAACGTTTTCGTCATCGGCAGCGGCGGCCGCGAACACGCGCTCGCCTGGAAACTGGCGCAATCCCCGCGCGTCGAACACGTCTTCGTCGCCCCAGGCAACGGCGGCACAGATGGCGCATCGCGCATCACCAACGCGCCCTTCAATCCCCACTCCCTGATCTCCGCTCCCCGGCCCGACCTCGTCGTCGTCGGCCCGGAGGCGCCGCTGGCCGAGGGGATCGTGGACGCGCTCCAGGCGGCCGGGGTGCGCTGCTTCGGCCCGACGCGCGCCGCGGCGCGGCTGGAGTCGTCGAAGGTGTTCGCCAAGGAGTTTATGGCCCGCCACGGCATCCCCACCGGCCGCGCGGCCATCTTCACCGCCTACGAGCCGGCCCTGGCCTATCTGCGCCGCAGCGATGGGCCGGTCGTCATCAAGGCGTCGGGCCTGGCGGCCGGCAAGGGGGTCATCGTGCCCGAAACGCCCGCCGAGGCCGAGGCCGCGCTGCGCCAGATCATGGTCGAGCGGCAGTTCGGCGCGGCCGGCGACGAGGTGCTCATCGAAGAGCGGCTGACCGGCCCGGAGGTGTCGCTCCTGGCGTTCTGCGACGGCCGCACCGTCGCGGCGATGCCGCCGGCGCAAGATCACAAGCGCGTCTTCGACGGCGATCGCGGCCCGAACACCGGCGGCATGGGCGCGTATGCGCCCGCGCCGATCGCGCCGCCCGCGCTCGTGGAGGAGCTGGTCGCCGCGGTGCTCCGGCCGGCCGTGGAGGGCATGGCGGCCGAAGGGACCCCCTACGTGGGTGTGCTCTACGCCGGCCTGATGCTCACCCCGGCCGGGCCCCGCGTGTTGGAGTTCAACTGTCGCTTCGGCGATCCCGAGACGCAGGCCATCTTGCCGCTGCTGGAAAGCGACCTGCTCGACGTGCTCGAGGCGTGCGTAGAAGGCGCGCTCGACCGCGTGACGGTGCGCTGGCGCGATGCCGCGGCCGCCACGGTCGTCGCCGCGTCCGAGGGGTATCCGGGCCCCTATCCCAAGGGCCGCGAGATCGCCGGCATCGCCGATGCGGCCGCGCTCCCCGGCGTGATCGTCTTCCACGCGGGCACGCGGCGCACGGCCGACGGCCGGCTCGTCACCGACGGCGGCCGCGTCCTGGCCGTCACCGGCGTCGGCGCCGACCTGCGCCAGGCGCTCGACCGCGCCTACGCCGGCATCCGTTGCATCCACTTCGAGGGCATGCACTACCGCCGCGACATCGGCGCAAAGGCGTAAAATTGCACCGCCGCGCATGAACGCACGCCGGCCTTTTGGATTGCGGGGACCACGACCCCGCTTTGGATTGCTTTGGACTGCGGGGACATGTCCCCGCTTTCGCTTTGCCCGCCGCGCCGCAAACCAAAGCGGCGCCGAAGCGCCGCAAGCCAAATCTGGATTGCGGGGACGCGTCCCCGCTTTCGATTTGCCCGCCGCGCCGTAAACCAAAGCGGCGCCGAAGCGCCGCAAGCCAGATTTACAAGAACAGGAGTATCTGCCTATGACGCTAAGCTATCGCGATGCCGGCGTTGACATCGCGGCCGGGGCGGCCGCGGTGGAACTGATGAAGGACGCCGTGCGCGCCACCTACGGCCCGGAGGTGTTGGCGGGCATCGGCGCGTTCGGCGGGCTGTTCGATGCGGCCGCGCTGGCCCGCATGGCCGCGCCCGTGCTGGTCGCCTCGACCGACGGCGTCGGCACGAAGACGAAGATCGCGGCCGCGCTGGGCCGCTACGATACCATCGGCCACGACATCGTCAACCATTGCGTCAACGACATCCTGGTCCAGGGCGCCCGACCTCTCTTCTTCCTGGACTACATCGCCTCGGCCAGACTCGTCCCCGAGGTCGTGGCCACAGTGGTGAGCGGGTGCGCGGCCGCGTGCCGGGCCGTCGGGTGCGCGCTGCTGGGCGGCGAGACGGCCGAGATGCCTGGCGTCTACGCGCCGGGCGAACTGGACCTGGTCGGCACCATCGTCGGCGTCGTGGAGCGAGAGCAGATCATAGACGGCCGCGCCATCGCGGCCGGCGACGCGATCATCGGCCTGGCATCGTCGGGCCTGCACACCAACGGCTACTCGCTGGCGCGCCGCGTGTTCGACGGCTGGAATCTGACCGCGGTCGCGCCGGAGCTGGGCCGGCCGCTGGGCGATGTGCTGCTCGCGCCCCATCGCGCCTACCTGGCCGAGGTGCAGCGTCTGCAGGCCGCCGGGATCACGATCAAAGGGCTGGCGCACATCACCGGCGGCGGCCTGCTAGACAACCCTCCGCGCATCTTCCCGCCGGGCGTGGCCGCGCGGCTCTGGCGGCGCAGCTGGCCCGTGCCGCCGATCTTCTGGCTCATCCAGCGCCTGGGCCAGATCGAAGAGCGCGAGATGGCCCACGTCTTCAACCTGGGGCTGGGCATGCTGGTCATCGTGCCGCCCCTCCAGGCCGACCCCGCGCTGCGCGTGCTCGGCGCGGAGGCCTGGCTCGTCGGCGAGATGGTCGCCGCGGATGCGCCGGCCGTCGAGATCGTTTGATTCGAGGAGGAATCTCATGTCGTGGAAGAACGCCGAATCTGCCATCGGCGCGCACATCGCCGGCAACCTGCGCCGCATCTACGAACGGCCCCAACCGGCCGTGCCCTGGCGCGATGGCGCCAACTTCCCCTGGGACGATCCCGAGTTCAGCCGGCGGATGCTCGCCGAGCACCTGGATCAGAGCCACGGCGCGGCGAGCCGGCCCCTGCCCGAGATCCGGGCGCAGGTGGCCCAGATCATGACATGGCTGGAGCTGGCGCCGGGCAAACGGCTGCTCGACGTGACGTGCGGTCCGGGCCTCTACGCGGCGGAGTTCGCGCGGCGGGGCGTCGAGGTGACAGGAATTGATTTCAGCCCGGCGGCCATCGAATACGCGCGGCGCCATTGCGCCGGCCTGCCGTGCGAGTTCGTCTTCGGCGATGTGCGGCAGATGGATTTTGCCGGCCGGGACTTCGACGCCGCGATCTACCTGTACGGCCAGTTCACGGTCCTGCGACCGGAGGAATCGGCCGACGTCTTGCGGCGCATCCGGGCCGGCCTCAAGCCCGGCGCGCGGCTGCTGCTGGAGATCCTGGACGACGACCGCTTCGACAAAAAGGACAGCACCTGGTGGTACACCGACTGCGGCGGGCTATGGGGCGATTTCCCCTACCTGCACCTGGGCGAACGCGCCTGGGACCCGATCCAGCGCGCCGCGGTCGAGCGCTTCTTCATCATCAACCTGGAGACCGGCGAGATGCAGACCTACGGCCTGGCGGATCAGGCCTACACGGTGGCGCAGATGACCGCCATGTTGCACGAAGCGGGGTTCGGACAGGTGCAAACGCACCCCGCCTGGGACGGGCTGGCGCTGAAAGACGCGGCCGAGTGGATCGTCTACGTCGCCGCCCGAAGCTGAAGAAGGTCACCTGTCGGCCAGCAGGTCGGCCCACACCTGATCGCGCTCGGCCTCGCTGGCGAACCCCAGGTAGATCACCCGCGACAGCGATTGGCTTTGCCGGCGCGGGCGGCCGGTCGCCGGGCCGCGATAGGCGATGCGCAGAGCCGGTCGGCGCACCGATCCGAACGCGACTGCGCCGGCCGTGATCTGTTCGATCATCTCCGGCTTGAAGAAGATATACCACATGCCGGGCAGCCGCTCGGGCACGGCCCCCAACAACAGAAACCGCGAGCGATGCACGATGGCCATCACGGCATGCTCGCGGCTGTTGAAGGTGCGCCAGTACGCCAGCAGATCCGCGAAGAAATGGGTCTTGCCCTCGACCTCGAAAGTGCCGGTGGCGCGCACGGGCACCTTGTCTTCGGCGGCCAGCGGCCGGGCCGCCGGCGGCGTCGCCGTCGGATCGGCGCTGAATTGCACGTACATCTGGCGGCCGGCCCAACGCCGCAGGTAGAGCAGGCCAAGGGCAAACAACAAGATCAACGCGAGGACGGCCCAATGCCAGGCGGGCAAAGGCGGCCGGCCCCGGCCGAACCACTGCAACACGATGACGCCGGCCGTCAACAGCGCCAGCGCGACGCCCCACCGATCCAGCGCCCATTCCCCCAGGCTATGATGTTGCAGTTGATATGCCAGCTTGAGCAACATGCGGGTCACTGCGCCCTCCTTTCCCGCGCGCCACGCCGGGCGAGCAGGATGCCGGTGATCACCACGGCCGCGCCGACGATCTGGGCGGGCGTCAGGCTCTCCTTCATCAGCGCCCAACTGACGAGCGAGGCCACCACCGGCGTCAGATTGGAGTAAACGGCCGTGCGCGCGCCGCCCACGCGCTGGACGCTGGTATACCAGAGCACATAGGCCACAACGACCGCAAACGTGGTCGAATAGGCCAGGGCCGCCCACGCGCCGGCCGTCACCGCCGGCCAGTTTTGTGCGGCCAGTTGCGGAATGCTGAGCAACGCCAACAGGGTCGTGCCGGGGATCATGGTCAGGGCGTTCAGCTTGAGGGGCGAGTAGCGGCCGAGCAGCGGCTTGCCGCCGAGCGTGTAGACCGCCCACATCATGGCCGCCAGCAGGATCATCAGGTCGCCCAGGAGCGTGCCGCTCCGCCAACTGATCTCGCCCCGGCCGCCGGCGATCAACAGCGCGATGCCGACGAACGACAACACAATGCCCGTCATCACCATAGGCCGCAGCCGCTCGATGCCGAGCAGCGCGCCGAAGACCGCCACGAAGAGAGGCGAGGTGGCCATCAATAACGAAGCAACGGCCGGCGTGGTGAGCGCCATCCCATTGATGAAGAGCGCCTGATAGAGCGTATGGCCGCCAAACCCCAACAAGATCACCGGCACAAGGTCCTGGCGCCGGATCTGAAACGATTCGCCGCGCAGCCGCATGATGGTCAACAGGGCCAGGGTCGCCGCGCCGAATCGCAACGCATTGAACGCCAGAGGCGAAAGATCGCGCAGGGCGAATTTCACCACCGTGAAATTGAAGCCCCAAATCAACACAACGCTCAACATGATGAGATCGTTTTGGCTAATGCGACGAACGGATGATGCAGGAGAAACAGAGGTCAAGAGTCGTATCCTGGGAGATGTGAAACGTAAAACGTGAAACGTAAAAACGTGAAACGTGAAACGTGAAGCGAGCAATGTGGGGCATCGTTCGTCAGACGTCAAACGTCAAACGTGAAACGGCAAGCTTCAGTTCATTACGTTTGACGTTTGACGTTTTACGCTTCACGCAAACATCGCCTGAATGGCCTGCTCGTCCATCGTCTCGTGTTCGAGCAGGTAATGCGCGATTTCGTCCAGTTTCTGCCGATAGGTGCGGATGATGGAGCGAGCCCGGCTATAGGCCTCGTCTACCAGAGAGCGCACCTCGCGGTCAATGGCCTCGGCGACCTCTTCGCTGTAGTTGCGCTGCTCGCCGATTTCCCGGCCCAGGAAGACCAGCTCTTCCTTCTCGCCGAAGGTCTGCGGGCCGAGCACCTCGCTCATCCCGTATTGGGTCACCATGGCGCGCGCCAGCTTGGTCACCCGCTCCAGGTCGTTCGAGGCGCCCGTCGTGATGTCGCCGAACACTTCCTCTTCGGCCACGCGGCCGCCCAACAGCCCGGCCAGCTCATCCTTGAACTTGTTCTTGCTGTAGAGCAAGTGATCTTCGGCCGGCAACGGCATGGTATAGCCCAGCGCCATGCCCCGGCTGACGATCGTGATCTTGTGCACCGGATCGGCGTTGGGCAACATCTTCATCACCAGCGCGTGGCCGGCCTCGTGATAGGCCACGATGCGCTTCTCCTCGTCCGAGATCAGCCGGCTGCGGCGTTCGGGGCCGGCGATGACCCGCTCGATGGCCTCCTGAAACTCGGCCATGCCGATCTGCCGCTTGTTGCGCCGCGCCGCCAGAATCGCCGCCTCGTTCACCAGATTCTCGATGTCGGCCCC
>DAOTZV010000162.1:0-2925 GCA_034434235.1 Anaerolineae bacterium
ATGGACAGGTCGGTCCGCACGGGGGCGGCCTCGCGCGGCCACTCTGCCAGGCGCCGGGACTCCCCCTGATAGGTCACGGTGACTCCCTGCGGCATCTGCTGGCGGAGCCAGCGCTGCAAGCCGGCAACGGCGTCGTTGGCCTTCCTCAGATAGGTCTGCTTGTGTTCGCCGCTCGAGATCAGCGCCATCTCCATCGCGCCAGCGAACGTCTGCAGCGCCTGTGCGAACTGCTCGTCCTGGCCGGTCAAACGGAAGAACACCTCGTCGGCCCGCTGCTCGTCCTGGTAGGTCGGCGGCTCATACGGCTGGAGGAAGTACAGGTAGAAGTCGCGCGGCGGCTGCGCCGTGGAGCGCTCGTTGGGCGCCCCGAAGAACAGGTAGCCGGGCCGCGTCACCCCATGACCGGGCCAGGGGACCTCGTGCGACCAGATGCGGTAGCCGGAGACATAGGTGTTGTCAGTGCACTCCAGCACGCGCTTCAGCACCTCGAAGTAGTAGCGATCCAGTTGCTCCGACGAAAGCCCGCGCGCCTTTTCGGCGATCAGGGCATCGTAGTCAATATCCTTTTTCAGGTCGAGATAGTACTGGCCGTTCTCCGGATTGACCGAGATGAACTGCCCGCTCACCGTGCGGAGGATCTCCTTCAGCGCCACCTCCACGGTGGTCCGCAGGAAGTCCGGGTCCGGCTCCGGCTGCGGGATGAAGAGGCACAGGCCATCGCGCAGCTCCTGGGCCGTGGCGCCAATCGGCGCGTAGATATCGCCGGCCGTCAGGCGCAGCACGCTCAGGCCGTGGATCAGGCGCAGCGCCAGCGGCCGGTATGCGGGCCGCGTGTAGGCAGCGCGGATCCGTTCCTCGAGCACCTGGCTCTTTGCGACGACCTCGCGGATCTCCGGCACGCTGCGGAGCGCGGGGTCTTGCTGGAGCACGCCCCAGTAGTCGTCATAGCTGATGATGCCCGGGGCGTCCGCCGGCACGGCGGTATCGAGTCGTCCGGCGATGGCGCGGCTCAGGGTGCGCAAGACTTCGCGTTTTTCGGCCAGCGTGATCCGCTCGAACACGTCCAGATACATGGGGTGGATCGGGAAGAGCGCGACGAAGTCTTCTAAACGTTCGGCCATCGCGGGATACAGCGGCGTGAAGCGTTCCAGGTGGCGGTGAATCCAGGCACGCTGTTCGGGTGTCTTGCGCAACAGGCGCTCGGTGACGACGTAGGCGATATCCGTGCGCGTGATGCGCACCTGCTCGAAACGATCGCGGACGCGGCGCACCGTGTCCGCCACGAACTGGAAGCGCGGGCTGTCGAACAGCGACTCCTGGACGCCGCCCACGAACCGGAAACGCGCGAGCCGACAGACCTCGCCCAGCTCGCGCAGGAAGTTGAGGTCGAGGATCAGCTCGTGCTCGCTGCGGCTGCGCAAGTACTCCAGCAGCTCATCCACCACCAGCAGCAAGCCCTGCTCCGGGAAGCGCTCGCCGAAACGCCCCATCATGGCGATCAGCGGGTCCTTGCTGTTCGCGGTTTCCATGAGGCTTGGGAAGCGGTATTCAACCCCGCGTTGCGCCAGGAAGCCTTCCAGCTGGCCGAAGAGGATGTCGCGCAGCGCCATGCGGGTCGTGCCGACCTCCGTGCGCAGCACCTGAAACCGTCCGGCGATGCCGCTGCGAGCCGCCGCCGCGACCTTCGGATGGGTGACGCCGTCTGCGAGGTCGGCGTGCTCGGCTATGGCGGAGATGACGGACATCAGGTGTGACTTGCCGGTGCCGTAGTTTCCCACGATGAGGATGCCCTTGTGATCGGCCGGCTGGTCAAAGCGCAACTGAGGCAGCACGACCTCGGTGAGCACATCCGCCATGCGATCGGAGATGACGTAGGAGCGCACCAGATGCCGGGCTTCGTCTTTGCGATCCGCCTCACGCAGTTGGATCACCGTCTCGATGGGATCGAATTGCACCAGGTCTCGGTAGAGCATGGCTTATGCCTCCGGAGTGAGTTCGGCCGCCGGGATCACCAGCACATCTGCCAGGTCGTCCGGCCCGTAACGTCTGTACTCAGGATGATCCGGCACAGCGTAGGTGAGTGTGTGGTGATCATACGCCCCGGGCCACAGCACCAGCAAAATCCGCGAGCGGCTGGCTGCCTGCAGGGCGCGCAACGGCTCCAGTTGCAGGGACGGATCGAACAGGATCTCAATCGCATAGAGCAGCAGAGGCTCCTGGCCCTGGAGGAGATCGGCCAGGAGGATAGGCGCCTGAGTCGGCCGCCGGTGAGATGGGGCGTCCAGTAAGCGTTGGCTCAAAGCCAGGCTCAGATTTAGCACGTTACACCCCGGCACCATCCGCCGCACGTTTGCGATAGCAACGGACGTGTCCTGCACGCCGGTCAGAAGCACCAGCTTGTGGCGGGAGGCTCCGATCTGGGCAAGCCATGCGGATCGGTGAGATAGCAGACGATGTGTCATATCAGGACCGAGCTATCTTCATGATAACAGACGGTGACAGGAGAGCTCAAACAATACATAGTTTAGCACAAGCCACACAGAGACGCAACTCTTATTGTCTCCCGTTGCCTCGCGTTTCCCCTCCCTGCTCCTCGCCGCCCCACGCCAGCCGCGCCAGCCGCGCAACGCGCCAGGCCGGCGGGTCGCCGTCAGCCTCCTCGACCCACCCCGACCCGCGCAGCAGCCAGAGCCGACGCCGGGCGACGGCCGCCGTCACCCCCCACAGCCGGGCCGCGTCCTCGACGGCGAACCAGGCGGCCGCCGGGCCGGCCACCAGGGCCGACAGCCATCCTCGCCGGTCGGCGGCCAGCCCGGCCCACTGGCCCAGCAGCCGCTCGCGGAGCGTCGGCCACGGCAGACGCCCGGCCTCCAGCTCGCCCAGCACGCCCGCCCAACCGGCCTCCCGGCCCTCGAACGCAGCCAG
>DAOTZV010000163.1:0-3631 GCA_034434235.1 Anaerolineae bacterium
CTGATACAACGTACACCTCACCCACCGGCCGCCGCCCACATCCGTCAACGGCACATCTTCCGGCCCCGCGCAGGCGGGCTTCTTGGGCGCCGAGCAACGCGGCAGGAACGCGCAGCCGCGCGGGATGGAGAACGGATCGGGCACGCTGCCGATGATGGGGACGAGGCGCTCTTTGACCCGACGCCCCATCTTCGGGACCGATTGCATCAGGCCGACGGTGTAGGGATGCAGAGGATGGTGGAAGATATCGCGCGTGGAACCGGTCTCGACGATCTTGCCCATGTACATGACCGCCACCCGGTCGGCCATGTCGGCCACCACGCCCAGATTGTGGGTGATGATCAGGATGGACATGCGGAATTGCTCCTGGAGCGCCTTCATCAACTCCAGGATCTGTGCCTGGATCGTCACATCGAGCGCGGTAGTCGGCTCGTCGGCGATGAGGAGCGATGGGTTGCACGAGAGCGCCATGGCGATCATGGCGCGCTGGCGCATGCCGCCGGAAAACTGATGCGGATATTCGTGAATGCGCTGCTCCGGGTTCGCGATGCCCACCCGCTTCAACATCTCGATCGTAATGCGCTCGGCCTCGGCCTTGCCGACCCCCTGGTGCAGCTCCACCGCCTCGGCGATCTGGCTGCCGACGGTGTGGACCGGCGACAGGGAGGTCATCGGCTCCTGGAAGATCATGGCGATCTCGTTGCCGCGGATCGAGCGGATCAGGTCTCCGCGGGGATCCACCTGGGCCAGATCCACCACCTCGCCGTTGCGCCGGCGGAAGCGGATGCTCCCCTCCACGATGCGGCTGTAGCGCATGGGCAACAGGCGCAACACCGAATAGGCCGTCACCGACTTGCCGCAGCCCGACTCGCCGACCAGGCCCAACGTCTCCTGCGGAGCTATGCTGAACGACACGCCGTCCACCGCGCGCACCGTGCCGTCCACGGTATCGAAATAGGTCTTCAGATTCTCGATTTCCAGCAGGGCATTTGCCGATGATGGATTCACGCTTGAATGCTCCCCTTACCGCGAATACGGATCCGCCGCGTCGCGCAGGCCGTCGCCGAAGAAATTGAACGAAAGCACGGCACCGGCGATCGCCAGGGCCGGCGTGAGCAACCAGGGATAATGGCGCATGCTCTCCAGATTCTGCGCCTCCTGCAACAGCACTCCCCAACTGATGAGCGGCGGCCGCAAGCCCAGGTTCAGGAAGGAAAGGGTCGTCTCGGCCAGGATCATGCCGGGCATGGCCAGGGTAGCGATGACGATGATGTGGCCGAACACGGCCGGTATCAGATGCCGAAAGATCACCCACGCATCGCTGGCGCCGGCCAGTTGGGCCGCCAACACGAACTCCTCCTCGCGGATCGCCAACACCTTCCCGCGCAACTGGCGCGCCAGCCAGGTCCAGCCGATCAGCGAGAGGATCACGGTGATGGCGAAGTAGACCCGTTCGGGCGGCCAGTGTTGCGGCAGCGCCGCCGAGAGAGCCATCCAGAGCGGGATCGAAGGGAAAGAGCGGATCACCTCGACCATGCGCTGCATGATCTCGTCCACCCGGCCGCCGAAATAGCCCGACGTCACCCCCATGACCGACCCGATCGTCAGGCTGAGGAAGACGCCGACCAGGCCGATGGTGAGCGACATCTGGCTGCCGATCAAGATGCGCGAAAGCATATCGCGGCCCTGGCGATCGCTGCCCAACAGGAAGACGCCCACGCTCTTGTCGGCCGTGCCGAACAGGTGCAGGTCGCTCTCGATCAGGCCGAAAAGCTTGTACGGCGAATCGTGCACGAAGAAACGAATGGGCACCTTCTTGCTCGGATTCGGCTTGTACACCGCCTTGAGCGTTTCCGGATCGAAGGTCGTCTCCAGGGCATAGATGTAAAGGCCGGTCTGCGCGTCCCAATGCAACGGATGCGGCGGCGCGTACAGATATTCGATGAAACGCTGATCGCCACCATACGGCGCCAGAAAGTTGGCAAATGCCGCGATGAGGTAGAACAGGATCACCGCGCAGCCGCCGACGATGGCCGTGCGGCTGCGGATGAACTTGCGCCACATCAACTGGTATTGCGAGAGGCCATAGCGCGTCTCTTCTTCCGAGCGGCTGATGAGCGCCTCGCTGGCGGCCTCATACGCATCGGGCGCAGAGCGCTCGGCCGGCTCGCCGGAGCGCGGTTCGGGTTCTGCAATGGGCTTGCTCATTCGTAACGAATCCTCGGATCGGCCCAGGCCAGGGCGATGTCTGAAAGCAGGTTGCCCAGCATCAACATCAGGCTGAGGAACAACAGGAAAGTGCCCGCCAGGTACATGTCCTGGCTGAGCAGAGCGCGCACGAAGAGCGGGCCCGTGGTGGGCAAGGTGAGCACGATGCCGAGCACCGTCGCGCCGTTGATCAGGCTGGGCAATTGCATGCCCATCACGCTGATCAGGGGGTTGATAGCCACGCGCACCGCGTATTTATTGACCACAACCTTTTCCTTCAACCCCTTGGCGCGCGCGGTGGTGATGTATTGTTGCCCCAGGATCTCCAATAAGCTGCCGCGCATGATGCGGATCAACTGCGCCATGCCGGCCGTGCCCAGGATCAGCGCCGGCCAGAGCAGGTGATTGGCCAGATCGAGCACCTTCGCCAGCGACCAGGGCGCCTTCTCCATCTCGGCCGAAAAGAGGCCCGTCACCGAGACGCCGAAGACGAAGATGCCGATGAACAGATAAAAAAGGCCCAATACGAATTCGGGCACCGAGAGACCCAGAAAGCCCAGGAACGTGAAGATGGTATCGCCCAGCGAATACTGATGCGTGGCCGAATAGATGCCGATCGGGATGGCTACCGCCCACATGATGATCAGCGAAAGGATAGACAGCAACAACGTCAGGCCGAGCCGGCCCATGATCAGCTCGCTGACCGGCCGCTTCCAGTCGAGCGAATAGCCGAAATCCCCCCGCACGAAGCCGGCGATCCACGTCAGATAGCGGATATGGGCGGGCTTGTCCAAACCGTACTGGCGTTGCAGGTTCTCGACCGTTGCCGCATCCATGCTCGAGCCGCTCGTGCCGACGTTGGCCGCCAGCGAAGTCATGAAGTCGCCGGGCGGCAGCTCGATGATGATGAAACTCAGGACCGAGACCAGCAAAAGAGTGGGGATCATCCCCAACAGGCGGCGAATGATGAATGTGATCATGGAAGGCTCCCAGCCCCATGCCTCTGCCCTTGCCCGGATGTAGGGCGAGCTTCAGCTCGCCTTACGCTCCCCCTGCGGAGAGCAACGAATGGACGAGCTAAAGCTCGCCTTACGCGCTCCCCCTGCGGAGAGCAACGAATGGACGAGCTAAAGCTCGCCTTACGCTCCCCCTGCGAAGAGCGACGAACGGACGAGCTAAAGCTCGCCTTACGCGCTCCCCCTGCGGAGAGCGACGAACGGACGAGCTAAAGCTCGCCTTACGCTCCCCCTGCGGAGAGCGACGAACGGACGAGCTAAAGCTCGCGCTACACTCCCCCTGCGGAGGGAAGGGCAGAGGGCCGAGAAAGGCTACCTTATTAAACTACTTCTTGAAGAAGAAGTGGCTCGGATCCAGCGTGCCGGGGGACATGATGATCCAGTCCTGCGTATGTTTCTCCGGCACG
>DAOTZV010000164.1:0-4730 GCA_034434235.1 Anaerolineae bacterium
TGGCGGCCAGCACCGGCGTGGCGCACTGCGAGGCCACCAGCCCGGACACCAATCCCAACGCCAGCGCACCGGGCGCGCCGCGCCAGGCGATCTTCTGTCGCTGCTCGGCCAGGAAGTCGGGCATGGGCAACTGGATCAGCCCCAACAATTGCAGGCCGATCACGATGCAGACGGCCGCCACGATGTAATAGAACCACGCATGGCCCGCGCCCACCAGCCCGCCCACGAACGAGACGACCACGCCCAGCAGCATGAAGGTGATCGCCAGGCCGGTGGCGAAGGTGGCCGAGAGCACGAAGCTGCGCCCGCGCGACAGATCGCGGCTGCCGCCCACGTAGCCGATGATCAGCGGGATCATCGCCATGTTGCACGGCCCGATGCTGGTCACCACGCCGCCGGCGAACACCAGGATCAGCGCCAGGGGCGAAAGATGTTGGATGACCGAGAAGTCCCAATCCATGTCAGCCCCCCAGCGCCTTCTGGCGCAGGAAGGCCCGGAACGCGTCCGGCTTCATCGCGCCGACGTTCTGCGCGGCCTTGCCGTTCTTGTCGAATACGACGACCGTCGGGATGTAGCGCAGGCCCAGCTTCTGCATCAGCGGGACATTGGCGTTGTCGTAGACATCCACGTCCACCAGCGCGATCTGGCCCGCGAACTCCGGATAGACCTGGTTCACCACGTTCATCATATCAATGCACGACTGGCAGTTGGTGGAGTGCATGAAGACCAGCACCGGTTTCCCCGCCGCCAGCGCCAGGTTGAGCTGTTCGGCCGGCGAGGTGGGCTTGAAGGGCCCGGCCACGGCCGCCGGGTTGCTCGTTGCAACCGGAACGCTGCCTTGCACGGACGAAAGCGCCACCGCATCTCGCGGCTGCTGTTTCAACAGGATGATGCCCAGGACCACCACGGCGATGCTGGCGATCACCAACACGGCCAGGAACCGATCCGGCTTTTTGGCGGCCGGCTGCGGCCCGGCGCCCTGGCGCACAGGCCCCCCGGCCCGCGCTGTCTGGCGCGGCAGGGTAGTGGTCTTGTGTTTCGGCGACATGCCCTACCCCTCTGGCGGCTGCTGCGCGGCCGTCAGAAGCTGCTCGATGGCATCCAGCGCGTGGCCGGCGTACATGGCGGCTGGGCCGCCGCCCATCATGAGCGCGACACCGATGGTCTCCAGCAGCTCCTGGCGCGTGGCGCCGGCCGCGATGGCGTCGTGCGCGTGGTAGGCGATGCAGCCCTCGCAGCGCACCGCGATGCTGATCGCCAGCGCCATCAACTCCTTGGTCTTGCGGCTCAGCGCGCCGTCTTCGATGGCTTTCTTGTGCAACCGCGCGAAGCCGGTCAGCGGGCCCGGCAGTTCCCGGCCCAACTGCGTCAGGCGTTCCTCCAGGTGTCGGCGATAGGCGACGTAGTCGGTGTTCATGCTGGCCGGGCCTCCGTTTGTGTCGCCTGCGCGCCGGCCGCCAACTGTCGCTCGATGGCGTCCATGATCTCCAGCACGCTCGGCAGCCGGCCGGCCGCGATGAGCTTTTCATTGATCACCAGGCCGGGCGTGAACAGGATGCGATACTTGCGAAAGTCGCCCGGCTCAGTCAGGTGTTCCAGAGTTGCCTCCACACCGTCGAACAGATGCGGCTTCTGGTCGCTCAGGACCTGCACCGCGGCGATGACCAATCCTTCCAGGATGTAGCAATTGGAGCAACCCGGCCCCAGGACTTTGATGTCCAACATGTTATTTTTTCTCCAATACGGTGATTTTCGGTTCAACGATGATCTCGCTCTTGACCGAGTTGGCCACCAGGCTGTATTTCTGCGCCGAGGCCAGAGCCTTGCGCACGCGCTTTTCGGTGCTGGCCGCATCCCCGTCGGGGTCGGCCCGCACGACGATCTCGGGCCAGAAGCGCAGGTGGGTGAAGATCTCGGTGCGATCGAGCTCGATCTTCTTCGTGCCCTCGACCCGGCACCGATAGTCCACCAGGTCGAGCTTGAACCGCTCGCAGGCCCAGAGGAACATCATCATCACGCAGGTGTTGGCCGCGGCCACGAACGCGTCCTCCGGGGTGAGCACGCCGGGCTGGCCGTACGCGTCGGGCGGCGCGGAGAAGATCATTTGGGGGCCATTGCCCATCACGATGTGCCCCCAATGGTCCCCGCGCCAGGTCACTTCGGTGGTGTAGGTCGCCGTCTTAGCCATGGCGTTGTCCCTCGCGCTGCGCGCAGTATGCCTGCCAGGCCTGCCATACTGCCTCTGCGTACAAGTCTTCCTCGCCGGCCGGCACGGTGTTATACACCTGGACGGTCTGAAGGATTTCGGGGGGCAAGGCCCCGTTGACGCGCAGGCCCTGGTTGTAGGCCAGCTCCAGGATCGGCTCCAGCGCCATGATCTGCACTGTCCGGCCGTTCACCTGCACGGTCGTCACCGGGATGCCCGAGCCGCAGGCGCAGGCCGCCGTGCTGACGGTCGGCGTTGCCACGGGCTCGGCCTCCAGGATCGTGCCCTCGGTCCGGCTCCAGCGCACGGCCATCAGATGGTCCACTTCGGCGGCGATGGCGTCGGCCAGGGCGTCCACCGCCGGCTGGCTTTCCGGCGAGAGCCGGCGCAGGCCCTGCGGTGCGGGCAGGTTGTGTTGCGCCAGGATGTCGTCCACGACGATGCTGGCCGCCGGCTTGTTGCTGTACAGCTCGGTGGCGCGCGCCGCGCAGCGCTTCTCGCAGCCGTCCACGGCGATGGTGGGGTAGAATTTGGCAAAGGCGCGATCCCCTTCGCCGCCGGCCAGGAAGAGTGGCAGGCAGATGGTGACCGTCTCGCCGGGCCGCAGCTCCTCCAGCACCTTAAGCGCGGCCAACCGGGTGACGGTACCCGCCGGCAGCTCCTCGCCCGAGCACGCCACGATGCCCACTTTGCGTTTCGGCAGATCAGGCATGATTATTTCCTCCGTCCATCAGTTCATCGGCCGTCCGAGCGACTTCGTCCGCCAGCACGCGGGCGAGCGCCTGGCCGCCCTCGTTCAGCTCGCTGATGCCCTTTGGCTTCAGGGCCTTGTTGCGCCGGAAAGCGTCCAGCACGGTGAAGTCCTTAGCCACCATGCCGCCGGCCTGGCGCACGTTGAGGGTGGCGCAGGCCAGCGAGCAGCCATCCATGGTGATCACCTGAGCGTCCTGCACGGCCGCCCGCGCTTCTGCGTCGCCCAAAACCAGCAGCGATAGCGGCACGATGGTCGTGGTCTCCGGCCGCAGCTCTTCGACCACCTGGTAGGCCGCCTCGCGCGTCACCGTCCCATAGGTCTTGCCGATGCCGCTGCACGGCACGATAATGACACGTTTGCTCATTTGGCCGCCTCCGCTTCGGCTTGCGCCTGCATTACGACCAGATAAGCCGGCGCGTCCAGCAGCCCTTCGGCCGGCCAATGCTCCGGCTTCATCTCAACCAGCCAGCCGGCGCCATACGGGTCCTGGTTGATCAACTCCGGGCTGTCTTCCAGCGCCGGGTTGACGGCCACGACCTCTCCCCCAAGCGGCGCGGGCACGACCAGATCCACCTTGATCGTCTCGATGTTGGCCAGGTCGCCGCCGGCCGAAACTTGGGTTCCTACCGCCGGCAGCTCGACGAACGCGACGTCGCCGCTGGCCTGCTGGCGGAAGTCGCTCAGGCCGAGACGGGCCGTGTTCTGGGCCGGATCATAGGCCACCCAGACGCCGGCCTCGCTGTACAGGTAGCCCACCTTCACGCGGAAGATGAATTTATCAACCGTGGTTTCGAGAAATTCACTGCTCACTGCGTTCTCCTCTGATATGCGAATCGGTCTATATAGAAATTATTGCATATGATGCTACACCGATTTCTCACTGCCGACTATGAGCACGGTCATACTGCAGCGGCCCGCTCGAGCTCGTGGCAGAGCCGGGCAATGCGCACGACTGTCGAGCCTTGAGATCAGGCCCCCAGTTCGGCCGCGGGGTCGTCCAGCCACGGCCACATGCGGGCTTCGGGGCTGGTCGGATAGCGCTCGATGATGTCCAGCATCGCATCGCGGAACGCGTCTCGGTCCCAGGTCGAGAGGTACCACGCCATCCCCTTGCGGAACAGCATGGCGGCCGCGCGCGGGTTAGCGGGGAAACGGCTCAGGCCGTCCTCCATGAGCGCCATCACCGCGTCATAACGGCCGCGGGCCGTGTCCACCGCGGCTTTGGCCAGGCGCAGGACCACGCGGAAGTCCTCCGGCCCCAGGTAGCCGTCCAGGTGGAAGTATTGTTTGCCCGTCCAGTCCAGCACGTAGAACGAAGGGGTCCAAACGGCGGCCAGGCGCGCGCGGATTTCCCGGTTTTGCAAGATGTCCAGGCGCAGCGGCACGAACCAGTCGTACAGCTCCGCCGCGACATCGGGGTCGGGATAGGTCAGCGCGTACAGCTTTTTGCAGCCGGCGCATTTGTCGCGGTGAAATTGCAACAGGATCGGCTTGTGCGTCTCCCTGGCGGCCGCCACGGCCGCGTCGTACCCGGTGTGCCAGCGGCTCCAGTCTATTTCGGGCATGTTCTACTCCCTGTACCAGTCGGCGCGCGTCAACGGCAGGCCGCTGCGGCCCTGCGCGTCGGGCTTGACCAGGAGCGCCTGGTAGACGTTCAGCCGGCCGCGCGTGAAGCCGTGCGCCGAGCCGGACATGAAGAGCCGCCAGACGCGATAGGTCGGCTCGTCCACGAACTGGAGCGCCCGCTCGTGCTGCGCTTCCAGCCGGCG
>DAOTZV010000165.1:0-19860 GCA_034434235.1 Anaerolineae bacterium
GACGTTGGTGGCCGAAGCGCCCACCGCGGCGATGATGATCATGTAGAGGAGGATGACCGGGAACGCCATCATCGCGTCCAACACGCGCATCACCACCTCGTCTATCCACCCGCCCAGGTAACCGGCCACCAGGCCGAGCGTGCACCCGACGATCAGCCCGAGGAGCACGCCCCAGATGGCCGTGCCCAGCGGCAGCCAGAAGTGCTCGCCGACCGGCAACATGATCAGGACGATGCGGGCGCCGTAGAGCAGCCGCGACCAGATGTCGCGGCCCAGGTCGTCGGTGCCCAGGATGTGCGCAGCCGACGGCCCCGAATTTTGGGCCCGGTAGTCCTGCGCGGTGGGGCTGTAGGGCGTCAACAACGGCGCGCAGATGGCCGCCGTCACCCAAAACAGGACGATGATCAGCCCGACGACGGCCGTCTTGGAAGCAAACAGGATGGCCAGTCCGTTCCAGATGCGACGCCACCACCGCGGACGGGCGGCCAGCGAAATGCTCTGCGTGCTTGCGGTCATGAGGTGCTCCAGCGGATGCGCGGGTTGATCAACGTGTAGATCAGGTCGGCCAGCAACTGGGTGGCCACCGCCACCACGACCAGGACCATGGCGCCGGCCTCGATCGCGTTGAAATCCTTGAAGAGCGCCGACTCGAGCAGATAGCTGCCCAACCCCGGATAGCCGAAAATCGCCTCCACGACGACGATCCCGCCCAGGAGCCAGTTGACGTGCAACATGATGACGGTGATGGGCGCCATCAAGGCATTGCGCAAGACGTGCCTGATGACGATGCGGCGATACGGCAGCCCTTTGAGAAAGGCCGTGCGGATGTACGGCGCTTTCATCACCTCCACCACGCTGGCCCGCGTGATCCGCAACACGTAGCCCAGCTCGACCAGGGTGAGGGTCATCACGGGCAAGACCAGCATCTCGGGCCTGTTCCACGGCGCCTTCTCGCCGAACACGGTGGCGCCCGGCACCAGCTTCAGCCAGAACGCGAAGATCACGATCAGGAAGATGCCGGTGGCGAACTCCGGGGTCACGGAGAACATCATGCCGCCGATGGAGAGGATCCGGTCGAGCGGCTTGCCCTCCTTCAGCCCGGCGAGGAGGCCCAACAACAGGGCCAGGGGCATCACGATCACAAACGCCGCGGCCGCCAGGACCAGCGAGTTGCGCAGCCGGATGAACAGCAGGTCGGCCACGGGCCGGCCGGTGCGCAACGACACGCCCGGATCGCCGCGCAGCAGGCCGCGCTGCAACGGGACGTATTCCACCGGGCCGCCGGCGAACGCCTTCCAGCCGGTGCCCTGGATGAAGACCCACACATCTTTGCCGGTGCCCGTCTCCCAGCGGACGGCGTGGTTTTGGGTATCAACGCCCCAAAACACCCGGCCGACGCGCGCGCGGCCGGCCGCATCGCTGCGCGCCAACACCTGGCCGACGCCGGCCAACACATCGGCCGCCTGCCGGAAGGCTTTGCGGGCTTCGTCGGCCTTGCCGGCCTTCAGCGCGGTGACGCCCTGCAGGAGCGGCCGGCCCACATCGGGGCTTGCATCGTCTACGGCGTTGGCCAGCGCCTGGAGCAACGCCGGCAGGGTGGCCATCTGTTCGGCGTCGAACGGATTCCGGGCCGGATCGCCCAGATCGCGCAGGACCTCGGCGGCCGTCCGGTAACGGCCGCTTTGCAAGGCATCGGTCAGGTCGCCCACGTTGCCCGTGAGCTTCTTGAGGAGCGGCACCACGCCTTCCAGCGCGGTGACCGCCGCCCGGACATCGCCGGCCTTCAGGCTCTCATATGCCCTCTGGAGTTGCGTGGCGCTCTCGGGAGCGCGTTCGCGCAACTGCGCGGCCGCGCGGCTGAGCTGGCCCGCCATGAACTGCTGGTCGCTCAGTTGGAGGCGGCCGGCGTCGGGGCCGGTGAGGGTGCGGTAGACGGCAATGGCCTTGAGCAGCGCATCGTTGCCCGCGACGGCCGCCGCGGCCTTCTGCAACGCCTGTTTCCGGCCGGCCGCCTTCGGATCGCGCAGCGCCTCCAGCTCGCCCTCGGGGCCGGCCAGCGCCGCGAGCAGCGCGGCCTGATCCTGGCCCGGCGTGCGCAGGATGGCCAGGATGCGCTCCACCGCCCGGCCGATGGCCTGCCGATCTGCCTCGGCGATCTCCACATCGTCGGCCAGCGCGGCGCGGTACGCTGCCAGCCGGGCGGCCTCGCTCGCGGGATCTTTGATCTGCCACCGGCCGTTGTCGGGCTTCTCCTCCACCTTGCCGTCCGGCAGGCGTTGCCTGATGATCAGGTTTTCGCCCTCCACCCGCCACTGGACGAGCGTCCCGTCCCGCTCCACCGCCCACCACTCCTTGAACCCATCGGCGGTCGTGATCTGGCGCACCGGCCGGCCGATGAGCCGGCCGGCCTGCCAGTCACTGCCGATCAACCAGTAGAGGTAGCGGACGGCGATCGGCTTGTCGAGGCCGTTTTGCGCCAGGAAAGAGGCTTCCTGTTCCGGGGTGATCTGGATGCCCAGGACGTTGCGCGCCACATTGCCGGGCGCCGCCGAGGTGATGGCGAAGACGGCCACCGAGACGAGGAACATGGTGACCAGCATGAGCAGCAGCCTGCGCAGGATGAATCTCGCCATGATCCGGGGTCCTTATCTCAGGGGGTGTCGGAGCGGCCGAACCCGTCTCCGACACCCATCGCCGTCCTCCGGCCGCCGCGGGCTTTACGCCGACTTCCACACTTCGTTGAAGAGCATGTACAGGGTCGGATGCCCGGGGATGCCCTGGACGTTCTTGCGGTAGATCGTCCAGATGTTCATCCACCAGGCGATGCCGATCGAGCCGCGTTCCATCTGGATCTGCTCGAGCTGGCACATGATCGCCCGGCGCTTCGCCACGTCAATCGTGCTGTTGGCCTGCTTCAGGAGCCGGGTGAACTCCTCATCCACCCAGCGCGATTCGTTCCAGGGCACCGGCTTGCCCTGATCGTCGGCCGTGTAGGCCAGGTTGAGGATCATGGTGCCCAGCGGCCGATGCGTCCAGGGCGTCACGCCCAGGTCCACCTCGGTCCATTTGTCCCAATACTGGCTGTTGGGCATCGCGTCCACGGTGATGCGGAAGCCGGCGGCCGCGGCGTCCTCCTTGAGGATCTGCGCGTAGGCCACGATGTCGGGCCAGCCGGAGCCGACCGCCAGCTTGATGTCCAGGCCGTTCGGATAGCCGGCCTCGGCCAGGAGCTGCTTGGCCTTCGCCGGATCGTAGGCGGGAACGGGCTTCTCGCAGTATTCCGGGTGCTTCGGGTAGACGTGGAAGTCGCCGCCCAGCACGCCCTGGCCGAAATAGGCCAGCTTGAGGATCTTCTCGCGGTTCTGGCACAGCTTGAGCGCCATGCGCACCCGGTTGTCCTTCCAGGGGTCCATGTCCACGCGCATGCGCAGGACGCGGCAGATGCCGGTGGGCAGCCCGGCCACGGTGACGTTGGGGTCGTCCTTCAAGCCGTTGTAGAAATCGGGGCTGACGTTGTCGCCCAGGTCCAGGTAGTCCACCTGGCCGCCCTTGATCGCCGCCATCCAGGCCGCCGGATCCTCGCCCATGTCGATGAATTCCATCTCGTCCAGGTAGGGCAACGGCTGGCCATCGGCGCCCTTCTGCCAGTAGTCCTTGCGGGCCTTCAGCAGGACGCGCTCGCCGACCTTGTAGGTATCCAGCGTGTACGGGCCGGTGCCGTGCGGCGCCTTGAGGAAATCGCCCTGGAACGTGCGATGGTTGAGCATCATGGCCGGGTAGTGGAACAGATGCTCGGGCACGCCGATCTCGGGCCGGTTGAGGTGCAGCTTGACGGTGTAGTCGTCCACCTTCTCGATGCCGTTGGCGTCCATGTAGGACATCAGGCCGGCGATCGAAGAGCCGACCTCCTTCTTGAACCATTCGCTCATGGTGAAGACCACATCGTCGGCGTTGAACTCGTCGCCGTTGTTGTGCTTGATCCCCTTGCGCAGCTTGAGGGTCCAGGTCTTGAGGTCTTCGCTCGGCGTATAGCTCTCCAGAAGGTAGGGATGGGTGATGTTGTCCCGGTCGGTGTAGGTGAGGTACTCGGCCACCTGGCGCAACTGATTCGAGGCCGAGACCCACGAGAATTGCGCCGGGTGGGCCACCTTCTGCACGCGGCTGGCGCAGATCAGCTTGCCCCCGCGTCGCGGGCCGGCCGCGGCCTTGGGTGCCTCGGTGGCCTTGGGCGCCTCGGTGGCCTTGGGCGCGGCCGTAGCCGCAGCGGGTGCGGCCGTCGGAGGGACCGCGGTGGGGGGTGCGGCCGGCGCGGGCGTGGCCGGTGTGCCGCAGGCAGCAAGGGCGGTGGCGCTGCTCAGCGAGACGCCCAGCAGCGTCGCATAGCGCAGGAACTCGCGGCGGCTGATCTGGCCCTGCCGCAACTGTTCCTGGAGCTCCGGCACCAGGGGGTGCAGGCCGTTGTTCGACTTCTTTTTGATGATCTCCATGGTCTCTTCTCCTTGAAATATGAGTTTTTGTTGATCTAAGCCTCCAACCGCCAGGCCGAGCCTTCGGCCCGAATCACGCGATCCAGGATGATGTCGCGGGTCTCGCGAATCTCGGCCAACATGGCCTGTCGCGAGGCCTCGACGTCGCGCGCGCGCAGCGCGCGGATGATCTCGGCATGCGTGTATTCCTGAGACTTGCCGGCCCCGCGCAACACCATGAAGCGCGCCAGGCGGTCGTGCAGATGGCCCAACAGCCGGGCCAGCTCCTGATTGCCCGACGCGGCGGCGATCAGGGTATGGAAACGGCGGTTCTCATCGGTGTAGCGGTCGTACGATTCGTCGTCATCGCCGGTGTAGCCGGCATGGACGTGCTCCAGCTCGTGCAAGGTCTCTTCGCTGATGCGCTGGGCCGCGCGCTCCACCGCGGCCACCTCGAGGATCTCGCGCAGTTCGAACAGGTCGAGCAATTCTCTGAGGGTGATGCTGCGCACGAAGTAGCCGGAGCGGGGGCGAATGGTGACCAGGCCCTCCTGGCTCAACATCTGGAGGGCGTCGCGCAAAGGAGTGATGCTGCTTTTGTAGGTTTTGACGAGCTCGTCCAGGTTGAGGCGTTCGCCGGGGCGGCGATGCCCCATGATGATGGAGCGTCGCAACTCCCGATAAACCCTCTCCTTGGAGGTTCGATCTCCCTCACCGTCCGCCATGCGGCCTCCACGCCTGTCTCGAAAAGGATGAGTTTGGGGACGGATGCAGTATACCACATCATATAGCAGATTGCAAGTTCTAAAATGTCTCTTGCGCCCGATGATGTGTTAGATGGATATTTTGATATTTCAGATATTGACTTCTGTAAGATCAGAGCTATAATAACCCCTGCAAGTCGCTATCGTCCATTACGCAACGCTCATTCGACAGGAGAGGTTCGATGATCGCAACTCATGGCCTGCGCATGACCAGCGCCCATTACGCCCGCCTGGGACAGCAGGAGTGCGCGCAGATCCACCAGGCGACCCTGGAGATCCTGGCGCGGGTGGGGGTAGACGTGCACGATGAGAGGGCGCGCCAGATCCTGGTCGCCGGCGGCGCCGAGACCGACGGCCTGCGGGTGCGCATCCCGGCCCACATGGTGGCGCGGGCGTTGAGCACCGCGCCGCAGTTCATCACCCTGTACGACCGCAACGGCAAGGTCGCCATGCGCGCCGGCGGCTACAACACCTACTTCGGCGGCGGCTCGGATTGCCTGAACGTCCTGGATCACCGCACCGGCCAGCGGCGCAAGCCGACCCTGCAAGACGTGGTCGAAGCCATCACGGTGATGGATGCCCTGCCCGAGATAGACTTCGTCATGTCGCAATTTCTGCCCGCGGACGTAGATCAGCGCATCTACGACCGCTATCAGATGCAGGTGATGCTCAACACGACCACCAAGCCGATCGTCTTCGTCACGCCCGACTTCGAGGGATGCGTGGCGGCCGTCGAGATGTGCGAGGCCGTGGCCGGCAGCGCCGAGGCGTTCCGCCGCAAGCCGTTCGCCACCTGCTACATCAACGTCACTTCGGGGCTGATCGCCAATGCCGAGGCGCTGCAGAAGTGCATCTACCTGGCCGAGAAGGGCCTGCCGCAGCTCTGGATCCCGCTCAACGCGGGCGGCGTGAACTCGCCGGTCACGACGGCCGGTTGCATGGCCGCGATGAACGCCGGCACCCTGCTGGGGATCGTGCTGGCGCAGCTCGTCCGGCCGGGCGCGCCGGTGGCCGTGCCGGGCTGGAACGGCGGCCCGTACAACCTCAAGACCATGGTCGGCAACTATGTGTTGGCCGACGAGCAGGGCGTGCCCACCTCGATGGGCAAATACTACAACCTGCCGGTGTTCGGCCTGGGCGGCTCCACCGATTCCAAGGTGCTGGATCACCAGGCCGGCATGGAGGCCACGATCAGCCTGATGAGCGCGCTGCTCCACGGCGCCAACATCGTGCACGATGTGGGCTTCATGGACGCGGGCTTGCAGGGGTCGCTCCAGCTCATGGCGATGTGCAACGACACCATCGGCTTTCTGCGCGCGATGACGGCCGGCGTCGTGGTGGACGACGAGACGCTGGCCCTGGACGTGATCGAGGAACTGGGCCCTACCGGCAACTATCTGGGCCACGAACACACCCTCCGGCACTACCGGGAACCGTTCTACTCCAAACTCGCCGATAAAGGCCCTTACTCTTCGTGGCTCGACAAAGGCGCCACCACGATGGAACAACGCGCGGCCAGAATGGTGGAGCAGATCCTGGCCACGCATAAGCCGCAACCGTTGCCCGCCGAGGTGCAGGCGAAGATCCAGGCGATCGTCGAGCGGGAACAGAAGCGGATAGACGGACAGGAATGAGGCCCTCATGACCCACGACGAATCGCTCTTTTTCATGCGCAAGCCGTGGCGCTACGATCCCGATTATCGCCGGCCCGCCAGAGAGGCCGATGCGCTCGGATTTGCCACGAAGGCCCTGCACGCGGGCTTTCGGCCGTTGGTAGATCACGGCCGGTTCAACTCGTTTACGTTGCCGATCGTCCCCTCGATGACCTATCCCTATGAGCGCTTCGACAAGATCCCGTATCCTGTCTACGGCCGCACGAAGACGCCCACGGCCGCGGTGCTGGAGGAGCGGCTGGCCGCGCTGGAGGGCGGCGAGGCGTGCGTCACGGCCAGCTCCGGCTCGCAGGCGCTCTTCAATCTGATCTTCACCATCGCCCGGCCCGGCGACAACATCGTCACCTCGCTCCACACCTTCGGCGAGGGGTACAAGCAGGCCGCCAGCATCTTTCCCGAGCGCTGCGGCATCCGCTTTCACTTCGTGGCCGATCCGGCCGACCCGGCCGCGTGGGAGCGCGCCATAGATGAGCGCACGAAGCTCGTCTGGGTGGAGACGCCGAGCAACCCGGTGCTCTTCATCACCGACATCGCGGCCGTCGCCGAGGTGGCCCACAGCCGCGGGGTGCCGCTGATGGTGGACAACACCACGGCCACGGCCGCGCTGCAGCAGCCGATGAAGCTGGGCGCCGACATCGTCTTGCTCTCGATCACCAAGTTCCTGGCCGGCAACGCCACCATCCTGGGCGGCGCGATCGTCGGGCCAGAGGCGTTGACCGAGGACATCCGCTGGAACACCACCGAGTTCGTCGGCGCCATCATGCAACCGTTCGACTCGTGGCTGGCGGTGCAATACCTGGAGACGCTCCCGCTGCGCATGGAGAAGCACAGCGCCAACGCGCAGGCGGTCGCGGAATACCTGGCCGGCCATCCCAAGGTGGTGCGGGTCAACTACCCGGGGTTGCCGGATCATCCCCAATACGACCTGGCGCGGCGCCAGATGCGCGCCGGCGGCGGCATGTTGTCGTTCGTGGTCCGGGGCGGCATTCCGGCCGCGGCCCGCATGGTGGACAGCTTCAAGCTGATCATCCATGCCGTCACCTTCGGCACCAGCCGCACCATCTGCATGCACCCGCGCACCATCACGCACGAGCACATGACCCAGGAGGAGCGCGATCGGGTGGGCATCGACGACGGCCTGATCCGCCTCTCGGTGGGGCTGGAAGACGTCGAGGACATCATCGCCGATCTGGATCAGGCGCTGGCGAAGGCATAGCACCCTTGCGCTGCGCCGAGGAGGTCACCGTGATCCGAGCCAACTATGCCGACCGCGGGACGCCGGCCTTCCGCGTGCTCACCGATGCGCAATGTCATGCGATCTACCTGGCCGCGCTGGATTGCCTGGATCAGATCGGCGTGGAGGTGGCCAACGCCGAGGCGCGCGAGCTGCTGCGCGCGGCCGGCGCGCGGGTCGAAGGCACGCGCGCCCGCCTGGCGCCGCATCTGGTGAAGGATGCGCTGGCTGCGACGCCGCCCGCGTTCACCCTCTGGGGCCGCGATCCCGGCCGCGAGATCCGCGTGGCGCCCGATCGCGTGCACTTCGGCCCGGGCCTCACCAACACCTACTTCATTGATCCGGACACCGGCGAGCGCCGGCCGGCCCGCCGCGGAGATGCCGGCCTGACGGCCCGCGTGGCCGACGCGTTGCCCAACATAGACTACGTGATGGGCCTGGCGCTGATCGGCGACGTGCGGCCCGATCTGGCCTCGGTCTACGAGTTCGCGGAGCTGCTGGCGAACACCGGCAAGCCGATCATCGCCTGGGCGCACAAGCCCGCCAACGTCGCGGCGATGGTGCGCATGGCCGCGGCGGTCGCGGGGGGCGAGGAGGCGTTGCGCGCGCGGCCGCTCTTCGCCCTCTTCTCCACCTATCCCTCGCCGTTGCGCCACACCGACGAGGACCTGGCCAATCTGCTCCTGGCCGCGGGGCACGGCATCCCGGTCGTCTACCTGGGCGGGCCGACGGTAGGGCTGGAGTCGCCGGTGACCGGCGCCAGCGGCCTGGTGCTCCATCTGGCGGTCGCGCTGAGCGGGCTGACCATCGTGCAGCTCAAGCAGCGCGGCGCGGCGATGGCCATCGGCGCGGTGCTCTCGGCGATGGACATGCGCACCCTGCGGCCGGCCTATGGCTCGCCCGAGATGAGCCTCTACAGCGCGGCCGCGGCCGATGTGGCGCGCTATCTGCATCTGCCGTTCATGGGCACGGCCGGCGCGAGCGAAAGCAAGCTGCTCGACGCGCAGGCCGGGCTTGAGGCGGCCATTCAGGTGCTCATGGCCGCGCTGAGCGGGGCCGCGCTGGTGCACGATGCGGGGTTCCTGGATTGCGCGGACATCGGTTCGCTGGGGATGTTGGCCTTGACCGACGAAATCATCGGCATGGTCAGGCGCATCATGCGCGGGGTCGAGGTCAACGAGGAAACGATCATGCTGGATCTGCTCGCGGCGGTAGGGCCGGCCGGCTCCTTCCTGGATCAACCGCGCTCGGTGAACCGCGCGCGGCAAGAGATCTGGGTGCCCACGCTGCTCGACCGGGCGCCCTATGCGTTGTGGGAGCAGGCCGGCCGGCTCGATGCGGCCGGCCGGGCCATGGACAAGGTGCGCAAGATCCTGGCGCGCCATCGGCCCACGCCGCTCGACCCCGCGGCGGCCGCCCAGATCGCGGAGATCCTGGCCGCGGCCGAAAGCGGAAACTGACCTGAAAATGGCTCGCCGGACGTGCCAGGCACCCTTCCAGGTGCCTGGCACGTGAAGCAAATGGTCCGGGAATTTGGCAAAGACGTGTATCGGGATTACAATAACCTCGCATGTCCGACATTCGTACTTGCCCCCGTACGAGATCGCGGCCTGACAGATATCATCGGGACGCCATAGCAGAAGCCATTATCCAGCAGTTTAGAGGAGGAGACCGTGCGCCAATTCCGGGGCAAGGCGGCCATCGTCATCGGCCTGCTTTATGTGGCTTTTGTCGGCTGGTCTCTCTACGGCGCGGTCGTGCCGGTCGAGACCTATCTCTTCCGGATGGTCCATCTGGGCTTCATCTTCGTGTTGGCCTTTCTGGTATATCCCCCCGCCAGAAAGGAACGGCCGTGGGTCAGATGGCTCGATCTCGGCCTGGCGCTGATGGGCGCGGCGACCATTGCCTGGGCATTGCCAGATACCGATGCGTTCGTCCGGCGCACCACTGTGCCCAGTTTGCCCGACGTAGTTTTCGGCCTGATCGCGATCCTGTTGCTGCTCGAGCTCTCCCGGCGGATCGTCGGCGCCACCTTCACTATCGTCGTGGCCGGCTTTCTGCTCTACTCGTATCTGGGCGCCTGGATCCCCGGCGTGCTGGGCCACAAGGGCTATGGTCTGGACCGCATCGTTGGCCACATGTACATGACCCTGGAGGGCATCTTCGGCGTGCCGCTGTCGGTCAGCGTATCGTTCGTGATGCTGTTCGTGGTCTACGGCACGTATATGGATGCGGCCGGCGCGGGCCAGTTTTGGCTGGAGCTGGCGCTGGCCATCATGGGGCGCAAGTCGTCCAGCGCGGGCCGCGGCGCGGTGATCACCACTGCGTTGCTGGGCGGTCCGCAGGCCAGCGGCGTGGCCACCACCATGTCGGTGGCGCCCTTGATGTGGCCCATCCTCAAGCGGGCCGGCTACTCGCCCAACATGGCGGCCGGGTTGATCTCGGCCGGCGGCATCGGCGCGGTCATCTCGCCGCCTCTTATGGGCGCAGCCGCGTTTCTCATCATGCAGTTCTTGAATATCTCTTTCTGGGATGTAGTGGTCATGGTGATCATGCCCACTCTGCTCTATTACGCCGGCACGCTTTTCATAGTGGAGATGGAGGCGCGGCGCTACCGCTTCACACCGCCCGAAAGCCTGGGCCTGACCGCCTGGCAGGTTCTGCGCACTCGCGGCCATCATCTGATCTCGCTGATCCTGCTGATCGCGCTGTTGGGGTTGGGCCGCTCGCCCGAATCGGCTGCGATCTGGGCGATCGCGGCGGTGGTGCTCACCAGCTTTCTGAGCCGCAATCGCGACGAATGGCTGACCCCGCGACGGTTGGTCGCGGCCACCATCGAAGGGGCGAAGAACATGTTGCCGGTGGCGGTGTTGTTGGCCGGCGCCGGCCTGATCGTGGGCACGTTCACCCTCACCGGCCTGGGATTGAAGATCTCGGGCATCATCATGGGGGTCAGCGGCGGCTCGGTGATCATCGCCCTCCTCCTCTCGCTGATCGCCTCGATGATCATCGGGTTGAGCCTGCCGATCACGGCCACTTACATCATGACGGTCATCATGATCGCGCCGGCCCTGGTGCAGGTCGGCGTGCCGGTCCACGTCGCGCATCTCCTCTCTTTCTACTTCGCGGTGCTCTCGGAGGTCTCGCCGCCGGTGGGGCTTTCGCCGTCGGCCGCGGCGGCCGTCACGGGCGGCAATCCGTTCGGCGCCATGATGCACGCCTGGAAGTATTCGCTGCCGGCCTTCCTGGTGCCCTTCTTCTTCGCGGCCACCAAAGAAGGAACCAGCCTTCTGATCGTGGACGCCAACCTGCCGGACTTTCTTTTGGCCGCCATCACGGCCGTGGCCGCGCTCTACTTCCTGGGAGCCGGGATCACCGGCTTTGTCCGAGGCAAGCTCCACCTGATGGAACGAGCGTTGTTGATCGCCATGGCCTGTGTCATGGTCGTGGATCCGCTGGACGTTCGTTCGCTCTGGAGCATAGCGCCTCTGGTCGTCGGCGCGCTGGTGCTCACGCGCGACTACCTGGCGCATCATCGCTCGACGGTTACATCTGTCTGACCCGCAAGGCGACGCCCGTTCGGACTTTCTATTCAATTCAACCCACAAACGGAGGAAACACATGAAACGCCAAGCAGTCTTGTTCGTCCTGGTGATCCTGGCCGTATTGGTTGCCGGCTGCGCGCCGCAGCCGGCGGAAAAGCTGTCTTTCAGCATTGCTACTGGCGGCACCGGCGGGGTCTGGTATCCGCTGGGCGGCGCGATCAGCAGTGTGGTGACCAAGAACGTCCCCAATACCGAGGCGACCGCCGAGGCCACCACCGCGGCCATTGACAACTTGAAGCTGCTCGTGGCCAACAAGGCCGGGATGTCGTTCTCGTACGACTACCATGTGATCTGGGCCAACGAAGGCAAGCTGACCGCCGTCTCCGACAAGAAGCAGCCGGTGCGTATCGTCATGGCCTTCTACGAACAGCCGCTGCACATCGTCACCAAAGAAGGTACGGGCATCAAGGCGCTGGCCGACCTGAAAGGCAAGCGCGTTTCGACGGGTGCGCCGAACAGCGGCACCGAGGAGCAGGCCGATTACGTCCTGAAGGCCTTGGGCATAGACTGGAACAAGGACTTCGCCCGCGAGAAGCTGGGCGCCACGGAATCGGTAGCCGCGCTGAAGGATGGCAAGATAGATGCCTTCTTCTGGAGCGGCGCGGTACCCACCTCTTCGATCATTGACCTGGCCTCGACGCCCGGCCTGAAGATGGTGTTGTTGCCGATCAGCGGCGATCTCGCGCAGAAGATCATGGCGGCCAATCCGGGGGTGTTCCACAAGAGCAAGTTCGCCAAAGGCGCTTACGCGGGGGTGGACGCCGACATCGAGACGCTGGCCATCACGGCCGTGCTGAACACGATGGAGAGCTTCCCGGCCGATCGGCTGTACCAGATCGTCTCCCAGATCTTCGACAAGAAGGCCGAGATCGCGGCGGTGTGGAAGGCCGCCAACAACCTGACGCCCGAAAGCTCGATGACGCAGCTCGGCCCGGAGGCGCAGAAGTATCTGCACAGCGGCGCGGCCAAGTATTTCCGTGAAAAGGGCGCGCTGAAATAGTGCGGTGGCCTTTCCGGCCCGCGACCGGGCTCGCGCGTGCGCGGCGTTGGGGATGCCGGCCGCGGGCATGGGTGGCCGGGCTGCTCCTGGCGGCCGGCCTGCTCCTGATGTTTGGCCCGCTGCCCGGCCGCACCTGGTTGGCCGTCACCGATCTGGCGACGGGCCGGCCGGTGTTCGCCGCGGCCCTGCCCGACGGCACGGCCATTCATTTGACCTGGACCAACTCCCTCTTCGGCCTGCAGGTCGAGGAGGAGTACGTGGTCCGCGGCGGTCGCCTGTTCCAGACCTCGGTGACCTTTGCCGATCCGACGGGTGCAACGCCGCCGGCGGCCGGCCCGGCCGATCTGGACGAGCTATATCACACCGGCGGGCCGTTCACCGTCCAGGGGCTGGAGCGTCCGTTCACCGAGGTGATCTTCCTGGTGAGCGAGGTCGGCCGGCCCCGGCTCACCCTGGTCGGCTGGACGCTCGACTTGAAAGGGACGGTCGGCTTTGGCGGCCGGGTGCAATTGCGCGCCCGGCCCGCGCATCCGGCCGATCTGCTGATTGCCATAGCCGGCTCGCCGATTTGACAGTTCGCCGGATCCGTGATACAAACCATCCGACAAATGCATAGCTGCGGATGCAGGTGCGCTGTTCGCCCGGAAGCACAGCGCGCAATGGGGGAAGACCGGTTCCAGTCCGGCGCTGTCCCGCAACTGTAGCTTCGGCCCTTTGGGCCGGAGGAGCCAGATGACCCGCCTGCATCTTCGGTCCGTGACGCCCTCGCGGAAAGGGGTGAGTTATGGACGCCGGTCTGATGGCGCATAACACCCCCGTCGAGTAGACGGGGTTTTTGTTTCCATGGCTCAACCGTTCGCGGTTGAGCTTTTTTGTTAAGGCTCCCCCCTGTTCCCCGCGAGCATTCATTCCCGAGGAGGAAAACATGTCTCGCACCCGTTCGTTCGTTGTTCTGCTCATCGGTCTGGCGGCGGCGCTCATCGTGGCCGCCTGCGCGCCGACGGCTACGCCCGCCGCGCCGGCCACGGCCACCGCCGTCCCCCCGACTGCTGCCGTCGCGCCGACGGCCACGGCGGTCCCGGCCACGGCCACCGCCGTCCCCCCGACCGCTACCCCCGCGCCGACGGCCACGGCGGTCCCGACGAAGCCGGCGGCCGCAGCTTATCCGCTGACGCTGAAGGATGATCTCGGCCGCGAGGTCAAGCTGGCCCAACAGCCGCAGCGCATCGTCTCGCTGGCGCCCTCCATCACCGAGATCCTCTTCGCCGTGGGCGCGGGTCCGCAGGTGGTCGGCGTGACCAAGTACTGCAACTACCCGCCGGAGGCCGGCCAGGGCCGCGAGATCGTCGGCGGCTTCTCGGCCAAGTCGCTGAGCGTCGAAAAGATCATCGGCCTCAAGCCCGACTTGGTCTTCGCCGGAGGTGCCACCCACAAGCCCGTCAGCGAGGCGCTGGAGGCGGCCGGGGTGACGGTGTTCAACTTCGACCCGAAGGACTTCGCGGGCGTGTACGCGGACATCCTGGCGGCCGGCGCGCTCACCGGCCACGCGGCGCAGGCCGAGAAGGTGGTCGCCGATATGAAGGCGCGCGTCGCGAAGGTGACGGCGGTTACGGCGGCCATCCCGCCCGATCAACGGGTCAGGGTGTTCTACGAAGTGTGGGACGAGCCGCTGATGACCGCCGGGCCGGCGAGCTTCATCGGCCAGGTGATCGAGCTGGCGGCCGGGGTCAACATCTTCGCGGACGTGAAGGAGCAGTATCCGACCGTCAGCGCGGAGGCCGTCGTGAGCCGCAACCCGCAGGTGATCCTGGGCCCCAGCTCGCACGGCGAGGGACTGACGGCCGAGAAGATCGCGGGCCGGCCCGGCTGGAAGGAGCTGGCCGCGGTGCAGGCCGGCCGCATCGTGATCATAGATGGCGACATCATCTCGCGGCCGGGCCCGCGCCTGGTCGACGCGCTGGAGGCCGTGGCGCGCGGGCTGTATCCCGAACGATTCAAGTAAGGGGCATCTCTTGACCGCAACCACGATCCGCTCCTGCAGCCGGCCGATCTGGCCGTTGGCGGTCGGATTGGCCGGCCTGTTGGCCGTGGGCCTGGTGCTCAGCCTGGGGGTGGGCGCGGTGTCGGTCGCGCCGGGCCAGGTGTTGGCCGTGCTGTGGGCCAAGGCGCGCGGCACGGCCGCCGCCCCGGCGCAGTTGACGATCATCGTCTGGGACCTGCGGCTGGCGCGGGCGCTGCTGGCGATCGCCATCGGCGCGGGGTTGGCCGCGGCCGGCGCGGCCTATCAGGCCGTCTTCCGCAATCCGCTCGCCGATCCGTTTGTGATCGGCGCGTCGGGCGGCGCGGCGCTGGGCGCCGCCGGCGCCATCATCACCGGCCGGCTGCCGGTCGTGCCGGCCGCGTTCGCCGGCGCGGTGCTTGCGGTGGTCGCCGTCTACCTGCTGGCGCAAACCGGCGGCCGGCCCAGCGCGATCAACCTGCTGCTGGCCGGCGCGGCGCTCAGTACCTTGCTCTCGGCGGCCGTGACGTTGCTGATGTTCCTCAACGATCGCGCCCTGCACGAGGTGTTCGCCTGGCTGATGGGCGGACTGGCCGGCCGCAGTTGGCCGCACCTGGCCGCGGCCGGCCCGGTCATCCTGCTCAGCATCGCCGGGCTGTGGGCCCTGGCGCGGCCGCTCGACGCGCTGACCGGCGGCGAGGAAAGCGCGCAGAGCCTGGGCCTCAACCTGATGCGGGCGCGCTTTGCCGTGGTGGCGGCCGCGACCCTGGCCACCGCGGCCGCGGTGGCGGCCGGCGGCATCATCGGCTTCGTCGGCCTGATCGTGCCGCACATCGGCCGGCGGCTGGGTGGCGGCGCGCACGCCGGGCTGATCCCGCTCTCCGCGCTGGCGGGCGGTCTGCTCCTTCTGGTGGCCGACGACCTGGCGCGCACCGTCGTCGCGCCGGTCGAGCTGCCGGTCGGCGTGCTGATGGCGCTGATCGGCGCGCCCTTCTTCCTGTGGCTGCTCAAGCGAGGTTGATGCCATGCTCTTTGGACTGCGGCTTGGACTGCGGCGCCCCGACGCCGCTTTTGGACTGCGGCGGCCCGACGCCGCTTTTGCATCGCAGCCGCCCGACGCCGCTTTTGCATCGCAGCCGCCCGACGCCGCCTTAGAGGCCCGCGATCTGACGTTGGGCTACCATCACGGCATCGTGCTGCACAACCTGCACCTGAGCGTCCGATCGGGCCGCGTGCTGGCGCTGGCGGGGCCGAACGGCGCGGGCAAGACCACCCTTTTGCGCAGCCTGGCGCGCCTGCTGCGACCGCGTCAGGGAATCGTGCTGCTGGATGGCCGCGACGTGTGGCGGTTTTCAGAGCGCGACACGGCGCGGCGCCTGGGCCTGGTGCCCCAGAACGAGGCCGCCGAATGGCCCTTGACGGTCGAGCAGGTGGTCATGTTGGGCCGGGCGGCGCATCGCGGCTGGTTCATGCCCTACACCGCGGCCGACCATCGCGCGGTTGATGACGCGTTGGCGCAAACCGGCCTGACGCCGCTGCGCGCGCGGCTGTTGACCGAGCTCTCCGGCGGCGAACGCCAGCGGGTGCTGATCGCCCGCGCGCTGGCGCAAGAGCCGGCCGCCATCCTGCTGGACGAGCCGACCGCCCAGCTCGACCTGCGCTATCAGGCCGCGGTGCTCGGCCTGACGCGACGGCTGGCGCACGAGCGCGGCCTGGCCGTCGTGGTGAGCTTGCACGACCTGAACCTGGTCGCACTCTATGCCGATCAGGTGGCGCTGATCGCCGACGGCGGCCTGGTGGCCGAAGGCTCGCCCGCCGACGTCCTGACCCCCGATCACTTGCAGCGCGCCTACGGCGTGCCGGTCGCGGTCGGCCGGCATCCGGTGTACGGCACGCCGCTGGTGATGCCGGTGATGGAGGGATGAGACGGGAAGTGAGAGACTGGAGATGGGAGACGAGAGAGGGGAGAGGGAAGAGGGAAGAGGAGAGACGGGGGGTATCCTCTCAAAAAGTGGAGGGCGACGGGGATCTCAGACCCCCTTTGAGCAAGCTCGTAGGCGGTCTGCGACCGCCGTCTCCCAGGATTATTGAGGATACCGGAACGTGAAAGGAGAGAGGCGACATGTCTGAGGAGGAACGCCGCGCGGCGCGGCAGGAGAACCGCAAGAAGGGCCTGGTGATCGTCAACACCGGGGACGGCAAGGGCAAGACCACGGCCGCGCTCGGCATCGTGCTGCGCGCCTGGGGCCGGGGGATGCGCGTCTGTGTCATCCAGTTCCTCAAGAACGAGCACGCCCGTTTCGGCGAGATCCGCGCGGCCGAGAAGCTGGGCATCGCATGGCTCAGCACCGGCGACGGCTGGACCTGGACGAGCAAGGATCCGGCCGAGACGCGCGCCCGCGCGCTTGCGGCCTGGGCGCTGGCGCAGGAGAAGATCGCCGGCGGCGAGTACGACATCGTGGTGCTGGACGAGTTCACCTATCTGCTCCATTACGGCTGGCTCGACGTCGCCGACGTGCTCGCCTGGCTGGCCGAACACAAGCCGGCCATGTTGCACCTGATCATCACCGGCCGCTACGCGCCGCCCGCGCTGGTGGAGTTCGCCGACCTGGTGACCGAGATGCGCGAGGTGAAGCATCCCTTCGCGGCGCAGGGCATTCGCGCGCAGGCGGGGATCGAGTTCTGAGAGAGGATCATCGGGAGCCTGGTCATGGATCGTCAAGTTATCCTGGCAGTGGGGCACGGCAGCCGGGCGCCCGCGGCGATCGCCGAGGCGCGCAGTCTGGCCGATGCGCTGGCCGGGCAGGTCGGCCAGGAAGTGCATATCTGTTTCCTGGAACTGGTCGATCCCGATCTGGCAACCGGCCTGACGCACGCGGCGCGACGGGCAGGCGACGGCGGCCGCGTCGTCGTGTTGCCGCTCTTCCTGGCCGCGGCCGGCCACCAGAAGAACGACGTCGCCGCCGCGCTCGGGTGGGCCAGGGCGCAATTTCCGGCAACCCGCTTTGTCATGGCGACTCCGCTGGGGCCGCACGCCCACCTGATCGCCCTCGTCGCGCAACGCATCAACGAGGCCTTGGACCTGGCCAGAGACGCATTGGCGCCGGAGTCCAGCGCCGTGCTGCTGGTGGGCCGGGGCAGCAGCGACCCGGCCGGCAACAGCGAGGTCGCGCGCGCGGCCCACATCCTCTACGCCAGCGGACGGTTCTATGCCGTAGAATATGCCTTTCAAGCCGTGGCCCGACCGATGGTCGCCGAAGGGGTGCGCCGTTGCGCGCAGTTGGGCGCGCAGCAGGTGATCGTCGCGCCGTACCTGCTCTTCACCGGAGACGTGAATAGCGACATCCGCCGGACGGCGAAGGAAGCCGGCCGCGACCTGGGCTTGCGCCTGATCTGCGCCTCCTATCTGGGCGTGCATCCGTTGGTCGTGGAGGTGGCCCGGCAGCGGTTGGCCGAGGCGCTCGCCGGCGCAGCGGCCATGAACTGCGACCTGTGCCAGTATCGCTTCCCCCTGCCCGGCCGTGAAGATCAGGTTGGCCGGCCGCAGAGGACCCATCATCTGCACGGCGGCGCGGCCCATGAGCACGATCATAACGATGGAGCGAGCCATGACCACTGAGCTCCCGGCCGGCGGCTGCGTCTACTTCATCGGCGCCGGGCCGGGCGATCCGGAGTTGTTGACCCTGAAGGCCCAACGGATCATCGCGGCCGCCGATGTGATCCTCTACGCCGGCTCGTTGGTGAATCCGGCCGTCCTGCGCCATGCCCGGCCTGATGCCGAGATCCACAACACCGCTGCGCTGTCGCTGGCCGAGCAGGCGGCGCTCATGACGGGCGCGGCCAGCCGGGGCAAGATCGTCGCCCGCCTGCATACCGGCGACCCCACGATCTTCGGCGCGCTCGCCGAGCAAATGGCCGCGCTGGACGCGGCCGGGACGCCCTATGCGATCGTGCCCGGCGTCAGCTCGGCCTTTGCCGCGGCCGCGGCCCTGGGCATCGAGTACACGTTGCCGGAGGAGACCCAAACCCTGATCCTGACGCGCTTGGGCGGCAAGACGCCGGTGCCGTCGGCCGAGGCGCTCGCCGGCCTGGCCGCGCACCGGTCGAGCATGGCCATCTTCCTCAGCACCGGCATGATCGCCGAGGTGGTGGACGCGCTGGTTGCGGCCGGCTACGCGGCCGATACGCCCGTCGCCGTGGTGTTCCGGGCGAGCTGGCCCGACGAGCAGATCGTCCGCGGGGTCCTTGCCGACATCGCCGAACGGGTGCGCCGGGCCGAGCTTACCCACCAGGGGCTGATCATCGTCAGCCCGGCGTTGCGCCGGCCGACGGTCCCGCGGCCCTCGCATCTCTACGGCGCGGCGCAAGCCCCCGTTGCGCGGGCGGACACGACCGCCATCCTCGCGTTGACGCGCCGCGGGACGGCGACCGGCCGCAAGCTGCACGCCGCGCTGCCCGGCTCGGTCTTCTACGCGCCGCAACGCTTCCTGGAGACGGCCGACGAGGAACGTGCCGGGGTGCGGCCCTACGCCGTCTCGGTGCGCCAGGTGTTGCAGGACGCGTTCCAGGCCCACGCCGCGCTGATCTGCATCATGGCCAGCGGGATCGTCGTGCGCGAGCTGGCGCCCCTGCTGCGCAGCAAGCGCAGCGATCCGGCCGTGGTGGTGGTGGACGAGCTGGGCCGCTACGCCGTCAGCCTGCTCAGCGGCCACCTGGGCGGCGCGAACGCGCTGGCGGGGCAGGTCGCGCAGATCCTGGGCGGCACGGCCGTGATCACCACCGCCAGCGACGGGCAAGGCGCGCCCGCGCTCGACCTGCTGGGCGCCGGGTGGGGCTGGCGGATCGAGCGTGCGGACGACCTGACCGCCGCCAGCGCGGCGCTGGTCAACGGCGATCCGGTGGGGGTGTGGCAGGAGGCCGGCGAAACGGCCTGGTGGCCCGATCCGGCCCCGGCCAACCTGCGGCGCTACGCGACCCTGGAGGAACTGGTCGCGGCCCGGCCGGCGGCCGCGCTGCTCATCACCCCGCGCCGCCTGCCGCCCGCCGTCATGGACGCGCTGCCGGCCGCGGTGATCTATCGGCCGCGCTGCCTGGTCGTGGGGGTGGGCTGCAACCGGGG
>DAOTZV010000166.1:0-1504 GCA_034434235.1 Anaerolineae bacterium
AATTTAGGATTGAAGCGGCCGTGCTCGTCGAACACCGAGGCCACTTCGATCGTTTCCAACCCCGCGACCTTGCCGTTCTTGCCCAGAATGCGATTGGGGCCCAGGCGGGGAAAGATTTGGATGCCTTCTTCCAGGGCTTCTTCGATTTCAAAGCGCGAGGCGGGCATTTCTTCCCACGATTCAAGCGCGATTATGCGGATATCGGCGACCCCAAGCCGCAGCGCAGTGCGCGCCACGTCCAGCGCAGTGAGAACCGCTTCGGCTTCTTCGTCAGTGCGCGCCTCCGTCTCTGCCAGAGCCGCCTGTTGTGCGGCGGTGACCTGACCCAGCCGCAGCGCGGTGCGTGCGGCGTCCATCGCCACGTCGCCGCCGCCGACGACGATCACGCGTTTGCCGAGCGTGACCTTTGCCACGTCGCTGCCGCCCACGACGGTCACCCGCCTGCCAATCATAACTTTGTACCCCAGGTTGTAGTTGAATAACAAGTCCACCGCCGTGATCACGCCGTCGAGATCGGCGCCTTCCACATTGAGCCGCCGACCCTGCATCAAGCCGAGCCCCAGATAGACCGCATCGTGCGTGCGGCGCAGTTCGGCCAGCGTAACCTCCTTGCCCACCCGGGTGTTGAATTTGATCTCGATGCCGAGTTCAAGGATGGACTGGGTTTCGAGATCCATGGCCTGCTGGTCAATGCGGTAGATAGGCACGCCGTAGCGCAGCATCCCCCCGGTCTTGGGTCCGGCTTCATAGATCGTCACCTGATGGCCGAGCAAGGCGAGATCGTGGGCTACAGTGAGACCCGAAGGTCCCGCACCAATCACGGCGACGCGCCCGCGTTTGCGGCCGGGCTGTGCGGCAAGTGCGCGCAGATTTTCGAGCGACCAACGCGCCGGGGAGTAAATCTGCTCTGGGCCCAGGCCGGGGCGGGTATGGGTTGGACGGGCGGCGGCCTGGGGTGTCCCCGGCACAAAAGCGGCCGGCGTTTTTTCACCCGCGGTCGCCGCGCCCGGTAGTTGTTGCACCGCTTCGGGCCCATAGCGCTCGGTCAGCACGCGCTTGAGCGGCCGAATCGCCACCGGCTCGAAATCGGGCCCGATCGCGCCGCGCCGACATGCCTTTTCGCACGGCGCACCGCAGATGCGGCCGCAGATGGTCGAGAGTGGATTCGGGTCGTGGGCGATCCGGTAACCGAGTTCGAGATCGCCGCGCGCCAGCGCGGTCACGTACCCGCGCGCGTCGGTCAGCACCGGGCAGGCGTTCTGGCATTTCACCATCGCCCGCCAGTGGTCGGTATCGGGAACAATGACCTGGTATTTGGCGTCAGCCATCGTTTTTTCCAATCCCGTATGGCGTAGGGCGTGGCAAAAATGATGCACATTGGCATCAAGTTAAGGCGCGGGCGATTGGAAATCGCACCTGAAGAGCCTCCGGCTGGCCGTCCGCCTGCGCGGACGGCGGCATCCACGCAGGTGGATGCCGGGCCGCAGGCCCCTGCGGTGCGACT
>DAOTZV010000167.1:0-50047 GCA_034434235.1 Anaerolineae bacterium
GGCGCAGGGAAACCGCCATGCGATCGAAGGCGACGCCGGGCTCGGTGGTGGAGATGGCCCACCAGAAGCTCAGCGTGGCGCTGATGACGCCGGCCGGCAGGGCGATCTGTTGGCTCAGCCGGTCGTCGGCCCGGTTGGCGCCCCCCAGGAACGCGGCCAGGAGTCCGGTGCGGGGGTGGAAGTCGCTGATCAGGCCATAGCCGCCGGCGCTGGACTGCGACCAGCCCGTGTCGCCCTCTTCGAAGCCGCCGTTGACGAGCAGCTCGCGGCAGGTCGGCGCCTGCGCAGCGGCGGAGCGCGCGGCGAACTGAGCCGGCCACGGCCACGTGGCCAACAGCGCGGCCGCGGCGAGCACGGAAAGCAACGAGACGATTCGACGTCGGTTCTTTGCAGCTCTCATCGCATCCTACGGCCTCCTGCGCCGGGTCGGTTGCGGCTGAGGCGGCGGCGCCGGCGTGTTGGCCGGCGGCCCGCCGCCGGGCGGTTGCCATGTCGGGGCGGGCGCCTCGGGGGTCGCCACGGGCCGGCGGGTGGGGCCGGCCGGCGGCGAGCCGGGCATTGGCCCGGGCGCGATGTCGGTGGCGCGCCGCGTCGGTTCGGGCGTCCATTCGGCCCGGCGCGTGGCCACTATGCCCGGCGCCGGGGACGCCGGGCCGGCCGTCATCGCGGCGGCCGGCGCGGTCGGCCGCTCGCCGCGCGTCCCGGCCGGCGGCGAAACGGTGAGCTCGGCCGTCGCTCCCGTGGGCCGACGCGTGGGCGTCGCCGCAGGTGTCGGAGGGGCGTCCGTCGGCATTCCGGCGCGCGGAGTATGTTCGGGCGCAGTCGTCGGTCGGGCAAGGGGTGTCGGCCGCGGCGCAACGGTCATGCCGTGCATCGGCGGCGCCGGCGGCTCCATTCCTTCGGCCCCGTCTCCGCGCTCGAGCCGGATGCGCAGGCGGCCGACGAGGCGCTGAAGCTGTCTGGCGGCCACGGCAAGGCGTTGGCGGGTCGCGTCGTCTGCAGCGGCGTCGGCCAGGATCGAGAGGCCCGTCGCGTGCGCTTCGATTCGTTCGGCTACGGCTGCGCGCTCGGTCGGGGGCAACGTTTCCGCGACCGAAGCTGCGGTCTCATCGCTGCTCACCAAAGCGCCCAATGCGATGGGGTCGGCCCGGCCGGCGCGCTGCACATCGGCCAGGCGCCGCTCCGCGACGGCCAGCTCGGCCGCGACGCGCTGGTTCCCGCGAAGGGGCCACGTGGCCGCGCGTTCGATGACCACCCGCGCGGGGTAGGTTGGGTCGCCCGGCCGGCTGGCGGCCACCGCGGATGCCGCCGCGACGACGAACAGGAGGAGCGCGGCCATGCCGACCGCGACCGGAGCTTTGAGCCAGGAGAACCATCCCGTCCATGCCGCGGGCCGGACGCGCTCGCTCTGTGCGGCGAACGCCTGACGCAAGGCGCGTTTTCCCGCCAGCCGCCGGTCGGCCGCGAGCCGTTGCGCCGACAGGACGCGCAGTCGAGCGGCCGCGGCCAACATGGGCTTCAGCTCGGCGGCCTGCTGTGGGTAGCGGTCCAGGCAATCGCCCACCGATTCGCCCTGTTGCAGGCGGATCAGGCAATCGTCCAGGATGGCTTCCAGGTTCATGTCGGCCTCTTCGCGGGGCCCAACAGGCGGCCCAACGTGCGCAACGCCCGATGTTGCAATGACTTGACTGCGCCTTCGGTTTTGCCCAACCAGGCGGCTATCTGCGCATTGCTCATCTCTTCCACGAACTTTCCGATGATCACCAGCCGTTGTTCTTCGTTCAGGGCCTGGATGGCCTGCGCCAACCGGGCCAGCGTCTCGCGCTGTTCGGCCACGGCCTCGGGCGCGGGGTCGAGGCCGGGCAGCGGCAGCTCTGGGTCGAGGCTCACCTGGACGACGCGACGCGAACGCCGATGATCGCACGCCAGGTTGGCCGCGATCCGGTAGAGCCAGGCACTGAAGGAGGCGGCCGGCCGCTGGCGGTTGAGCCGGAATCCCGCCAGCCGGCCGATCATGCGCACGAAGACTTCGGTGGTGAGGTCGGCCGCCAGCTCCTCGTCGCCCAGGCGCGCCAGCAGATAGCGGTAGATGCGATCGGCATAGAGCTCGTACAACTGCTCCAGAGCGCTTTGATCCCCGCGCTGACAACGCAAGACCAGCGAAGTGACCGTTTCATCGGTCACCGGTGTCGGTACGGCCATACCATATTGATAAACGGGGAACGGTCGGAGAAGATACGGGAAGGCCGGCAATTTCAAACGACGAACAAAGCGGAACCCGGCGCACATCCCCGGTTATTCGTGCATTCGCGTACTCATTCGTGGATGGCCCCCACCATCTCCTGCACCAGCCGCTCTTCTTCCGCGCGGGTGGTGATGGCGCCGTCCAGCCGGCCGGCGCGCAGCCGGTTGAGAATCTGGCTGTAGACGCGGCCGGGCGGCAGGCCCAGGCGGCGCAGGTCGTCGCCGGTGAGCTCCGGCCGGACGTGGCGCCAGCGGCGCTGATATTGATCGAGGTATTGGCGCACCAGCCACGAATCGGTCGCCACGCGGATCACCAGCCGGGCCTCGTCGCTGCTCTCATCGAGAAGCGCCACGATCTCGCTCGGCTTCAGGCCGTTGCGGTTCAGCTCGGGCAGGCGGCCGCGCAACTGCGCGACTTCTTCCACCAGTTCGCGGTACGCCTTGCGGATGTGGTACTTTTCGATCAGGCCCTGCACGCTGGACGCGGGCATCTGATAGGTGAGCAGGGCGAAATAGAGGAGCGGCAACCGGTCGGCCGGGATGGCCATGGCCGGCGCGGCATCGTCGGCCGGCGCGGTCACCAACGCGAACTGGCGGCGCAGCTCGGCCGCGCGGGCCTGGAACCAGCCGTTGCAGCGCAGATCGGGGTGCAGGACCGCCAGGACACCCATCTCGGCCAGCCGACAGAAGGCCCGTTCCGGCTCCGTTTCGGCCAGGAGCAGCTCGATCTCGTGGCGGATGCGCTCCGCGCTCACGCGGCCCAGCAGATCGAGCGCGTTGGCGATCAACTCTTCGGTGCGCGGTTCGATGCGGAATCCGAAGCGCTGCTCGAAGCGCACCGCGCGCAGGATGCGCGTGGGGTCTTCCACGAAGCTCAAGCTGTGGAGGACGCGGATGACCCCTTCTTCCAGGTCCTTGCGGCCGCCGTAGAAGTCGAGCAGCTCGCCCCAGCGGGCCGGCGACAGGCAGATGGCGAGGGTGTTGATGGTGAAGTCGCGGCGGTGCAGGTCGAGCTTGATGCTGCTCTGTTCGACGGTGGGCAGGGCGGTCGGCCGCTCGTAGAACTCGGTGCGGGCGGTCGCAAAGTCGAGCGTTTCGGGCAGGCCGTGCCCATCGGCAAAGCCGGAGCGATCTTCCGGCAGGATCCATTTGGCCGTGCCGAAACGCCGATGGCTGCGCACACGGCCGCCGAAGCGCCGGGCCAGCTCCTGCGCCAGGGCAATCGCATCGCCTTCGACGACCAGGTCTACGTCCAGATTGGGGTGGCCCATCAAGAGATCGCGCACGAAGCCGCCGACCGCGTAGAGCGGATAGCCCAGTTCGGCTGCCAGCGCGCCGGCCCGCTTCATCAGGTCGAGGAGGCCGGGGGGCAGGGCGGCGGCCATCTGCCGTTCCAGCGATTCGGCCCGGCCGGGCACCGCGCCGGCCCACTGCTTCAACAGATCGGTGCGGGTGACGATGCCCAGCAGCGCGCCCGTCCGGCCGTCGAGCACGGGCACCTGGCCCCAATCCTGCTCGGTCATGATCTGCCGCAGCGTCTCGATGGAGTCTTCGGGCGTCACGTATACTTCCCCGCGGCGCATGTAACGGCTCACGGGGTGGCGCTGGAGGCCATGATGCATGGCGCGGTCTATCTCGCGGCGGGTCAACATGCCGACGATCCGGCCGTTTTCGACCACAGGGAATCCCTCGAAGCCGTACTTGCGCATCCGTTCGGCCGCCGTCGCGATGGTGTCGTCGGGCGCCAGGGTCTGGGGCACGCCGTAGGACATGATCTGGCCGACGGTCACCAGCGGCCGGACGTGCGTTTGCAACAGGTAGACCAGGGTTTCCAGGATGCTCGCCAGCGAGCCGTTGCGGATCAGCGCGGCCGCGGCGCGGCCGTGGCCGCCGCCCCCGAGCGCCGCGGCGATCTTGCCCACGTCCACGGCCTCGCTGGTGCTGCGCGCGACGAGCTGGATGTTGTCGCCCATCCGAACGAGCATGAAGACGGCATCCGGCTCATAGAGATCGTGCAGTTTGTGCGCCAGGGTCGAGATCTCCTCGACCGTTTCGTCCACGCTCGCGTGGGCGATGATGATCGAATGGCCCTGGAACTGATAGGCCAGGACGTTGTCGGCCAGTTGCTGGTAAAGGTTGCGCTGTTCTTCGGTGAGCGGATGATGAAGGAAGCGGTGGACGATCCGTTGATTGGCGCCCTGTTCCAGCAACCATGCCGCGGCGCGCAGGTCGCGCGCGGTGGTCGTCTCGTAGTATAGCCCGCCGGTGTCCTCGTAGATGCCCAGCAGGAGGAGGGTCGCTTCGGTGACGTTCAGCGCGATGCGCTGATCGGCCAGTTGTTCCACCAGAAGGGTGGTCGTGGCGCCGACCTCCTCGCCGATGAAGCTCCAGCCGGGGGGCAGGTCGCGCATCAGCGGGTGATGGTCGATGATCAGGCCGGTGGCGGTGGGGGAAGGGCCCATGCCGCGCACGTGTTGCACCGTCTGCGTGTCCACCAGGATCACATGTTCGACGCGGCGCCGGGGCAGGTCTTCGCTGCGCTGGAACGGCAACACGTCCCGGTAGACCGCCAGAAACGCGTCCAGGTTGCGGTTGCACTGGTGCGGCAGGACGGGGATCGCGTGCGGATAGAGGCGGGCGGCCGCCAGGAGGCTCGCCAGCGCGTCGAAGTCGGCGTGTTCGTGCGTCAGAATGATGGCGTAGGGTGCGGTCACGGTCGTCAACAGCAGTTATATAGACAAACGCCCGGCGTTGGCCGGGCGTATCCAAAGCCATGAACAGGGGACGTCAACGTCGGCGCTGGGCGCACTGGCTGCAAAGGGTCGTGTGGCCGAGCACGGCCAGCCGTTCCGGTTCGATCTGTCTGCCGCAACGTTCGCAGCGACCGTAGATGCCCAGCTCCAGTTGTTCCAGCGCAGCTTCGATTTCGGCCAGGTGTTGCTGCGCGCGTTCAAGCAAGGCCAGGTTCAATTCCCATTGATAGATCATGGGATCCCCGACCCCCAGGCTATAGTCCCCTTTGGCTTCCAGCCGGGAACGCAGCGTTTCAACTTCGTTGAGCACTTCGGCGCGCTCGGCTAACAGGCGCGCCCGTGCTTCCGCGATGGAATCTTCCTGGACTGTCATTTTGAGCTGGCTTCGTTTTTTCACCTGGCGCGGCCGGCACAGGATGCACGCCACCCGCCCTGGCCGGCCACGTCCATGTCCCCACAACTCGCTGTGCAGCGCAGCTTTCACTCAGTCGTTGCGTCCTTCATCGGTGGCGGCGTCATCCGCGGTGGCCGGTTCGGCCTCGAACGCCATGGCCATCTCTTCGGCCGGGATGTCCGGAACCTCTTCCTCTTCGCCGGCCAGGGCCGTGAACGCCTCGGCCTGTTCGGCTTCAGCCTGGGCCGCGGCCGCCCGTTCGGCTTCGGCCTGGGCCGCGGCGTGCTTCTCGCGATAGCTCGCAGCCCACTCGGCCCATTCGGTCTCCGACACCTGGCGGAGGCTCAACCCGATGCGCCGCCGCTCGGGCTCCACGCGCAACACGCGCAGCAAGAGCAGGTCGCCCGGCGACACCAGGCTCTGCGGGTGGTCGGGCCGGATGTCGGCCATCTCGGTGACGTGAAGCAGGCCTTCGACGCCGGTGCGCAGGCGCACGAACGCGCCGAAATCGCTGACCCGCGTGACCACAGCTTCGACCAACTCCCCGACCTTGTAGTCCTCCTGGGCGGTGGTCCAGGGATCGGGTTGCACGCGCTTCAAGCTCAGGCCGATGCGCTCGCGCTGCTTATCCACGCGCAAGACCTTGACCTGCACCTGTTGCCCGACCTTGACCACTTCGCTCGGATGCGAGACGGGGAACCAGGCCAGCTCGGAGATATGGATCAGGCCGTCGGCCCCGCCGATGTCTACGAATACCCCGAAGTTGGAGAGGCTGCGGACGATGCCGGTGCGGATCTCGCCCGGCTGGATCTCTTCGAGCAGTTGCTTGCGATGTTCGCGTTGCCAGCGCCGATGCACGGCCCGCTCCGACATGATCAGGCGACGCTTGCGGCGATCAACCTCGACGATCTTGACGGGGATCTTCTGGCCGACATAGGCTGCCAGTTGCGCTTTGCGCTCCTCGGGCGTGGCCGCGCGCGGCAGGGTGGAGATGTGCGATGCCGGCACGAAGCCGCGCAGCTTGCCGAAGATGACCTCCAGGCCGCCGGCGTTGTAGCTGCTGACCTGCGCCTCGAACATCTCGTTTTTCTCCATCATCTGCTGCGCCACCAGCCAGTCCTTCTCCTGGAGCGCGCGCGAGAGCGAAACGATCAGGTTCCCTTCCCGATCCGATGGTTGCAGGATGTAGACGGGCCAGGTGGAACCTACGACCACCTCCGCAAGGACATTTTTGTCTACCCGCGCCAGGTCATTGGCCGGGATGATCGCTTCTCGTTTCAGGCCCAGGTCTATGACGATCTCCTGGGGCGAAACGGAAAGGACCGTGCCTTCGCGAATGTCCCCGCGTTGGGGCATGTCGTACCCACCCTGATCCAACAGGGCCTGCATCGGATGGACCTCAGCCGGGGGCTTGGTCGGCGGCAAAATCGTACTCATGGGAAAAGAACCTCCACACGATAAGAATGACGTTTTTCAGGGCCTACCCCTGAAACGAAAAAAGGCCGGCTGTTGCACCGCATCCATCTGGCGTAGCAGCCGGGCCTTCGACCGCAAAAAGATCATCCAGCAACCTGCCGTTCAGCAGGCCGCTGAGCGTAGTGGCGCCAGGAAGAGCTCGACGGACGGAACGATGGACCTGGACCAAGGCCTGTTACGTGTGCGTAGCGCCAACAAACCGTGTATTGCAGAGAAACTTATAGCCGTGCAATGACAGGGCTATTATAACGTAAGCTGCAAGACTTGTCAACGCACCGCCAGGGTGATTTTGGTCCGTTGCGGCACGCGTGCGCCGTCCACGAATCGGAGCACGAATACACGAATGACATCGGCGCGGCCGCGCGTCCTTACTATTCGTGCATTCGTGAGATCATTCGTGGACGGCCCCCCGCGTCCCCCTACTGCCGGCCCAGCTTCGCCTTGAACGCCTCCGTGAGCGCCGGCACCACCTCGAACAGGTCGCCGACCACGCCGTAGCGCGCCACGCCGAAGATGGGCGCATCTCGATCTTTGTTGATGGCCACGATCACCCTGGCGTTGCTCATGCCGGCCAGATGCTGGATCGCGCCCGAAATGCCGCACGCGATGTACAGGTCGGGGCGCACGGTCTTGCCCGTTTGCCCCACCTGGTGCGGATAGGGGATCCAACCGGCATCTACGGCCGCGCGCGATGCGCCGACCGCTGCGCCCAAGACGCGCGCCAGCTCGCGCAGCGGCGCAAAGCCCTCGGGCCCCTTGACGCCCCGGCCGCCCGAGACGATGATGCTGGCGTTCTCCACGCCGACCTCGCCCGCTTCCGCGGCCTCGAAGCCCAACACTTCCTCCTGTTCCGCCAGCTCGCTCAAGTTCACGGCCAGCGCCGCGATCTCGCCCGACCGGCCCATCGCCTTCGTCGGCAGCGGGAAGCTGCGGCTGCGCACGGTCGCCATCTGCGGCTTCGCCTTGAAGGTGACCGTGGTCAGGATGTTGCCGGAGAAGATCGGCCGTTCGGCCACCAGGTTGCCGTCCGCGTCCAGGTCGAGATCCTGGCATTCGGCGGCCAGGCCGATGCCGAGCTGACACGCGGCGAGCGCGGCCGCATCGCGCGCGCCGGCGCTGGCCGGCGCCAGGATGATCGTCGGCTGCGCCGCGGCGATGGCCGCTTTCAGCGCATCGGCATAGGCGTAAGCCCGGAACGCCGCGAAGGCCGGACCATCGGCCACCAGCACCCTGTCCGCGCCGTAGGCGATGGCCTCGGCCGCCACCTCGCCGACCCCGTGGCCGATCACCAGGCCGATCAGGGGCACGTGCAGGCGGTCGGCGAGCGCGCGTGCCTTCCCCATGATCTCCCACGATACCGGCTTCGCCTGGCCCTGATTTTGGGCGATGTAAACAAGCACGCTCATTTCCTCGCTCCTTTCAGATGACCTTCTCGGCGATCAGCCTGTCGGCCAGGATGCTGGCCGTCTCGGCAACGGTGGCGCCCTGGATGAACTCGCACTTGCCGACGCGCGCCGGCGGCTTGCGCAGGTTGGTCCAGCGGATCAGCGCGGCACCTTCGCCCACCTGCTTCGGATCAAGGCCAGGCAGCTGCGCGGCCTTCAGCGCCGGGATTTGCATACGGGAGGCCTTGCGGATGCCCATGAAGTTCGGATAGCGCGGCTCGTTGATCTCTTTGCTCACCGCAAGCACGGCGGGCGTCTTGACGCGCACGGTTTGCACCCCTTCGTCCAGCGCCCGCAAGACCGTGGCGCTTCCTTCGGTCACCTCCAGCACTTTGGCCACCTGCGAGACGAACGGCACGCCCAAACTGGCGGCCAGTCCCGGGCCAACCAGGCCGCTGTTGCCGTCCACCGATTGGCGGCCGGTCAAGACCAGGGTCACTTCGTCCATCCGTTTGATCGCCTGGGCCAGGATACGCGCGACGCCCCAGGCATCGCTCCCCTCGAACAGGGGATCGGAAAGCAACAGCGCTTCCTCGATGCCCATCGCCACGGCGCGCCTCAGAGCCTCTACCGCCTCTGCGCCGCCCACCGTCACGACGGCCCCCTCGCCGCCGAAACGATCCTGAAGCTGCAACACCTCTTCGACGGCGAACTCATCCCATGGATTGAGCACCATGGTGACCCCCAGATCGCCGGAGCCGACATCTTCCGGCCGCACGTCGGCCAACTGCTCCGTGTCGGGGGTCAATTTGACACAAGCGACGAACTTCATGCGGGCCCTCCTTCCTTGGTTGAATTGCGATCAGGCAACCGGCGAGCAAGAGTATATCACGAAAAGCCTCGAAGCCCAACCTGGTCGACCAGCGCAACCGGGCAATTATGTTTTCGGCGCATCTTGCGTTACAATTCGTCGCAAGCAAGCCATCGAAAGCGAGCATTTCTTTTTGGAGCAACCCATGTCTCCCCGCGAATTGACGGCAGAACAGTTGCGGCGCCGTTGCGACACGACGCATTTCGCCTTTGCCACCACCGCCGAGGCGCCCGAGTTGGAAGGGATCATCGGCCAGGAGCGCGCCACGCGCGCCATCCAGTTCGGGATCGAAATGCCCTATCCGGGCTACAACATCTTCGCCATGGGCCCGGCCGGCGCCGGCAAGACGACCACCATCACGCACTTTCTGGAAGATTGGGCGGCCGGCCGGCCGGTTCCCCCCGATTGGGGCTACATCCACAACTTCAAGGACCCCGATCACCCGAAGGCGATTCGCCTGCCGCCGGGTGGGGGCGCGCGGCTGCGCGATCAGATGGACGCGGCGCTGGCGAATCTGGCCGAGGTCCTGCCGAAGACCTTCGCCAGCGATCAATATGCCGAGCATCGCAACGCGATCGGCCGTCAGTGGGCAGAGCAGCGCGATCAGCGCCTGCGCCAGTTGGACGCAACGGTGCGCCAACAGGGCTTCGCGCTCGTCAACCTGCCCACCGGGCTGGGCATCGCGCCGGCGCGCAACGGCCGGCCGCTCACCGAAGAAGAGTTCAACAAGCTGTCGGACGCGGAGAAGATCGCGCTCAGCGAACGGGGCCAGGCCTTGCAAGAGGTATTGGAGCGCGTCATGCGGCAACTGCGCGAGCTCGAAGAGGCGACTCAGGAGCAACTGGCCAACCTGGATCAGGAGGTCGTGGCCCGCACCATCCGGCCGACCTTCGAGAAGCTGGCCGCCGAATACCGGGATTGGCCCGACGTGCTCGCCTATCTGGCCGGCGTGCAGACGCATATCGCCGAACACGCCGACGATTTCAAGGTCAAGCCCGGCGCGGCCGAAGAGACGCCCCAGGAAGGAGAGGACGGCAGCGAGGAGGCCGGGCCGCCCTGGGTGCAGCCGCGCGCGGATACGCCGCTCGATCAATATCGCCTGAACGTCATCGTGGACAACAGCGGGTTGCGCGGCGCGCCGGTCGTCGTGGAGACGAACCCGACCTATGCGAATCTCATCGGCCGCGTGGAGATGCGCGCGGAGCTGGGCACGCTGGTCAGCGACTATCGCCATGTGAAGGCGGGCGCGCTCCACCGGGCCAATGGCGGCTACCTGGTGCTCGACGCGCGCGTCCTGTTGCGCCAGCCGCTCGCCTGGGAGGCGCTCAAACAGGCGCTGCGCAACCGCCGCATCCGCATCGAAGAGGGCGTGCAGACCGGCGTGCTGGTGGCCGCCACCCTGAGCCCGGAGCCGATCCCCCTCGACGTGAAGGTGGTGTTGATCGGCGATCCGGAGACCTATTACCTGCTCTACGCCTACGACGAGCAGTTCGAGAAGCTGTTCAAGGTGCGCGCCGACTTCGCGTTCGAGATGGATTGGACGGCCGAGAACGAGACGCGGCTGGCGCAGTTCATCCGCAACCGCGTAGAGGATGAAGGGCTGCTCCACTTCGACATCAGCGCGGTCGGCAAGGTGATCGAGTACGCCGGCCGGCTGGTGGAAGACCAGCGCAAGCTCACCACCCGGCTGGCGCACGTGAACGACATCGTGCGCGAGGCATCGTTCTGGGCCGGCCGCGCCGGCCGCACCCTGGTGATCGCCGAGGACGTGACCAGGGCGATCAACGAGCGCATCTATCGCTCGAACCTGTACGAGGAGCGGCTGCGCGAGGCAATCACCGACGGCACGATCATGGTGGATGTGACCGGTGCGGTCGTGGGCCAGGTGAACGGCCTGGCGGTCGTCGAGCTGGGCGATTATGCCTTCGGCCGGCCGACGCGCATCACCGCGCGCGTGTTTCAGGGCCGGGCCGGCGTGATCAACATCGAGCGCGAGGCGCGGCTCTCGGGCCGCACGCACGACAAAGGGGTGTTGATCCTCTCCGGCTTCCTGGGCGGCCGCTTTGCGCAGGATAAGCCGCTCAGCCTCTCGGCCAGTATCGCGTTCGAGCAGTCCTACGAGGGGATAGACGGCGATAGCGCCTCGGCGACCGAGCTGTACGCGCTGCTTTCCAGCCTGGCCGACCTGCCGATCAAACAAGGGATCGCGGTCACCGGCTCGGTCAACCAGCGCGGGGAGATCCAGGCCATCGGCGGCGCGACCCTCAAGGTGGAGGGGTTCTTCGACGTGTGTCGGGCCATGCCGGGCGGGCTCACCGGCGAACAGGGGGTGATCGTGCCGGCCGCCAACGTGGCCAACCTGATGTTGCGCGAAGATGTGGTCGAAGCGGTCGCCCAGGGCCGGTTCCACATCTATCCCGTGCGGACGGTGGACGAGGGGATCGAGATCCTGACCGGCGTACCGGCCGGCGAGCGCGGGCCCGATGGCGCCTATCCGGCCGACTCGGTCAACGGTCGGGTGGACCGCCGTCTGCGCGAGCTAGCCGAACAGCTACAACAGTTCGGCCAGTCGTCACGCAACAACGAGCGGGAGAAGAAGCCGAAGGAAGAGGAGCCGGAAACGGAAGAGCCGGCCGGAAAAGAGCCCCCCGGCGAGCCGGAACTCCCCGGAGAGGAGCCGGCACCGGCCGAGCAGTAGCCTGTTCTCTATTCCCTCATTCCTTGGTCACCCGCAACGTCAATCCTTCCTGGCCGGTGACGATGACCCGTTCGCCGACGCCGATCGGCCCCGACTCGGCGCGCGCGCGCCACAGCTCGCCCTGCACGAAGACCATGCCCTCTGGCTCCAGGGCCTGGCGCACCACGGCCGTCGCGCCGATCAGGCTTTCGCTGCCGGTGGCGGGCGGCCGGCGTTGCGCCCACAGCGCCTTGGCGATCACAAACGCAAAGAAGCCGGCCGTAACGACCGCCAGCCCGATGATCGTGGCCCACGGCACGGAGAGCTCGGGCGTGTTGAAGAGCAGATAGGCGCCGAACACGAAGCTGGCGATCCCGGCGATCGTCAGCACGCCGTGGGTCGGCGCCTTGATGTCGAGCACGAACAGGATGAAGGCCAGGACGATGAACCCCAGGCCGGTCCAGTTCGCGTTCAGGGTGCCGAGCGCGTAGAACGCCAGCAGCAGGCACACCGCGCCGATGGCCCCCGCCACCCACCCGCCCGGATTGGACAGCTCGAACAGGATGGCGTTGAGGCCGATGGTGAGGAGGATGGCGGCGATGGCCGGGTTGGTGATCGTGTTCAGCAGGCTTTCCAGCGGATTGAGCGGGATCTCCTCCACCGGCCGGCCGGCAAGCTGCAACGTCACGGTCTTCCCCTGCACCGTCACGGTCTTGCCGTCCAACCTGGCGAGCAGCTCGGGCACGTCGCGGGCGATCGCGTCGATCACCCCCAGGGCGAGCGCTTCGTCGGCGGTGGCAGCAGCGGCTTCGGCGACCGCCTTTTCGGCCCACGCCGCGGCCTTTTCGCCCCGGCGGGCGGCCAGGTTCTTGATGTCGGCGACCAGGATGTTGGTGGCCTTGGCCTTCAACGTCTCGGGCAGATCGGCCCCCTCGGCGCCCACCGGGCTGGCCGCGCCGATGCTGCTGCCGGGCGCCATCGCCGCCGCATGGCCGGCCAGCGTGATGAAGGTGCCGGCCGAGCCCGCGTGCGCGCCCGCCGGCGCGACGTAGACGATCACCGGCACGGTGGCCGCCTGCATGCGCTGCACGATCTCCTTGGTGATGTCCACCGAGCCGCCGGGGGTATCCAGTTGCAGGATCACGGCCGGCGCGCCGGCGTCCTCGGCGGCCGCGATCGCGCGATCCAGATAGGATGCCAGCACCGGCGTCACCGGCCCCTTGAAGATCGCCAGCTTGACGGCCGCGCCGGCCTGGGCGCTCGCCCGGCCCACGATCAACAAGAGCACCAGCAGCACAGCCGACCAGACACTCAGGTTTCTTACCCTCATAAGTCCTCCAATCTGGCTGTCATACTTCAACCGCGCGTAAGCGACCATAGATCGCGAGTCAGAAACTGCTGAAACTCAAAAATCTGCTCATTCAGCCGTGGATTCACGAGCATTTCGGGTCGAGGATCCACGTAATAAACTCCGTCGAGCCGATTGAGCGCCACACTATAGCCCAGGAAATGGTTCGTCTTGAAGGTAGAATTGATGCCGAAGATGCTGTTGCCTCGCCGGGCCCGTTGGACATCATGAAGGAAGATTGCTATGACCGGCACATTCCGGCCGAGGAATTTGGTCAATAGATATTTGTCAAGGAAGATCTTGTCTATACGGTCTTTGCTGGTGGTCTTGACCGATCCGATCACTTCGGAGGGATGGATCACCCTGGTTTCCGACGCCAGGATGGCATGGTGGCGCGAGAAAACCAGGTCAAGCTCATAAGACATCTCATAGCCCGTATAGTCTGGAATCGGAAGGTTGATCGTGCGGGGTTCGCATTCCACACCTACTTCCTGAATAACCAGTTTCACCAGCGACTCGAAAAGCTGGCCGGCCCGCTTGCGAGATTGATTTGTGTCATCGAAGGTGACACAGATGCATCCAATCGCTTGCTGAAAGGTATAAATCATTCGATTCACGGGCCGTGACGCCAGGTATTTTTGTCGGGCGATTGGTTCGCAGGCCATTTCCTGATGACGTCGGAGGTCGGACAGGAACGTCATGAAACGCTCATATTCTGTCATAAGATCCGTTTCAGATCCTATGAGCAGATCGGCATTCAACGGCCGGGTAATCTTATGGCCGAAATCGCTGCCATACTGAAAGAAGACATAATTCGGTTGCGTCGGCGACACAATGCGCGTGGGATGATCTCGCTCGATTAGGCCGAGAAAAGCCTTGCTGAAGAGAAAGTAGTCCGCCAGCGAAGTAAACGCCGAGCGATCTCGCACGCTTTCCTGCAGATCGCCGAGGGTAATCTGAGTCATCGGATGGCCTTTCTGCGCTCTGCATTTTGCATATCGTACTCGATCCACTTTTCCACGGGCCAATCCTCGACTAGCTCAATACGTCGGGCCGCCCAACGACAATATTCCAGCGAAATATCTACGCCCTTCCAACGACGACCCAGCTGCTCGGCTGCTACAGCGGTTGTACCGGAACCCAGGAAGGGATCTATCACCAGGTCTCCGGGATTGGAAGATGCCAGAATGATTTTGCGTAACAACTCCTCCGGCTTTTGGGTCGGATGTGGCGTCTTTTCATGCATGCCATTGCAGGTCGTAGGAACTTCGATAACATCTTTTGGCTTAGCGCCGCGCGGATGCGGCCGCCACAGGTGACCTTTGCCATCACCCCGCCCATACTGACTCGTCTCTGCCTGAGGATGCTCCGGGTATTTCAGAGTATGATTCCCGTAAGGGATGCGCACGTCATCTACGTTGAAGGTGAACTGGCGACTTTTGCGAAAGTGTAGGATGCTTTCGTGCGAACGGCCCCAATCGTTTCCCAGATTGGCTTTGTTTTTGTAATGCCACACCAACCACCGACAGCCTTGAAAGAAACGTGCGGCAGGCAATCGGAGATCGGCCAGGATTTCGGAAAACCCACATATATACAGGGTGCCGGTTGGTTTGAGGATCCGGGCGGCCTGCTCGATCCACTGCAGCGACCATTGAATGTATTGTTGCTGGGATTCAAATGAGTCCCACTCGGCCTTGCCGATGTTGTAAGGTGGATCGGCGAAGATCAAGTCGGCCGATTCCGCCGGCAGTGATTGCAACCAAGCGACCGCATCGCCGACCCAAATCTCCCCATGAGGATGCGAGTAAAACAAAACGGGCATTTGGGGGTCAAGGCACCCCTCGTCGATTTCGGCATAGCTCCCTTTTAGTAGTGGTTGTCCGAAAAAGGTCGGAATCTCCGTATTGCGCACATAAACAGCGGATGGATCACGCATCGTTTGACCGGCCATCGAGATCTACCTCCTGACTCGCGCTCACGCGGCGTAGCGCGCGGCTACCGGCATCCGCCGGCCCGTGCCGAACGCCTTGGACGTCACCTTCAACCCCGGCGCGGCCTGCCAGCGCTTGTACTCGTTGCGGTCCACCGTGCGCAGCACCCAGGCCACCGTCTGCGGATCGTAGCCCGCGGCCACGATCTCGGCCCGGGAACGGCCTTCGTCCACATACAGCTTCAGGATGCCGTCCAGGATTTCATAGGGCGGCAGGGTGTCCTGGTCGGTCTGGTTCGGTCGCAGCTCGGCCGAAGGCGGCTTGGTCAAACAGGCCGCCGGGATGATCTCGCCGTGGCGGTTGATGTGGCGCGCCAGCTCATACACCATCGTCTTGGGCACGTCGGCGATGACCGCCAGGCCGCCGCTCATGTCGCCGTACAGCGTGCAGTAGCCCACAGCCAGCTCGCTCTTGTTGCCCGTGGTGAGCACCAGGTAGCCGAACTTGTTCGAAAGGGCCATCAGGTAGTTGCCGCGGATGCGCGCCTGGATGTTCTCCTCGGTGATGTCCGGCGGCCGGCCCTCGAAGAACGGCGTCAAGACCCTCAAATACGCCTCGTGGACCTCGGCGATCGGGATGATCAGAAAGCGGATGCCCAGGTTGGCCGCGAGCTGCCGCGAATCGGCCACGCTGCCCGCCGAAGAGAAGCGCGAAGGCATGGTGACGCCGAGCACGTTCTCCGGGCCCAGCGCCGCCGCGGCCAGCGCGGCCACCACGGCCGAATCAATGCCGCCCGAAAGCCCCACCACCGCCTGCCGGAAGCCGGTCTTGCGCATGTAATCCCGAATCCCCAACAACAGCGCCTCGTATACCGACTCGATGATCGGCTGCGGCGCGTAGGAAATGGGCCGGACAGGGACGGCTTCCGGCGTCAGGTCTACCATCTCCACGTGCTCCTGGAATGCAGGGAGGACGGCCAACGGCCGGCCGGCGCAATCCACGGCCAGGCTCCGGCCGTCGAAGATCAGCTCGTCGTTGGCGCCGACCTGGTTCACGAAGATGAACGGCAGCCGATGGCGCGCCGCGTGGCCGCTCACCAGCCGGAAGCGGATCTGTTCCTTGCCGGCCCAGAAAGGAGACGCCGAGATGTTGATCAGCACGGTAGCGCCGGCCGCGGCCAGCTCGGCCACCGGATCCCGGTCATAAGGCATGCGCAGCCAGAGCTCCGGGTCGGTCCACGCGTCTTCGCAGATCGTGATGCCCAACACCTCGCGGCCCAACGGCACGGTGGCGATGGCCGGCGCGGGGTCGAAGTAGCGCGCCTCGTCGAATACGTCGTAAGTGGGCAAGAGCGACTTGTTCTGCTGGAACAGCACGCGGCCGGCCTGGATCAAGAGCGCAGCGTTGTAGAGCCCCTTGCCGTTGGGCCGGCCCGTGGGCAACGGCGCGCCCACCAGAAACGCCCGGTGCGGATGCGCCTGCGAGATGGCCAACAGCTTCGCGACGGCTTCCTGCGCCTGCTGCACGAACCAGGCGCGCTCCAACAGGTCGCGCGGCGGGTAGCCGCAGACAAACAGCTCGGGAAACACGACCAGATCGGCCGCGGCCGCCTCGGCCGCGGCCAGGGTCTGCTCGACCTTCGCCAGGTTGCCGGCATAGTCGCCGATGGTCGGGTTGAGTTGGGCCAACATCACTTTCATGGACGAATCACCCCAGGGAAGATTGACTTCAAGCGCATCATAGCATACACTACGGATAGCGTCAACGCGCAACGGCTTGCCGCCGCGGGAGGGACATGGATCGGCCGATGGCTCTGATCATAGACGGGCACAACCTGATCGGCGTGTTGCCCGACATCCAATTGAACGATCCGGAAGACGAGGCCCGGCTTCTGGCGCGATTGCGCGCCTATCGGTCGTTCACCGGCCAAGACATGGTCGTATTCTTCGACAGCGGCGAGCTGCCCGTGCCGGCCGGCCGCGCGGCCCGCCTGTCCAGTCCGGGCATCGCGGTGCATTTCTCCGGTGCAGGCCAGACCGCCGACGACGCGATCGTGGAGTATCTGCGCGGCCGGCCGCAACCCGGCCAATACGCCGTCGTGACCAACGATGCGGAGCTGATCCGCCGGGTGCAGGCGCTCGGTGCGAGCGTGCTGCGCGCCGGCGACTTCAGCCTCAAGCTGACGCGCAGAGCGGAGCCCGTTCCCGATGAACCCGCCGAGCCGACGCCCGACCCGCGCGATCCGGCGTTCGCCGACATCTATCAGGGCTTCCTGGCCGCCGAACGCGGCCGCGCGGTGGCGCGGCCCGCGGCGCCGGTGGGCACGGCCGAGCTGCAATCCTATGTCGAGGAGCTCTACGGCGAGGATGTCGAGGCCGCGCAGAGGGCGGCGCGCTGGTTGGGCCGCTGCGGAGAGAAGGCCGCCCTGGAACCGCTGCGCGACGCGCTCACCCACGAGGATGTGCGCGTGCGGGCCGCGGCGCTCCTGGCGCTCGGCGACCTGGCCGATCGCGCGGCCCTGCCCGACCTGTGCGACCGGCTGGCGCACGATCCGGGCAGCATGGCGCGCGAGGCCGCCGCGCAGAGCCTGGCCCGCATCGGCGACCGCACCGTCCTGGCCGCGCTCGAAGCCGCCGCCAGGAGCGATCCGAAGAGCAAAGTGCGCAAGGCCGCGCTGGCGGCCCTGGCGCAGATCAGGGCGCGCGCCAAATGAAGGCGTTTTATCGCGGCCGGGCGGGCCTCACACCGTGGGCAGGCTCCGGCGCATGATGTGGTAGTTCTCGAGCGCCTTGCCCGCGCCGAGCGCGACGCAGGCCATGGGATGCTCGGCCACGAAGCAAGGCACGCCGGTCTCCTTCGTCAGGAGCCGGTCCATGTTGCGCAACAGCGCGCCGCCCCCGCTCAACACCATGCCCCGATCTATGATGTCGGCCGCCAGCTCGGGCGGCGTCTTCTCCAGCGTCTGCTTGACCACGCTGATGATCGAAGCGAGCGGCTCGGCGATCGCCTCGGTGATCTCGCCGGAGGTGAGGGTGATCGTCTTGGGCAATCCGGCCACCTGATCGCGGCCGCGCACCTCCAGGGACAGCTCTTCGGGCAACGGCAACGCGCTGCCGATCTGGATCTTGATCTCCTCCGCGGTCTGCTCGCCGATGATCAGGTTGTACTTCTTGCGCACGTAATTGATGATGGCCTCATCGGTGCGGATGCCGCCCACGCGCACGCTGCTCCACACCACGATATCGTTCATCGAAACCACGGCCGCCTCGGTCGTCCCGCCGCCGATGTCCACCACCATGTTGCCGGTGGGCGTGCCGATGGGCAACCCTGCGCCGTAGGCGGCCGCCAGCGGCTCGGGGATCAGATACGCCTCTTTGGCGCCGGCCTGCATCGCGGCATCGTGCACCGCGCGGCTCTCGACGCTGGTCACCCCGCGCGGCACGCTGATCATCACGCGCGGCTTGAAGAGCGGATTGCGGCCCACCACCTTGCGGATGAAATAGCGCAACATCGCCTCGGTCACCACATAGTCCGCGATCACCCCTTCGCGCATGGGCCGCGCCACTTCGATGCTCTCCGGCGAGCGGCCGATCATCTCGCGCGCCTCCTGGCCCACCGCCACGATCTTGTTATCGCGGATCGAGATGGCCACCACCGAGGGTTCCCGCAACACGATCCCGCGGCCGCTCACATAGACCAGCACGTTCACCGTGCCGAGATCAATGCCGATCTGTCGTTCAAACATGAAAGCTCCTGGCAAGGGCGCCGCGCGCACCGGCGCGCGGCGCTTCAGATAGGTAGATTATATGCGAAAGAAGGGGGCTGCGCAAAAAACAAAACGTGCGATGCAACCGACATGCATCGCACGTTGCCTGTTCGCGTCGGCCCGGTCATTTTTCCTGTGCGGACTCCAGCGTCTGGTCGGCCGAAGGCCCCACCGGCCGCCAGCCGGAACGACGTTGCGCCACCTTCAGGCGGATGCGGGAGCGCTTGAGGGCGTACAGCGCGCGCTCCAGATCCACACCGGCCGGCCGCTCGCGCAGGCGCTGCTCCGCGCGGCGTCGGGCGGCCTCGGCCCGCTCCAGATCTATCTCGTCCGAGCGCTCGGCCGAACGGGCCAGGATCGTCACCCGATCCGGCAGCACCTCCATCCATCCGCCGCTGACGGCGAAATAGAGGTCCTCCTGGCCGGGGATCTTTACGACGATCTCGCCGGGCGCCAGCACGGTCAACAGCGGCGCGTGTCGGGGCAAGATGCCCAGCTGGCCTTCGCTGCCCGGGGCCAACACCTCGCTCACCTCGCCGGAGAAGATCAGGCGATCCTGCGAAACGAAATCAAGCCGCATGGTAGACATGGTACGATTTCCCGAGACGTCTCGTCTCTCTGCTCGCGCGGCGTTCGTCGAAGACGGGCCGCCGCGCGCTGCGGCGCTACAGCGTCCTGGCCTTCGCCACCGCGTCCTCGATGGTGCCCACCATGTAGAACGCCTGCTCGGGCAGGTCATCGTGCTGGCCTTCGAGGATCGCCTTGAACCCCCGCACGTTGTCTTCCAGCTTGACGTACACGCCCGGCTGTCCGGTGAACGCTTCGGCCACGAACATCGGCTGGGTGAGGAAGCGTTGGATCTTGCGCGCCCGCGCCACGGTCAGGCGGTCCTCTTCGCTCAGTTCCTCGACCCCCAGGATGGCGATGATGTCTTGCAGGTCCTTGTAGCGTTGCAGGGTGCGCTGCACCGCGCGCGCCACGTCGTAATGCTCTTGCCCCACCACCAGCGGATCGAGGATGCGGCTGGTCGAGGCCAACGGATCCACGGCCGGATAGAGCGCCTGTTCGGCCAGGGCGCGCTCCAGGGTGATGGTGGCGTCCAGGTGCGCGAAGGTGGTGGCCGGCGCGGGATCGGTGTAGTCGTCCGCGGGCACGTACACCGCCTGCATCGAAGTGATCGAGCCGGTCTTGGTGGAGCAGATGCGCTCTTGCAGCTCGCCCATGTCGGTGCCGAGGGTCGGCTGATAGCCGACCGCGCTCGGCAGGCGGCCCAACAGCGAGGAGACCTCGGAGCCGGCCTGGACGAAGCGGAAGATGTTGTCAATGAACAGCAGCACGTCGCGGCCCTGGTCGCGGAAATACTCGGCCATGGTGACGCCGGTCAGGCCGACGCGCAGGCGCGCGCCCGGCGGCTCGTTCATCTGGCCGAAGACCATCACCGTGCTGTTGATCACGCCCGACTGGCGCATCTCGTGCCAGAGGTCGTTCCCCTCGCGGCTGCGCTCGCCGACGCCGGCGAACACCGAGTAGCCGGCATGGAACTTGGCGATGTTGTGGATCAGCTCCTGGATGATGACCGTCTTGCCCACGCCCGCGCCGCCGAAGATGGCCGTCTTGCCGCCCTTGGTGAACGGAGCGATCAGGTCGATCACCTTGATGCCGGTCTCGAAGACCTCGGCCTGGGTGGATTGTTCGATCAGGGCCGGCGGCCGGCGATGGATCGAGTAGTAGTCGGCTGCTTCGACCGGCTCCGGCGAGTCAATGGTCTCGCCCAGGACGTTGAAGATGCGGCCCAACGTGCCCGGCCCCACCGGCACCTTGATCGGGCCGCCCGTGGCGATGACGGGCATTCCCCGGCGCAAGCCATCGGTGCTCGACATGGCGACCGAGCGCACCCAGCCGCCGCTGAGCTGTCCCTGCACCTCGCAGACCAGCCGGCTGCCGTCGTCCCGTTGGATCTCCAGCGCGTCATAAATGTCCGGCAGTTCCTCCGGCTTGAATTCGACGTCTACGACCGGGCCGATGACCTGGACGACTTTACCGATCGCACCGCTTTTGCCCATAGCTCATTTTCTCCGTTCAAACGCAATGGTCTTAGCTGACCTGTCGGAGCGCGTTGGCCCCGCCCACGATGTCCAGCAATTCTTTGGTGATGGCTTCCTGCCGCGCCTTGTTGTAGGAAAGGGTCAGGTCGGCGATCAGATCGTTGGCGGCATCCGTGGCGTTGCGCATGGCCACCATGCGCGCCGATTCTTCGCTGGCGATCGCTTCGTAGATCGCCTGCAAGATCTGCAGTTCGGTCAGGCCGGTCAAAAGCTCGTCCAGGATGGCCGTCGGGCTGGGTTCGAAGATGTAGTCGGCCGTTCCCGGCGTTTCCGCGGTCGCCGGCGTGATCGGCAATAGCTGACGGATGACCGGCTCCTGACGCACTGTGTTGATGAAGTTCGTATAGCCCAGATAGACCGTATCGAAGTTGCCGGCGATGAATTCGTCCAGGACGATCCTGGCGACCGGACCGATCGCGGCCGCCGAAGGTCGGCCCCCCAGGTCGGCAAAGGTGAAATCGGCCTTCTGCGGGGGGCCATGGCGTGCCATCCAGTCCCGGCCCTTGCGGCCCACCGTCACCAGGCTCACCTCTTTGCCCTCGGCCTGCCACGCGGCGATCTGGGTGGCCGCGGTGCGGATCATGTTGCTGTTGTACGCGCCGGCCAACCCGCGGTCGGCCGTGATCAACAGGAGGCCCACCTTGTGGCCGTCGCGCTTCTGGAGCAGCGGATGGGCCGCCGTCGTGTTCGGCAGCCGGGCCAGGTGGGTCAACACCTCCCACGATTTTTGCGCGTAGGGCCGCGTGGCCAACACCTGTTGTTGGGCCTTCCGCATCTTGGCGGCAGCCACCGTCTCCATGGCCTTGGTGACCTTGGCGATGTTCTTGACGCTGCGGATGCGGCGGCGGATTTCGCGTGTGCTGGGCATACACCGTCCCCGAAAGTGACTGTTACACCCCGAACGTCTTGTTGTAGTCCTCGATCGCCAGCCGGAGCCCTGCGATCGTGGCCTCGTCCAGCTTCTTCGTCGTGGCGATGGTGCGGCCGATGTTCGGGTGCGCGGCGTCCATGTAGCGCAGGAACCCTTCTTCCCAGGCGCGAATCCTCTCCAGCGGCACCTTGTCCAGGTAGTTGTTGGTGACGGCGAAGAAGACCATCACCTGCTTCTCCATCGGCATCGGCTGGTATTGCGGCTGCTTCAGGATCTCGGTGATGCGTCGGCCGCGGTCGAGCAGGCGCTGCGTGGCCGGGTCGAGGTCCGAGCCGAACTGCGCGAAGGCGGCCAGCTCGCGGTATTGGGCCAGCTCCAGCTTCATGCGGCCGGCCACCTGCTTCATGGCCCGTGTTTGCGCGGCGCCGCCCACGCGACTGACCGAGAGGCCCGGGTTGACGGCCGGCCGGATGCCGGCGTAGAACAGGTCGCTCTCCAGGAAGATCTGGCCGTCGGTGATCGAGATGACGTTGGTCGGAATGTAGGCCGAGATGTCGCCGGCCTGGGTCTCGATGATCGGCAGCGCGGTCAACGAGCCGCCGCCGTATTCGGGCGCCATGCGCGCGGCGCGCTCCAACAGGCGGCTGTGCAGGTAGAAGACATCGCCGGGATACGCCTCGCGGCCGGGGGGCCGGCGCAACAGGAGGGACACCTGGCGATAGGCCTGGGCATGTTTGGACAGGTCGTCGTAGATGATGAGCGCGTCCTTGCCCTGCTCCATGAACTCTTCGCCGATGGCGCAGCCGGCATAGGGCGCGATGTATTGCAGCGCGGCCGGCTCCGACGCGGTGGCCGCCACGACGATCGTGTGCTCCATCGCGCCGTGGCGTTCCAGCGTGGCGATCACCTGGGCCACCTGGCTCTGCCGCTGGCCGATGGCCACGTAGATGCAGATCAGGTTGCCGCCCTTCTGGTTGATGATCGTATCAATGGCCAGCGCGGTCTTGCCGGTCTGCCGGTCGCCGATGATCAGCTCGCGCTGGCCGCGGCCGATGGGGATCATCGCGTCGATGGCCTTGATGCCGGTCTGCACGGGCGTGTCCACGCTCTTGCGCGTGACGACGTTCGGCGCGATCCGCTCGATGGGGCGATAGCGGTCCGACTTGATCGGCCCCTTGCCGTCGATCGGCTGGACCACGGCGTTCACCACGCGGCCGATCAGGGCGTTGCCGACGGGCACCGAGACGATGCGGCCGGTGCTGCGCACGGTCTGGCCTTCGGCGATGCCGGCGCTCTCGCCCATGATGATCACGCCGACGTTGTCCACTTCCAGGTTGAAGACGATGCCCAGGGTGCCGTTTTCGAATTCCACCAGCTCGGCTGCGCGCGCGTTCGGCAGGCCGCTCAGGCGGGCGATGCCGTCGCCGACCTGGAGCACGGTGCCGATGTCCACCGTGCGGGTCGGCGCCTGAAAGCTCAGGATTTGCTGTTTGAGTTGCGCAACCAGATCTTCTGTACGAACGGCCATGTATGACTCCCCGTACTGCTCATGCTGCGAATGCGCGGTGGTTATTCCGCCGCGGCGACGCCCAATGCCTGTTTCATGGCGGCCAGTTTGCTCGCGACGCTGCCGTCAATCAGCTTGTCGCCCACCCGCACGATCAGGCCGCCCAGGATGGCCGGATCCACCTGGTACTCGAACTCCAGGTCGGCGCCGTATTGCGCGGTGAGCTTTTGGGCGAGGGCGGCCTGCTCTTCCGGCGTCAGGGGCACTGCGCTGGTGACGATGGCGCGGATCGCCGCTTCTTTGCCGCGCTTTACGCGTGCGCGCAACGACAAAATGACCTCGCGCAACAGGCCCAGATCGCCGCGTTGCGCCAGGGTGTAGAGCAGGTTGCGCACCGGCAGGTCCACGTCCGCGGGCAACAGCCGGTCCAACTGCTCCTTGCGGACGACGAACTCGGCCTGATCGGCCTGGCCACGGGCCAGCAACCCCGGCTCGCGGGCCAGGCGCTCGGCGACTTCCGTCAGCGCGGCCAACCACCGCTCGAAGGCCGCGGCGTAGAACGCCTCCGCGTAAGCACGCGCCCGGTCGCGATCTTGCGTGTTCATGATTGCGTTTCACCCAGGGCGGCGATGAACTGGCTGATCAGCCGGCGCTGCGTGGCCTCGTCGACTTCCTGGCCCAGGATGCGCTCGACGGCGGCCATGGAGAGGCTGGCGATCTGGCTCTGCACCTCGGCCAGGATGTGCGCCCTTTCCTGGGCCGCTTCTTCGCGCGCGCGCTGGCGGATCAGCTCGGCCTCGCGTTGCGCCTCGGCCTTGATCTCGGCGCCCACCTGCTCGCCGGCCTGCGCGGCCTGGGCGATGATCTCCTGCGCCCGGCGCTGCGCTTCGGCGATCTTGCGGTCGTACTCCTGTTGCGCCCGGGCCGCGGCCGCGCGCGCGGCATCCGCGTCGGCCATGCCGGCCGCAATGCGTGCCTTGCGTTCTGCCAACATCCGCAACACCGGCTTGTACAACAGCAGATAGAGCAACGCGGCCAGGAGGGCGAAGTTGATGAATTGGGAAATCAACAGTCCCAAGTTGATGCCGAGCTTTTCCAAAGGCCCCTCCCCTTGAGTCGAGTAGTCGGGTAGTCGAGTAGTCGAGTAGTCGAGTGGTCGGATAGTCGGGTAGTTGGGTAGTCAATCGGGAACTGCGCTGGACGATGCCCATCCGGCCATACGGACTATACGACCATACGACCATGCGACTATGCGACTATACGACTAAATGACTATCAGACAAACTTAATAATCAGCGCGACGACCAGCGCGTAGATGGCGACTGCTTCGGCGAACGCGATCCCCAGGATCATGTTCGTGCGGATGTCGCCGGTCGCTTCCGGGTTGCGGCCGATGGCTTCCATCGCCTTGGCGCCCAGGATGCCGATGCCGATGCCGGGGCCGATCGCCCCCAGACCGATGCTGAGCGCTGCACCGATAGCCTTCAGTCCTTCAACGTCCATGTGTCCCCCTTGTGATGAAATGTCATACAAGCCCCTGGCTTGTGCATTTGCTCGATTGGACGCAAGCCGGAGGCTTGCGTTACAGGTTGCTCGCGGGCTCAGTGATGCTCTTCGCTGCCATGGCCGATCGTCGCGACCGTGAAGAAGACCAGCGACAACATCATGAAGACCAACGCCTGGATGAAGCCGACGAAGACCTCCAGGCCGTAGAACGGCAAAGACGCGATGAACGGGATCAAGAAGGCGATCACCGCGAGGAGGACTTCGCCGGCAAAGATATTGCCGAAGAGACGGAAAGCGAAAGAGATGATCTTGGCAAATTCCGCCACCAGCTCCAGCAGGCCCACGAACAGCATGATGACGCCCATGAACGCACCCTGCTTGAAGCCGGACAGATCGAGAAACTTGCGGAAGTAGCCGAGATTGAGCGCCTTGACGCCCCAATACTGCGTCAACAGCACGGAGGAGAGCGCCAGCGCCAGCGTGAAGTTGAGGTCGGTGGAAGGCGGCCGCAAAAGGGGCACCAGGATCACCCCTTCCCCGTCGTGCGCCTGTTCGGCGGTCATCACGACGCCGTGCGCCACGTAGCCGTGCATGGCCGGATCTTCGGGGTGCTCAAACAGCCCGATGGACCCCACGCCCGGGATCAGTCCCAGCCAGTTCGAGGTCACGACGAAAAGAAAGATCGTCATGACGATGGGGAAGAACTTCGACACCCATTGGCCGGCCACGCCCGCCGAAAAATTATACATCCCCTCGACGACCCACTCGATGAAATTGGCAAACATGCCGGCCGGCACCAGCTCGCTGTTGGAGGCGGTCGCCAGGTCTTTGGGATAGCTGCGCGTGGTGAGCAAGGCCGCCGCGATGAGGATGAGCATCACGATCCAACCGGTCAAGAGGGCATTGGTGATGGCGAACCCGCCGATATGGAAAAGAGGCTCGGCCGCCAGAGCAACATGGGGAGGAGGAACTTTCAGGCCCAGCCAACCGGAGACGACAAACAGGGCCACGACCCCGAGAAGGATCACCAGATTACGAACGGTCAACAGTTTCTTCAACACTACGCTCGATCCTCCTTTCCGTAGTCGCCGCTACGGAATACTCGTGCGATGAGCCGCCAGACGACAATGCCTGCAACTGACGCGATGTGATCCGCACCACCAGCCATGTGCCCACCAGGATGCCGATGCTGCTGCCGATCAACAGGGCGAGCAACGGTCGGTTGAACACCGAGCCCACCACCAGCGCGAGGAGCAACGGCGCCCCTATGCCCGCGCCGACCGCGCCGATCAGCTTCCACAGCAAGTTGCGTCTCATGCGAAGAGCCATCTGCCCGCTCTTTTCTGCGGCCAGGCGCGGGCGAGATTATAACAGGAAGTAGCAAAAGGTGCAAATCCGATCCGAATTATGATGACGGCAACGTGAATAAATCCGTCTTCTCCGCGGCCGCATTGTCGGCCGGCGACCGATAGTTGATGCGGCGCTGATGGCCGCGCGTCCCGCGGCGTCGCAGGGGGCGCTCCGGCTCTTCGGGCGCCGGCCGCAAGACGGAGACGGGCACCTCGGCGCGGTTCACCTCGCCCAGGAAGCGGATCAGGATGTGGACGCGCTCGGCCGGGCCAAGCGGCCCCTGGAAGATGCCGCGCAGGCCCGCCAGCGGCCCCTCCTCGATGACCACCTCGTCTCCGGGCTTGAAGTGATGGGTGGGCAGGCCGCCCTGCGCTTCGATCTGGCGGAGCTGCGAGCGGATCAACGCGATGGCATCATCGGGCACGATGGCCGGCCGGCCATCGAAGGAAACGATGCGTCGCAGGCCGGGAATCCATTGCAGGCTGGCGACGCTCACGACCTCCAGGTCGCAGTGCACGAAGAGATAAGACGGGAAGAGCGGCTGAATCGGTTCGTTGGCGGCGGCGGGCAGAAGCGGCAGGAAGATCTCATAGTTGCGGACCATCAACGCGCGCGCCACGCGTGCTTCGGACCGGGGCTTGGTGTTGAGCGCATACCATCGTAGCACGGCCGATGTCCCTTTCTATATCGGAGTGGGATTCTCGCCATCATGTTAGCATCGCCCGCGGGCTTTGTCAAAATACTGCGCGGTCTTGATTGGCCGGAATTGCTGTACTGTTCGGCAAAACGTTGCACATCGCGGTCGGCCGTGATATACTTGTCGGCACGAGCCGGGCGCGCAGGCGAGGCGGCCTGGGCATCTCACCGTTGCCATTCGGACGAGCATGCGCATTCTGAGCGTGAGCGACAAAGTCGAACCGGTTTTGTATGGCCCGTATCTGCGGGAGCGGGTGGGCAAGATAGACCTGGTGCTCGGTTGCGGCGACCTGCCCGGTTACTATCTGGAGTACATCGTGGGCCTGTTGGATGCGCCCCTGTTCTATGTGCACGGCAATCACGACCGGCCGACGACGGAATCCGGCCGGCTGGCGGCCCCCGCCGAAAACACGGGCGAGATGCACGAGTGGGGCGTTGATCTGCACGGTCGCACGGTGCGCTATCGCGGGATGTTGTTGGCCGGGCTGGAAGGATGTCGGCAGTATCATCCCGGCGCGCCGTTTCAGTATAGCGAAGCTCAGATGCGCCGCCAGGTCTTCTCCCTGTTGCGCCGGTTGCTCTGGAATCGGCTGCGCTATGGCCGCTATCTGGACATTTTGATCACGCACGCGCCTCCGCGCGGCATCCACGATGCCGAAGACCTGCCGCATCAGGGCTTTGTGTCTTACTTGCAGTTGTTGCGCATTTGCCGGCCGACGCTGATGATTCACGGCCATACGCATATCTATAACCGCAACCATGTCACCGAGACCGATTTCGGCGCCACCCGCATCATCAACACGTACGGCTATCGGGTGCTGGAGCTGGCCCCGCAGTGGGAGACGGGCGGCTGGGAGCTGGTGCGCCGCAGTTGAGGACGGATCAACGGAGCAGAGGGTGTGAAGACGATCGCCGTGTTCGGTTCTTCCCGCCGCGCCGAGGAGAGCGACCTCTATCGGCAGGCGTATGAGCTCGGCCGCGTGCTCGCGCGGGCCGGCTACGCGGTGCTCACCGGCGGCTACAACGGCAGCATGGCGGCCGTCAGCCGCGGCGCGGCCGAGGCCGGCGGCCACGTGATCGGCGTGACCTGCGCGATCTTCGATCCGCTGCCCCCCAACCCCTGGTTGAGCGAGGAGATCAAGGCGCGCACATTGCTGGAGCGCCTGGCGATCATGTTCGAGCGGGCCGATGGCTTCGTGGCCGTGCGCGGGGGCATCGGCACCCTTTCCGAAGTGACCCTGGCCTGGAGCCTGCTGCAGACGCGCTCGCAGGCCGGCAAGCCGCTCGTGCTGCTCGGCGCCGACTGGCCGCCGATCGTCGACGCGTTTCGTCGCCACAGCGACCTGGGCGAATCCATTGCCCGGCTCGCCCGCATCGTCCATACCCCCGACGAAGTCCCTTCCGCCCTGAGCGCGCTCCCCATACCTCCCGGCCCTCCACCCCTGGGTTAGTCGGACGGGGTGAGAGGGCAACCGAGAACCGACTTCACATTTTACGTTTTACGTTTTACGTTTTTACGTTTCACGTTTCACCATCAAAAACTTCTATCTGGAGATACGCAATCATGGCAGAGAAAGGTGTCACTCCGCGCAGCGAGGATTACTCGCGCTGGTATACGGATGTCGTACAGAAGGCCGAGCTGGCCGACTATTCGCCGGTCAAGGGGTGCATGGTCATCCGGCCCTATGGCTATACGCTTTGGGAAAACATCCAGGCCGCCCTGGATCGGCGCTTCAAAGAGACCGGCCACGTCAATGCCTACTTCCCGCTCTTCATCCCGCTCAGCTTCCTGCAGAAGGAGGCCGAGCACGTGGAGGGCTTCGCGCCGCAACTGGCCGTGGTGACCCACGGCGGCGGCGAGAAGCTGGAAGAGCCGCTGGTCGTCCGCCCCACGTCCGAAACGATCATCGGCTACATGTACAGCCAGTGGGTGCGCTCGTATCGCGACCTGCCGCTCCTGATCAACCAGTGGGCCAACGTGGTGCGCTGGGAGATGCGCACGCGGCTCTTCCTGCGCACCACCGAGTTCCTGTGGCAGGAGGGCCACACCGCGCACGCCACCCGCGAGGAGGCCGAAGAGGAGACGTATCGCATGGTGGGCGTCTACGCGGACTTCGCCATCAACGAGGCGGCCATTCCGGTCATCCAGGGCAAGAAGAGCAACCGCGAGAAGTTCGCGGGTGCCATCTACAGCACCACCATCGAGGCGATGATGGGCAACGGCTGGGCGCTTCAGTCGGGCACCAGCCACTTCCTGGGCCAGAACTTCGCGAGGGCGTTCGACATCAAGTTCCTGAACCAGAAGAACGAGATGGAATATGCCTGGACCACGAGCTGGGGGCTGAGCACGCGCATGGTCGGCGCCATCATCATGACCCACGGCGACGATCAGGGCCTGGTGCTTCCCCCGCGGCTCGCGCCGATCCAGGTGGTGATCGTGCCGATCTGGCGCAAGGATGCGGAGAAGACGCCGGTGCTGGCGTTCGCGCATCAGGTGGCCGCCGCGCTCAAGGCCGCCGGCATTCGGGTCAAGCTGGACGACCGGGACGAGGTGAGCGCGGGCTACAAGTTCAACGATTGGGAGATGCGCGGGGTGCCGCTGCGCATCGAGATCGGCCCGCGCGATGTGGAGCAAAATGCGGTCGTCTTCGCCCGCCGCGACATGCCGGGCAAGGAGGGCAAGACGTTCGGCGTGCCGGCCGCCGGCGTGGCCCAGGCCGCACACGATATGCTCGTCACGATCCAGGCCGCGCTGCTTCAGCGCGCCACCGCGTTCCGCGAGGCCAATACCCGTACCGTCAGGAACTACGACGAGTTCAAGCAGGTGCTCGACGGCCCGGGCGGCTTCATCCGCGTCCACTGGGCCGGCTCGGACGAGGACGAGGATCGCATCAAGGAAGAGACGAAGGCGACGATCCGTTGCTACCCGTTCGACGCGCCCGAAGGGGAAGGGATCTGCTTCTACACCGGCAAGCGCACCGATCGGGTGGCGATCTTCGCGCGGGCGTATTAGGGATGGCGGGAGATGGGCTCAGATGACAGAACGTGCGATTCGCAAGCATAGCGAGATCGAACCGAAATACACCTGGAACGCGGAAAGCGTCTTCCCCACGGCCGAGGCGTGGGAGGCCGAGTGCGCGAGCATCGCCGAAAGCCTGCCGGCCGTGGCCGCGTTCGCCGGCCGCCTGTCCCAGGGCCCGACCGTGTTGGCCGATGCCCTGGACGCGATCCAGGAGATCAATCGCCGCGTCGGCCGGGTGATGGTGTATGCCCACATGTCGTACCAGGTGGATACCACGTCGCCGGCCGGCGCCCGCATGGCCGGCCGCAGCCAGAGCTTGATGGGCCGGGTGCGCGCGGCCACCGCCTATCTCGATCCCGAGCTGCTCGCCATCGGCGAGGAGACGTTGCGCCGCTGGATCGCCGACGAGCCGCGGCTGGCGTATCTGGGCCACTACGTGGACAACCTGTTCCGCAAACAGGCCCACATCCGCTCGGCCGAGGTGGAGGAGCTGCTCGGCCTGGTGGCCGATCCGTTCCGCAACCTGGAAATGACCATGGACATGCTCACCGGCGCCGACCTGAAGTTCCCGCCGGCCGTGGGGAGCGACGGCACGCGCCACGAAGTGACGCAGGGGACGTTCCAGGGACTTCTTTCGCAGAGCGACCGCCAGGTGCGGCGCACGGCGTGGGAGGGCTTTCACGATGCGCACCTGGCGTTCAAGAACACCCTGGCGGCCAACCTGATCACCTCGATCAAGGCCAACGTCTTTATGACGCGCGCGCGTCGGCATGCTTCCACCCTCGAAGCCGCGCTGTTCGAGAACGCCATCCCGGTGGCGGTGTTTCACAATCTGATAGATACCTTCCGTGCGCATCTGCCGGTGTGGCATCGCTACTTCGCGGTCCGGCGCAAGGCGCTCGGCGTCGAGCAGCTTCAGCCCTACGACATGTGGGCGCCGCTGACCGCCGCGCGCACGCCGATCCCCTACGAGCAGGCGGTGGATTGGATCTGCGAGGGCCTGGCGCCGCTGGGCCAGGAGTATGTGGCGACGATCCGCCGGGGATGCCTGGAAGAGCGCTGGGTAGACGTGTATCCGTGTCAGGGCAAGGCGTCGGGCGCGTTCTCGATGGGCCGGCCCGGCACCTACCCGTTCATCATGATGAGCTACAACGACAACATCTTCAGCCTGAGCACCCTGGCGCACGAGCTGGGCCATTCGATGCATTCGCTCCTCTCGTGGCAGAACCAGCCGGTGCTCTACAGCCGCTACTCTCTCTTCGCGGCCGAGACGGCTTCCAACTTCCACCAGGCGATGGTGCGGGCGCACTTGCTGCGGGAGAAGGCCGATGGCGCGTTTCAGGTCGAGGTGGTCGAAGAGGCGATGGCGAACTTCTATCGCTACTTCTTCATCATGCCGACCCTGGCCCGCTTCGAGCTGGAGGTCCATCGGCGGGAGGAGGAGGGCAAGGGGCTCTCGGCCGACGACATGAACGCGCTGTGCGCCGATCTGTTCGCGGAGGGCTTCGGCGGCGAGGTGGAGGTGGATCGGTCGCGGGTGGGCATCATCTGGGCCACCTTCGGCCACCTGTACACCGATTACTACGTCTATCAGTATGCCACGGGCATCTCGGCCGCGCACGCGCTGGCGCGGCGCATCCTGGAGGGGACGCCGGCCGCGGTGGAGGCGTACTTCGGCTTCTTGAAGGCGGGCGGCTCCCTTTACCCGATAGACGCCCTGCGCCTGGCCGGCGTGGACATGCTCACGCCCGAGCCGGTCGAAGCGGCCTTCGCGGTGATGGCCGGCATGGTGGATCGGCTGGAGCGCTCGGTCGCGGTGTGATGGAGGTTGCGGAGAGTCGGGAACTGCTATATGTTTAGCGTCCTCCTGGGCGGCAAAGCCGCCCAGGAGGACTGTTTTTACGAGGCCAGGAACTCGTCCAACACCTTCTTGGAGATCCGGTACTCGCTGCCGATCTGCTTCGCCTTCACCTGGCCAGAGGTGATCAGGTTGAGCACATCTTGCTGGCTCACCTTGAGGTAGGCCGCGGCCTCGGCCAGGTTCATCACTTCGGGCGCGGCCGCGGCCGGTCCGGCCGCCGGAGCCGCCGGCTGTTGAGGTTGCGCGGCACCCTGGATCGCCTGGCTGATCATGCCGGCCATCCCCGCGCCGACCCCGATGCCCGCGCCCAGGCCCACGCCGGTGCCCATCGCGCTGCCCGCCTCGCCGCCCGCCCTGGCCGCATCGCCCATCGCGCGCGCGGCCTGGAATTGCAGGTACTTCTGCATGTCGCCGATCGCGCCCATCGAAGCCCGTTCATCAATCGCTTTGGCGGTCTCTTCGGTCGGGCTGATGGACTGGATGTACATCGCCTTGACGGTGATGCCCAGTGCGGCGAAGTCCTCGGCCACCTTGACGCGCACGGCCGCGTTCATCTCGTCGAACAGCGCCGGCAGATCGAACAGCCCCGCCTTGCTTTCGCCCAGCAGGTCGGTCAGCCGGCTGACGATGATCCCCCGCAGATAGTCGGTGATCTGGCTGGTCTGATAAAGGCCCTGCGTGCCGACGATCTTGGTCACGAAGAGCTGCGGATCGGTGATCGCCATGCTGTAGCGGCCGTTGGCACGCAGCCGGGCCAATCCCAGGTCCTTATCGCGCAGCGCGATCGGTTCCTGGGTGCCCCACTTCATGTCAATGAAATCGCGCATGTTCACGAAGTACACTTCGGCGGTGAAGGGGGTCTGTCCGCGCGTGGCCAGTTGCAGCACGTTGATCAACAGCGGAATGTTCGCCGTCGTGATCGTGTGCCGGCCGGGGCCGAACGTATCGAGCGCCTTGCCGTCGCGGTAAAAGACCGCGGCCTGATTTTCGCGCACGATCACCTGCGAGCCGATGCGGAAATCGCCCGGCCCTGTCTCGGGCACGCGATAGACCATCTGGTCCAATGCCTGATCTGGCGCCTGTATCACATCAATAATCCGAGCCATGGGTTCCTCCTAATGACATATGACGTTTGACGTATGCCGTTTGACGTATTACGACTCGCGCATCGTTGCGGTTCGCTTGCCGAAGGTTTCGTTGAGTCGGGCCAGGATGTTCCCCACGGCCGTCACCGCCTCCTTGATGCCCTCGTTCGTCTCGATGGCTTTGGCCAGCGATTCGATGGCGGTGTCGAGCCGCGGCAGCTCTTCGAACAGCGCCCGATCGAATTCGGCCAATCTGTCCAGCGCGTCCTCCTTCACACGCTGGACGTCGAAGAAGCCGGCATAGCCGTACGAGGCCGTCCGGATGCGGTCGATCAGCAGTTGCAGCCGGCCGACCACCCGCTCGATGTCGTCCATCCACAACAGTCCGCCGGCCGCCAGCAGGTCGTTCTGCATGGCGGTGATCTTCGTCCTGCGCTCCGACAGCTCGCGCACCAGCGTATCGCGCACCAGCTTGTCGGTATCGCGGCGCATCTCCTTCTCGCGATAGCCGGCAATGCCCGGCAGCTTCGAGAACAACCTCTCCAGCCAACCCATTTCGCCCCTGGCTTTTTCGAGCGGATCCACAGTACCCTCCCTGATTTGAAATAGTGCCATCAATGCTTCATCAACGTCGTCACCGCCGGCAGGCGATTCAACATCCACACGCCGAACGGCAGGCCGATGATGGAGACGCACAACAGCCATCCCAGTAACGCCCACAGCAGGCTGAACCACCAGCCGATCACGAGGAAATAGATCAACCGCAAGAGCCAGCCGTGTTGCGGCACGGCCTCGCGCCATTCCACCAGCCGGCCATTCCGCACCTCCACGACATGGTAGCTCGTCGGCATGCGCAGGGTCAACACCAGCGGCACGCGGTTGAGCATCCACACCCCCAACGGCAGGCCGATCACCGTCAGGTTCAACAGCCAGGCCGCCACGATCCAATACAGGGTCACGTGCCAGCCGATCAAAAAGAACCAGAGCACGCGGATCAGGAACGGGACATCCGCCTCCCGCCGCGCCGACGCCATCATTGTCATGCACAACCTCGCCTTTCAGCTCGCCAGAAACACTTCCGAGCCGCAATAGGGGCATTGGATCACGCCTTTGCCGACCAGCTCCACCTGGCCGCCGCAGTTGGGACATTTGCGGTCGGCCTTCATCTGGGCGGCCTGCCGGGAGTAGAGCACGCCGTCGTTCCAATTGATCGCGCCGCTGAACAGGTTCTTGCCCACCAGGTCGCGCACCATGTCTTCCACCTGATCGCGCGGCAGGTTCAGCTCCAGCGCCGCCTCCGACAGGGTCACCTTGCCCTGGGCCAACACCATGTTCAGCAGCTTCTTCTGCTTTTCGATGGCGGCATACTCGGTCTTCTCCTGTTGGCTCTTGGTCAACAGGTAGATGCCGCCGCCGCCGAGCGGCAACACGAACACCAGCGCCACGATGAACAGGCCCAGGATCGCGCCCGTGATCGTGGTTTCGCCGGTAGACACCTGCCCCAACAGGAGCGCCGTCGCGAGCAGACAGGCGATCAGCGCGACCGCGATCAAGATGATGCCGATGATCTTTCCCTGTCCTGGCATAGCCGTCCCCTTTCTCTGCGATGATATGTTTGCATCAGCCGAAGCTGCTGCCTCCTCCGCCGCCCCCGCCGCCGGAGAAGCCGCCCCCGCCCGAGAAGCCACCTCCGCTGAACCCGCCCCTGCCGCTCGAAGAGGGCGCGCTGGTGAGGGTGCTGGCGGCCGAGGAGAGCATGGCGCCCAGCCCGGCGCTCATGCTGGCCAGCGACGCGCCCATCCCCCGCGACATATCGCTGAGCGTCGGCCGGCCGCCTTCGCCGATCACCTCTCGGGCCGGGCCGGCCGGCCGGCCGCCGGCGGTCGTCGGCTCAGGGCCGCTGCCGTAATAAGGCCGCGGGTAGCCGTAGGGGATCCACCAGGTGGGCGGCGGCGCTTCTACCCGCGCGAACTTCTGCAGCCAGCTGCGCTCCAGCCCGAACGCCACCGCATAGGGCAGATAGCGCTCGAAGATGTCGGCCGCCTCTTCGACCTTTGTGTACTTCTCCAGGTTTTGCAGATAGCGCTTGAACGCCCGCCAACGGGCAACCGCATCCGCGCCGGCCGGGGTGCGCTGCGGCATGTAGCGCGCCAGGATGATGATGCCGATGGCCACCACCCCCAGGGAAATCGGCAGACACAACACGAATGCCGAGAAATCGGCCAGCGCGCCCACCAGTACGATGCCGACGCACACCGCCATGATCAGCGCGATGATGCCCAGGACGCTATAGCGCGTCCGCGTGGCTTCGGGACTGCGCTTGAAGAAGCCCTCGTCCACGACCGCCTGGTAGAGCTGCCGGCGCAGGATCGGGATGGCCTGATAGAACTTGTTCTTGAGATCCGACAGCCGGACCTCATCTCTATCGCCGAACATCTTTTCGAGCAATGTCTGCTCGTATTTGCGCAAGGAGATGGCCGATTGTTTTCTTCGATAGATATAATCATTGCGGCTGCCGATGCCCAGGAAGCCGGGCTCCTTGACCTCCTCGATCTCGATGGCCCCGCGCCGCGCCAGGTCGAGGATGGTCGCCAGGATGTCTTGCAGATCGGCGCTCTCGTCCAGCAGCGTGCCGGCCATGCCCGGCGGCAGGTCGGCCGGCGGCTCGGGCAGGTAGTCGGCGATCAGGCCCACGGGCGCATCGCGGCCGCGGTTATACCACCACAGATAGAGCAGCACCGGCCCGCCGATCAGGATCAGGCCGCTGAGGGCCAGGAAGGCCAGGTCGGCCACGGGGCCCCAGCGGCGCCGCAGGTCCTCCTGCGCGGCCTTTTGGGCGGCCTCGGCGTCCAGCTCCTTCTGCCAGGGTTGCGCCTGCCCGGCCACGATCCCGTGTTGCCATTCGGCCACCACCTCCACTTCCTGTCCGGCCCGGATCGGCCCCTTGATGACGATAGAGGCATCGCGTTGGCCCGGCTGGAAGCTGGCGGTCGCCTCCGCGCCGTAGATGCCGTAGTTGGTGAAGGTGGCCGGCTCCGGCACGTGCAGGGTGATCACCGACGTCTTGGTGGGGAAGGGGTTGCCCGCCGGGATCGCCTTCCAATACAATTGATCTACCCCTTTGTCGGGATAGTAGCGCAGGCTCTCCTTCACCGTGTAGCCGATCACGATGGTGCGTCGCGTGTCGGAGCTGGCCGGAAAGTTGTAACGGATCTTCACCCAGCCGCTCTCGCGGATGATGCGAAAGGTGTATGGTGCGTCGGTGGTCGCCTGGCGGTAGTCCGGGCCGTTCAGCTCGCGAACGGCGATGTCGGTGATGTCGCTCAGGCGGTTGAGCGGGATCTCGCGCTGGCCGTAGCGGAACGTGCCCTGCGTGAAGACCAACTCCTGGGTCTCCGTGATCCGCACGTCGCCGTTCTTCTGGACGCTCAGGTCAACGTCATAGCGTTGCCAGTAGAGCGTCTTGGTCTCCTGCGCGGCCGCCACGCCGCCAAACGCCAATATCAGGATCCAGACCAGCGCCAAACCGGCTAACGATTTGCGCATCATGGATTGCTCCTTGTCGTGATACCTTGCTGAAAACTCAGCCTTACAGATCGGTGCACCGGGTTCATTGTACCACAACTCCCGGCGTTTCGCAGAACTGCTCCCGACAAGTGGCTGACAGAAAGATGAACGGTTGCCCGCAGGATCACTTTTGACCAGTCCGAAGGATAAGGCTATAATGGCGCAGGTAGGAAAGGGGAAAACAAGCTATCGGTATGCCTTCATCTATACCCCCAGGCCCGCGCGGCCGTCCGCCACTTGAAGATCTGCGCGCGCTTCAGGTCGGTCCACATGTCTTCCTGCAGCGCGCGGCCGCGCAGTACGGCGACGTGCTGCGCTATCCGCTTGGCCCGTTGGCCGTGTACCTGGTCAGCCATCCCGACGGCGTCAAGCAGGTTTTGCAGGATAACGCGCGCAACTACAGCAAGGACACCTTTCAGTATCACCTGCTCGGCACGATCACCGGCAACGGCCTGTTGACCAGCGACGGCGACTTCTGGTTGCGCCAGCGTCGGTTGATCCAGCCGGCGTTTCATCGCCAGCGCATCGCCGGGTTCGGCGCGCTGATGGCCGACGCGGCCGGGCAGATGCTGGCGCGCTGGGAGCGCCATGCCGCGACCGGCCGGCCGCTGGATGTCGCGGCCGAGATGATGCATCTCGCGCTCCAGATCGTCGGCAAGGCGCTCTTCAGCGTGGAGATCGGCGACCAGGCCGATGCACTGGCCCGCGCTACGCTGGCCGTGTTGGACCAGATCGTCTTTCGGGCCAGGACGCTTGCCGCGCTCCCGGCGTGGCTGCCGACCCCGGGCAACCTGCGCGCCCGCCGCGGCCTGCGGATACTGGAGCGCGCCGTGTGGGACACCATTCGCAGCCGCCGCGCCGAAGCGGCGCGGCCGGCGCTCGAGGCCGATCTGCTCGCCATGCTGATGGCCGCGCGCGATGAACAGACCGGCCAGGGGATGAGCGACCGGCAACTCCGCGACGAGGTGATGACCATGCTCATCGCCGGCCACGAGACGGTGGCCAGTGCGCTGGCGTGGACGTGGTATCTGCTCTCCACCGCGCCCGCGGCCGAGGCCCGCCTGCACGCAGAGGTGGATCGCGTGTTGGCCGGCCGGCCCCCCGCGGCGCAGGACCTGGCGAACCTGCCCTACACGGCCATGGTCTTCGACGAGGCGTTGCGGCTCTATCCGCCCGCGTGGATCATCACCCGCAGGGCGCTGGCCGACGACGAGATCGGCGGCTATCGCATCCCGGCCGGCGCGCTGGTGGTCGTCAGCCCCTATGTGACCCAGCGCGACGCGCGCTTTTGGCCCGACCCCGACGCCTTCGAGCCGGAGCGCTTTTCGCCGGAACGCGCGGCGGCCCGGCCGCGCTTCGCCTACTATCCGTTCGGCGGCGGGCCGCGGCTGTGCATCGGCAACCATTTCGCCGCGGTCGAGGCCGGACTCGTCATCGCGGCGGTGGCCCAACGCTACCGCCTGCGCCTGGCGCCCGGCCACCAGGTTGCGGTCGAGCCGTCCGTGACCTTGCGGCCCCGACACGGCCTGTGGATGACGCTGCATCCGAGAACTTGAGTTACAAGGGAGAATGATGACCGCTTCATATCAGGCGATCCTGTTCGATCTCGACGGCACCCTGCTGGATAGCCACATGGATGTCTTCCTGCCGCACTACATGCAGAAGCTGGCCGGCCGGGTGGCGCACCTGATCCCGCCCGCGGAGTTCATCGCCCATCTGTTGACGGCCACGCGCGCCATGGTGGCCAACGACGGCCGCGCCACCAACGCCGAGGTCTTCGCGGAGACGTTCTATCCCCTCGTGGGACGGTCGCCGGCCGAGCTGGAGCCGATCTTCGCGGACTTCTACGCGACCGACTACCCGACGCTGCAATACCTGACGAAGCGCAAGCCCGAGGCGCGGCGTGCGATGCAGGCGGCGTTCGACCTGGGCGCCGCGGTGGTGATCGCCACCAACCCCCTCTTCCCCGAGACGGCCATTCGCCAGCGGATGGCCTGGGCCGGCGTGGCCGACTTTCCCTATCGCCGCGTGACCACCTACGAGAACAGCCGCTTCGCCAAGCCCAACCCGCGCTACTTCGAGGAGATCCTGGCCGAAATCGGCTGTCCGGCCGCGAAGGCGTTGGTGGTGGGCGATGAGGCGGCCGATCTGGTGGCCGGCCGGCTGGGATGCACCACCTTTTTGACGCCCAGCGTCAACACCCGGCTCGACGGCGACGTCCCGCCGCCCACCTTGCAGGGCACGCTGGCCGATCTGATTGCCTTTCTGAAAGGAGAGCGCCCATGACGGTCCGCGCGGCAACCTTCCCGGCCGACAAAGAGGCGGCCGAGGTCGAACGGTTTCACGCCCCCGCGGTCATCGCCGCGGCCGGCGGCCACTTCGTCCACGATACCTACACCGCGTTCCTGGCGCCCCTCTTGCCGGCGTTCATTGCCCGCTATAGCCTCTCCACCACCCAGGCCGGCGCGCTCAGCGTCTTCTATCAGTGGCCGTCCCTGATCCAGCCCTACATCGGCTATCTGGCCGATCGCGCCAGCATGCGCTACGCGCTGATCCTGGCGCCGGCGATTACGGCGACGATGATGTGCCTGTTGGGGATCGCGCCGGCTTACGCGGTGATGGCCGTGCTGTTGCTGGCGGCCGGGGTCAGCTCGGCCGGATTGCACGCGGTGGGGCCGGTGATCGCCGGCCGGCTGTCGGGCCGCAACCTGGGCCGCGGGATGAGCTATTGGATGGTGGGCGGCGAGCTGGGGCGCACGGTCGGCCCGCTGATCATCGTCAGCGCGGTGTCGTTGTGGGGCCTGGGGGGCGCGCTCTGGCTGATGGTCGGCGGGTGGCTGACGTCGGCCGCGCTCTACCTCTGGCTGCGCAACGCGCCCGATCGGCCCCCGCGGGGCGCCGCGGCCCGGCCCTGGGGCGAGGCGTTGCGCGCCATGCGGCCGCTGCTCGTCCCGCTGACGGGCCTGCTGGTCACGCGCTTCTTTCTGACGGTCGCGCTCAGCACCTTCCTGCCGACCTTTCTCAACCGCGAGGGCGCGAGCCTGTGGCTGGCGGGCGCATCGCTGTCGGTGTTGCAGGCCGCGGCCGTGGTCGGCGCGCTCGTCGGCGGTTCGCTCAGCGATCGCTTCGGCCGCAAGGCGGTGCTGGCGACGATGACGGTGGCCGGGCCGCTCTGCATGTTCCTCTTCCTGGGCGTGCGCGGCTGGGCGCAGTTTCCGCTGTTGCTGCTGCTCGGCTTTTCGGTGATGTCGGGCACGCCGGTGATCATGGCGCTGGTGCAGGAGAGCTATCCGCAGGGCCGGGCGCTGGCCAACGGCATCTACATGGCGCTCAACTTCCTGTTGACCGCGGTCGTCACCATCGTGCTCGGCATGCTCGGCGACCGGTTTGGCTTGCGGCCGGCGTTCACGGCCAGCGCCTTCATCTTTCTGGCCGGCCTGCCGTTGATCTGGCTGTTGCCCAAAATCCACGCGGAGGCAGTATGATCGAGTCTTCTTTCATCCAGGCCGCGGTGATGCCGGGGGTAAACGCGCCGATCGAGGTGCGCCGGTTCGCGCGGCCGCAGCTCGAGCCGGGCGCGATCTTGCTCGAGACGCTCTACAGCGAGGTGTGCGGCACCGATGTGCACCTGCACCGAGGCCACCTGGCCGGCGTGCCCTTCCCGATCATCCCGGGGCACGTCAGCGTGGGCCGCGTGGCCGAGACGGGCGGCGAGGTGCTCGACCTGGAGGGCGCGGCGCTGCGCCCCGGCGATGTGATCACCTTCCTGGACGTGCACGAGACGTGCGGCAAGTGCTGGTATTGCACGGTGGCGAAGGCGAGCACCCGTTGCCCCAGCCGCCGCGTCTACGGCATCACCTACTCGGCGAACGAGGGGCTGCTCGGCGGCTGGTCGCAGGCGATCTACCTGAAGCCGGGGGTCAAGACGTTGCGCCTGCCGGCGAACCTGCCGCCCCAGCGCTTCATCGCGGCCGGCTGCGGGTTGCCCACCTCGGTGCACGCCATCGAGCGGGCCGAGATCAAGCTGGGCGATAGCGTGGTGATCCAGGGGAGCGGGCCGGTGGGATTGAACGCGACCGCGCTGGCGCAGCTCCAGGGCGCGGGCCAGGTGATCGTGGTCGGCGCGCCGGCGTTGCGGCTGGAGATGGCGCGCGCCATGGGCGCGGACGAGGTCATCGACATCACGGAGCTCGGCCCGGCCGAGCGGATCGCGCGCGTGAAGGCGCTCACCGGCGGCCGCGGGGCCGATGTGACGATCGAGGCGACGGGCGCGCCGGCGGCCGTGCGCGAGGGGATGCAGATGACGCGCGATGCCGGCCGCTATGTGGTCGTCGGCCAGTATACCGACGTGGGCGAGGTGGAGATCAACCCGCATTGGGACCTCAACCGCAAGCACCTGGAGGTGCGCGGCTGCTGGGGGTCCGACTTCAGCCATTTCTACCGCGGGGTGCGCGTGCTGGCGCGCTACGGCGACCGCTTCCCGTGGGATCGCCTGATCTCGGCCGAGTATCCCCTGGAGCAGGCGGGCCAGGCGTTGGCCGACGTGGCCGACCTGAAGGTGGTCAAGGCGTTGATCCGGCCGTGACGCGGCCGCGGGCGGTTTGCCCTACGGCAACAGCAGCCGCGGGTCGATCAGCACGCCGAAGTCGCGGATCTCGAAGTGGAGGTGCGGCCCGGTCACGTTGCCGTTCGATCCGCTTGCGCCGATGATCTGTCCCTTGCCCACGACCTGGCCCTTTTCGACGTAGATGTCGCGCAGGTGCGCGTAGAGGGTCAGGTAGTCGTTGCCGTGGTCGATCACCACCCGAAAGCCGTAGCCGACCGGGCTCCAGCCGGCCATCACCACGGTGCCGCGGTCGGCCGCGCGCACCGGCGTGCCCTGGGGCACCGCGATGTCGAGCGCCCAGTGGCCTTCGTGCGCGCCTTGCGAGATCGGCCCGACTACGGGCCAGATGAAGTGGCCGTCGCCGAAGGGCCAATCGCGGTAGGGCGTTTGGGCCCAGTCGTCGGACATGATGCTGATCTGACGATGGTCGGGCCGGGGCCGGGCGTCGGGCCGGACGCCGGGAAGCAGGAGGCGTTGGCCGGGCACGATGGTGTCGGCCGGCCCTTTGAGGTCGTTCCAGGGCACGGCGACGATCTCGGCGACCGTGAGGCCGTGGCGCCGGGCGATGCTCTCCAGCGTGTCGCCTGGGGTGACGGTGTAGCACAGGTCGCGCAGCGCCGGCACCGTGATCTGTTGGCCGGGCGTCAACGCCTCGACGTCGGCCGCAAGGGGGGCGGTGGCGCAGGCCATCGTATCCAGGTCGCGGCCGAAGTCGAGCGCCAGGGTCCAAAAGGTGTCGCCGGCCCGGACGGTGTAGGTGAAGCTGTCGGCCGGCGCTTCCGCGAGCGGGCGGTCGGCCGTGTGCGAGATGAGCGGCAGGAAGACGATCTGGCCGCGGCGCAGCGCTTCGGGCGTGAGGAGCAATCGCTCGCGCAGCGTAAGGGGCCGGGGCGTGGGCGATGGGGTCGGCGTGGGGGTGGTGATGATCGGGCCGGCCTGTTGCGCCCGCGCCACGGTTGCGGCCAGGCCGAGCCAGGTCGCCGCGAGGAGCGATGCGAGCGCGACGCAGATCGTCAGGCCGATCCGGCGTCGGCCGCGGTCATCCGTTGGACGCGACATCCCCATCTTTACCCCGCAATCGGCGTGTTCCTGGCCTGCGCCAGCAGTTGCTCGACCGTTGCCCGGTCGCCCACTTCGGTGCCTTCTTGCATGGCGGCCGCCGCGCCGCACGCCAGCGCCCGCCGGGCGGTTTCGAGCGGGTTGCAGCCGTCCTGCACGGCCCACACCAGTCCGGCCAGGGCCGCGTCGCCCGCGCCGATGGGGCTGCGGACCGTGACCGGCAGGGGCGGCACCAGCAAAAGCGCCTCTTTGTAGGCCAGGACCAGGCCATCGGCCCCGCGCGTGAGACAGACGAGGACGGGCCCGGCGTTTTGCAGGCGGCGGGCCGCGGCCAGGTGGCCGGCGTTGTCCTTGATGGTCGTGCCCAGCAGTTCGCCGGCTTCTTCGCTGTTGGGCTTGATGGCGTAGGGCCGGGCCGCCAGTCCCAGGCGAAGCGCCTCGCCGCTGGTATCCAGGAACGCGCGGCCGCCGCGGCCCTGGACCAGGCCGATGAGTTGCGCGTAGAGGTCGGCCGGCGCGCCCGGCGGCAGGCTGCCGCTGAACACCCACAGGTCCCCCTCGGCCGCGGCCTCGCGGATCAGCGCGAGCATGGCTTCCAGGTCATCTGGTCCCACGGATGCGCCCGGCTCGTTGATCTTGGTGCAGGCGCCGGTTGCCTCGTCCAGGATCGTGATGTTTTGTCGCGTCTCCCCGGCCACCTCGATGAAGATCGTCTCGAAGCCTTCGGCGGTGAGGCCGTCCTGGATGGCCCGGCCCGTGCTGCCGGCCACGAAGCCGATGATGCGGCTGGGGATGCCCAGCCGGTGCAACAGCCGGGAGACATTGATGCCCTTGCCGCTCAGGTCGAGGTGAACGCGGTGCGCCCGGTTCAACTCGCCCACGCGCAATCCCTGCACGGTGAGCGTGCGGTCGAGGGAGGGGTTGAGGGTGACGGTGTAAATCATGGGTATTGATGCCTTGCTTGTATGCTGTACTATGTCACTTCCTGAATCTTCAAATAGAGGCTCGGCCTGGCGTTTTGGCGAAGTCGGAACTTCGTTCCGTGATTGTGCCCTGTCCGTGCATCGAAGTCTACCAGGACATTTCCTTCTCCAAGGCTGTGAGAAAGCCATCAAAGCTGAAGTCCTGTAGAATCAGGACTTTGTTGTAATGAAAAAACTCACGTTCTCCTTCTCTCTTGACGCTGGCCTGAACATAAAAACAGTTTAGAAGCTTGGTGCCGGCTTTGTGGTGCAGATCGTCGAATCCCCAATAAGGTTGGGGGGACAACTCGCCCAAACCAGCACGTCTTTCAACTGAGGCCAGCCACTCGGCATGCCTGGGATGTACAGAAGCGGCATCGAACGATACCAGTACTTTGCGTGATTCTCGATCAACGACGATCTTGAAGCCCCGATCGCTCCGTTCTTTTCCGTGGAGGGTTTGGCGAAAGCTCATCTCATTTTCCCCGTACTTGATGCCCGCGAGTTCATGTTGCCAGCCGTATTGGGGCAGGAACACGCGAGGTACAAACTTGAAGGCGCGGGGCGATGGCTCCATATGAAAGAGCGTAGTCAAAGCGGTGCTTTCGGCGCGCTGACACTTGAGCTCCCATTCTGCGGCATTCGGGATCGGCAGGTTATTCTCCTCGATGCCCAACAGATCTTCCAGAGTGTTGCCGACACCTCCCGTGTTGCCTGGTCTTGCATTGGGTATCCAACCTCTGCGCCTGATACTGCGTAGCGCTTCGATCAGGTCCTCCTTGGTATAGAGCATCATTCGGGTCTCCAAAAATCCAGCAGGTATTCAAAGGTGGTTCCCATTGTGATGTAGTTGCTGGGCCATCCAAAAATACCTACTTTATTTACGATATTCGTTCTATCCCAAATCACAATATTGCGGAGCTCATATCCACGCTGTCGAAGCTCTTCTATGAGCGCAACGTGAATAGTAATCCGTTCGTTTTCCCACCACATGTCCGGTACATTGATCACGCAGTGTGCCTTTGGCCTCAATAAGGGCAATAACTGTTCGAATATGTCGCCCATTGCCTGGGTGTATTCGTCAATCGGCATCACTCCAAGATCGCGCGGGTCTTGGGAATACTGCTCGACCTTGCCGAATTGTTCGTTTTTGCGATCTCGTCGCGATTTGTTCTTGCGTTCCCGATTCAACAGATTGGCATAAGGAGGAGACGTCCAGATCAGGCTGATGGTCTCCGGCTCGAAGTATGCGGGGATGTTGCGGGCATCATCTTGGACGGCGATCTGTTGAGCCTTGTTGAAAAGATTGTCGGCACCCAAACGAGCAATGCACAGGTCAATGTACTTCTGTTGGAGGTCGAACCCAACGGCGTTGCGATTCAAGTCCTGTGCGGCCAGTAAAGTCGTCCCACTGCCCACGAATGGATCGAGCACCAATTCACCTTCATGGGTGAAGAGGCTGATAATACGTTTGGCCAGGGCAATGGGGAAAGTAGCGGGGTGCACCTCCTTGTCTCGTACGTCCCGACTCTCATAGGAAAATTGCCAGACGCCGATCTGACACTTGATCCATTCCTTGGCCGTCATGCAATTGAGGTGGTTTGGCTCACAGGAACAGGTCCTGGTGTGTCCGATGGACAGCTTTGTTCGATATATGGATTGAGATTCTTTTATTGCTCGGGGTAATGCTAATTCGATAGACATTTTTTATTTACCGTTCTCGTTCCCACAACCCCTGCCTCGCGTCGAACCGCCAGCCCGGCGCGTCGAGCGTCAGCTCGTGCCGCGGCCAGCCGGCCGCGATCCGACGCATCGTCTCGTCCCACGAGCGCAGCCCGCTCAGCGCGTCGGCCGCCTCGACGTTGCACGCGCCCACCGCCACCGCCGCAGTGACCGCCTCGGCCGGCGCAAAGCCGCGCAGGAGGGCCGCCAGAAAGCCGGCGATCGTGGCATCGCCGGCACCGGTGGTGCCCACCACCTCTACCCGGAAGCAAGGCGACCACAGCTCGCGGTCGGCCCAGGCGGCCGGGTCCGCGGGCGCCGCGCGGCCCAGCCCGGCCAGCGCCGCGCGGCCGGCCGTCCGCAGATAGAAGCCGCGGTCGCCCAGCTTCAGCCCGACGATCTTCGCGCCCATTTCCAGCAGCTCGGCCCCCAGATCCGAGAGCAGGCCGACCGTGATGCCTTGCAACAGGTCGGCGCCATACCGTTCTCGCAACGCCTCGTAGGTGGGCCGGCGCAACATGAAGAGCACTTCTTCGATGCTCGGCAGGAAGATGTCCACGAACGGCAGGCTACGCCGCAGGATGGCCCTCCAGTCGGCCCGGCCGGCCGGCGCGGCGGGATCGGGAAAGGTCAGGTCGAGCGACGTGGTGGTGCCGGCGCTGCGCACGCGACGCAAGATCTCCGTCAGCTCTTCGCCGCCGTCTTGATACATCCGGCGCATGAGCGGCGGATAGCCGAAGTGGAACAGCCCGGCATCGGCCGCCAGATCATAGCGCACGTCGGCCGCCGCAAAAGTGTCGTTGGGCCCGGCGTAATGCAGGAAGATGCGATCCACCTGCGGCGGGTTGATGATCACCGTGTAAGAGGTGGTCGCGGCCGGATCCACGATCATGCCCTCGGCCAGGCCAGGCCCATACGCCTCGACGACCTGGCGCACCGCCTGGCCGAAGAGGTCGCCGCCGATCTTGCCCATCAGCCGCGTCGGGATGCCCAGCTTATGCAACGCCAGGCCGACGTTCGATACCGCGCCGCCCGTGGAAAGGGCGGCCGGGCCGCACTCCACCAGGTGGCCGGGCGTGAACGAACGCTCGAACGCCTCGCGGCTGATGCCGGAGAGCTGTGGGATGATGTCCAGGCAGATATGGCCGGCTACGATGACTGTCATCTTTCATCCTCCGCGACGGGCGGCCTTCCGACCGCATACCCTTTATCCGCGATAGTAGCGCGCATAGTCCTGCGTCAACAGATACAGCGGCGCCTCATCCTCTTCGATCGCCGGAAAGCGACCGATGGGGTCCAGGAAGCGATTGTCGTGCTGGTCGTCGTTGACCAGCGAGACTTCGCCCGCCAACACGCGGCTCCCTTCGGCCCAGAATGCATGGTAGCAGTGATCCACCAGGGTGATGCTCTCGCCGGGGGTCAACACGACATGGCCGCCGGCCGGCACCGTGCGCGTCACGCCGTCCACGCTCACGGTCACGGGCGTGTCGGCCAGCCGCTCGTCGGCCGTCGCGTTGTACAGGCGGACGACCAGGCGGCCGCCGCCCCGATTGATGATGTCTTCGGTTTTGCTCCAGTGGAAGTGCATCGGCGTGAGTTGGTCCACTCCCACGATCATGACCTTCTCGCAATAGAGCTTGCCGCGCATCCGGCGCAGGTTTTCGGCCCGGCCGTTGCGGATGGTGAAGAGGAAGAGGCCCACCCGTGCATAGTCGCCGCTGCCGAAGTCGGTGATGTCCCACCCCAAACCGCACTCGACGATCTCTCGTACCTCCGGGCCTTTAGTCGTCCAGGTTGCGGGCGTCCAATAGGCGAACGGCGGCAGATGAAATCCCTGGCTGCGAATGAACGCATCGGCATCCCGCATGATAGCGTTGATCTCTGAGCGTCGCATGTTGTTCCTCCTGAATCAGCAGACAGCTTGATCTTAGCAGAAAAGGCGCAACTGGTCAAAGGCCATCTAACCCCCCGACCCCCTTCCCTGCGGATTCATCTAACCCCCCGGCCCCCTTCCCTTGCAGGGAAGGGGGAGTTCCCTCCTTTCTCCCCTCCCCTCGCAGGGGAGGGGCCGGGGGAGAGGTCGCCTCATTCCCCCCAATCGGACCAGAACACATCCGCCAGGTAGTCGTATACCTCATCCGAGCCGACCAGCAGCGCCATCTCCCGGTTGAGCTTGGCCGATACCTCGCCGCCGTTCAAGCTGCCGACGATGGCCCAGCCACGGCCGGCAACCTGGGCGAGGATCATCTTGTTGTGGATGCCCTGGCCGGTGGGATTGCGGCGCTTCGCGGCCAGGTCGAGCCCTTCGGACGCGGCCACCGCGTTCAGGTATTCGACCGTGCGCTGGTTGCTGCGCGGGCTGGACAGGTCGTCGAAGTACGAATCGAGGAGGACGCGCACCCGCGCGCCGCGACGCGCCGCGGCCAGATACGCTTCGAGCCGGGGATTCGGGTCGTCCGCGACGGTGCTGGTCTCCGCGCCCCACCAGGTGTGCTCGTAGAGCTGCTCGATCAGCACCGTGTCCCCGCGGCCGGCTTGCGCGATGAGGCCGAGCAGGCCGTCGCGCGTGCGGAGCGCCTGTTCGGGCGCGCTGATGAGCTGGAAAGTAAAGGTTCCCCGCGCCTGGAGCGGCTGCGACTTGCGCACCGGGTAGCACGCGCCGCCGGCCGCGTCGGAGGGCACGAAGCCCGGCGGCGCCGCGCCCAGGGTCGGATCGGCCGGATCCCAGGCCCACAGGTCGCCGTAACGGCCGTACGCCAGGTCGGCATCCATGTAGGCTTCCAGGCCCGCTACGACCGAGGGCGCGTCGGTGGCCAGATAGACCCCCCGACGGCCACAGGTGCCATCGGCCTTGTCGTCGGCCGGGAAGGATTGGGGGCTGGGGTTCTCGCTGCCGATCAGCGCCAGGCGACCGTCCAGCACCCAGAACTTGCCGTGTTGATAAACATAACGTCGAGAATTGCCCACGGTCGGCCCGGCCCGGAAGTAGTAGACCTGGCCGCCGGCCTCCGCGATCTGCTGCACGATCCAGCGCTGCTGGTCGGTCACGCCGCCGGCCGGATTGCCTTCCAGCGCCATCGTCACCTGGACGCCGGCGCGCGCTCGCGCGGCGATCGCTTCGCCCAGGCCGACGCTGTCGAAGGTGTAGCCTTCGAAGCGGATGCTCTGCTGGGCGGCCTCCAACAGCGGCCGCAGCGCGGCGTAAGAATGATCGGGCGCGACGATGACCTGGAGACCGGCCGTCTCGGTGACGACCTGCGGCCGGAAAAAGCGCTCCAGCGACCAGCCGGGATATTGCGCCCGCCGGCCGTTGATCGGGTCGGCCGGGTCTTGGGCCCAATCCGCGCGCGTGTCGGTGTCGGCCACCGGTCGGCCGGTGGCCTGATCCAGCTTGCGGTAGAGGATCTGTCCTTCCTCGCGGAAGCTGGTCGAGGGCCGGTAGGGGTAGACCGCCGGCCCCTGCCAGCCGGGGGAAGCGACATCGCCCCCTTCGTAGACCAGCGTATCCGAATAGATGCTCTGGGGGTGGATCAGGCTTGCCCGGCCGCCGGTGTTGGCGAACTGGAGCGCCGTCCCTGTCAGGTCGGGCACCTCCGGGTCGGTATCGCCGCCGTATTCGCAACCGGGCCGGAAGCCGAAGCTGAGCGTGAAGCTGACCGCCCGGCGCGCGCACCAGAGCCGGGCATGGGCCTCCAGCTCGAGGCCCGCGGGGAAGACAACCGCGCGACGGCCATCGCTCATCTGCCAGCCGGCCAGGTTCACCGGCCACGGCAGCGGGTTGTAGATCTGGAACGCTTCATCCGGCTCGCCGGTCAGATAGGTGTCATAGTAGAGCGCGGAGATCAGCAGGGGGGTGGGGCCGTTGTAGTAGCCGCGCATCACCAGCGGCAGGTAGAGGAGCGGCGGCGCCGGCGGTTCGTCTTGGGCCAACGCGGACGGCCGCGATCCGCTCTGCGCCAGAAGAAGTATCAGGATAGCTGCAAAGAGGTGGCGCATAGATGTGCTCGCTCACAGGTTCAACCATGCGTGTCGTGCATAATATGATACATCAGATGGCCGTTTTGCGCATCCGTAGAGATCAGCATTGTTTCTCTAGCTGACCTTGATCATTGCCGGCATTCGACCCGTGCAGGATAATGGAGTCATGTTGAACCTTCATGAGCTCAATGTCTTTGTCGAAGCCGCGCAGGCCGAGAACTTCTCGGCGGCCGCACGGCGGCTCTTCCTGAGCCAGCCGGCCGTGAGCCTGCACATCCGCAATCTGGAGCAGGAGTTCGGGATCGAGCTGTTTCAACGCAACGGCCGCAACCTCACGTTGACGCCGGCGGGGAAGGCGCTGTTGCCGATGGCCCAGGCCCTTTTGCGCCAGGCCCGGGCGCTCGAGGAGATGATGCATGGGTTGCAGAGCAAGATCATCGGCGAGCTCACGATCGCCTGCAGTACGACGGTGGGAAAGTACATCCTGCCGCGGCTGGTGGCGGGCTTCCGTCGGCGCTACCCCGATGTGCAGGTGAGCGTCTATGTGATGAGCCGCCGCGCGGCGGTAGATCGCCTGCTGGAAGGCCGCGCCGACGTGGCGGTGGTGTCGGCGCATCTGCCGCACCCCGACCTGGAATTTCAGCCGTTTCTCGAAGATCAGATCATCCTGATCGTGCCGCCGACGCACCCCTGGGCCGATGGCCGGACGATCACCCCGCCGATGCTCATCACCGAGCCTTTTATCATGCGCGAATCTACCGCGGGCACTTATGAGGTGTTGGCGGAGGGCCTGGCGCAGCACGGGCTACATGTCGAACAGCTTCAGGTGGTCTTGACGCTGGCCAACGCCGAGGCGATCGAGATGTCGGTCGAGGCAGGGATCGGGGTGGCGTTTGTGTCGAAGCTGGCGGCCGCGCGCGGACTGGCCCTGGGCAAGATCGTGGCCGTGCCGGTGGAGGGGATGGCCCTGAAGCGCTCCATCTACATGGTGCGCCATCAACGCCATGTCCGCGCGCCGATACAACAGGTCTTCTGGGACTTCGCGTTCGATCCGGCCAACGAGCCGATCCGCCGCTTGCCGATGGAATGACAGGCGATCAGAAGCGCAGGTGACAGGGTGATCGGAAGGCCCTTCCGAAGATACCACCCTGTCACCCCGTCACTTTGTCATCTCACTGGCCCGTCTTGGGCGGCAGTTTGGTCGGGATCACGCTCTGATTGGCCTTGACCTCGTAGGGCTTCAGATCCTTCTCGCTCAGGAACAGCTCCGCGTTGCCGTGGCAACTGTCGCAGGTCTTGGTCTGC
>DAOTZV010000168.1:0-11534 GCA_034434235.1 Anaerolineae bacterium
CCGATCCAGATGATCCGCCTCTTCAACGAACCCGAAGGCCAGAAGTATCTGGCGCAAATGGGGGTCCCTCAATCCCTAATCCCCAATCTCCCCTTGATCGGCATCTCCGGCGCGGCCAACATCGCCTCGGCGATCAAGATGGCGAAGTGGTACGAGTGGGGCGAGGGGGACGTGATCGTCACCGTGCTGACCGACTCGATGGAGCTGTACGGCTCGCGGCTGGCCGAGCTGACCGCCGAGCGCGGTCCCTACACCGCCCGTGACGCGGCCATCGGCTATCACCAGTACCTGATGGGCCTCAGCACCGACTATGTGGAGGAGCTGACCTATCCGGCCCGCAAGCGCGTCCATAACCTGAAGTATTACACCTGGGTCGAGCAGCAGGGCAAGACCTACGAGGAGATCCAGGCACAGTGGTATCAGAAGGACTACTGGACGAGCATCCACGGCCAGGTGGATGAGATAGACGCGTTGATCGAGGAGTTCAACGCGAGGGTGGGGTTGCTGTAGCTCGAAGCTGGAAGCTGGCAACCGGAGATCGCTGTAGGACGAAATCAATTTCGTCCTACAGCAAGGAGCAAGCCATGTCCGACTACTTGATGATCCAACCCTTCGCCGTCCAGTTGCGGCGGATCTTGAAAGAATACGAGACGAACGGCTCCATCTTCGGGATTCACAAATCGCAGTTCTACACCCCCAGGCCCGCTGCGCCCTACGCGGCCCCCGACGTCTTCGGCAAGTACCTGGCCACCCCCATTGGTCCCTCGGCCGGCCCCCACACCCAGATGAGCCAGAACATCGTCAGCGCCTGGTTGTGCGGCGGCCGTTTCATCGAGCTGAAGACGGTGCAGGTCCTCGACGAGCTGGAGATCCCGCGGCCCTGCATTGACATGGAGGACGAAGGGTACAACGTCGAGTGGTCGCAGGAGCTGAAGCTGGAAGAGTCGGCCCACGAGTACATCGTCGCCTGGGCGCTGGTGCACATCCTGCCGCGCATCTTGGGGTGGGAAGGCGCGGCGCCGGTGGGCACGATCTTCGACATGAGCGTCGGCTACAACCTGGAGGGCATCCAGAGCCCGCGGGTACGCCGGTTCATGGACAAGATGATGGATGCCTCCGAGGAGCTCGCGCAGATCAAGGCGATCTTGCGCCGCGATTTCCCCCAGTTCGCCGACATCGAGATCCCGACCCAGATCGCCAACAGCATCACCCTCTCCACCATGCACGGCTGTCCGCCCGACGAGATCGAGCGCATCTGCCGATACCTGCTGATCGAACGCCGGCTCCACACCGTGGTCAAGCTCAACCCGACCCTCTTGGGCAAAGAGCAGGTCGTGGACATCCTGCACAACAGCCTGGGCTTCCGGGAGATCACCATCCCCGATTCGGTGTTCGAGCACGATTTGGCCTACGACAAGGCGGTCGGGTTGATCGGCCGGTTGCAGGAGCTGGCCGCGCAACAGGGCCTGGTGTTCGGCGTGAAGCTGACCAATACCCTGGCCATGCAGAACCATAAGCGGATCTTGCCGGGGGACGAGATGTACATGTCGGGCCGGGCGCTCTATCCGATCACCATGAACCTGTTCAACAAGCTGGCCCATGAGTTCAACGGCAACCTGCGGGTGTCCTATTCGGCCGGCGCGGACGCCTTGAACATTGCCACCATCGCCGCGTGCGGCCCGGTGCCCATCACGGCTTGCTCCGATCTGCTTAAGCCCGGCGGCTACGCCCGTTTCGGCCAGTGGCTGGAGAACCTGGAGGCCGCCATGGCCGCGGCCGGCGCCAGGAACCTGGCCGAGTTCTCGGCGAACAAGCTGGCCAATCTGGAGGCCGCGGCCGCCGAGTCGCTGGTCAACCCGCGTTACAAGAAGGAGTACTGGCGCTACGGCCTGCCGAAAGTCAAATCGGGGCTGGGGCTGTGGGATTGCATCGTCGCGCCGTGCATGGAGCAGTGCGCGGTGTGCCAGGACGTGCCCGAGTACAACTGGTGGATCAAGCAGGGCGAACCCGACAAGGCCCTCGACGTGATCCTGGCCCGCAATCCGCTGCCCGGCGTCACGGGCTACGTCTGCAACCACCTGTGCCAGACCCGCTGCGTGCGCAACGACTACGAGGAGACGGTGGCCATCCGCGCCTTGAAGCGCTACGCGGAGGAGAACGGCCGGGCCACGCCGCTGACGCCCAAGCCGCGCACCGGCAAGAAGGTAGCGGTGATCGGCTCCGGCCCGTCGGGCTGGTCGGCCGCGTTCTACCTGGCGTTGAACGGCGTGGACGTGACCATCTTCGAGGCCAAAGACGTCATCGGCGGCATGATGCGCCTGGTGCCCGTCTTCCGGCTGCCGTGGGAGGTGATCCAGCGCGATGTGGACCGCATCCTGGGGCTGGGCGTGAAGCTGGAGCTGAGCCATCGCATCACGGAGCCGCCGGAACGGCTGCTACAACAGGGCTTCGACGCGGTCTATGTGGCCACCGGCTTCCAGCGCGATGCCCCGCTCCGCATCCCGGGCAGCGAGGGGCCGGGCGTCTACGCCGCGCTTGACCTCCTGGATCGCACCCGCCGCGGGGAGCGGCCCGACCTGGGCCAGAAGGCGCTGGTCATCGGCGGCGGCGACACGGCCATGGACGCGGTGCGCACCTCCCGGCGGTTGACCGGCCACCCGACCACCATCGTCTATCGCCGCACCCGTGCCGAGATGCCCGCCAGTCCTGAGGAGCTGGAGGGCGCGCTGGAAGAAGGCAACGAGCTGTTGGAGCTCACCACACCGGTGCGCGTGGTGCGCGATGAGGCGGGCAAGGTCGTGGCGCTGGAGTGCCTGCGCAACCGGTTGGGCGAGCCCGGCCCCGACGGCCGGCGCAAGCCGGTGCCCATCCCCGGCAGCGAGTTTCAGATCCCGTGCGACACGGTGATCGTGGCCGTGGGCCAAAACCCGGACTTCTCGTTCCTGGAAGGCAGCGTGGTCCGAGTTTGCAGCGAGGGCGGCATCGCCGTTGACCCGCTCAGCGGCAGCACCGGCGTGCCGGGCGTCTATGCCGGCGGCGATGTGGCCGGGGCCGGCCCGGAAAGCATCATCGCGGCCTGCGGCGACGGCCGCCGCGCGGCCGAAGCGATCTGCTGGCAGTTCGGCATCCCGTTCGACCAGCCGCCGGCCCCCATGCCGCGCCTGACGGCCGCGGAGATCATCGAGGTGAAGCGCGTGCGGGCGCGCAAGGCGCCGCAGGTGAAGACGCCGATGTTGCCCATCGAGCTGCGCGAGGGCTTCGACCCGATTGACCTGGGCTTTTCCAGGGAACAGGCCCAGGCCGAGGCGGCCCGCTGCGTGCAGTGCACCACCTTCTGCGACAAGTGCGTGGAGGTGTGCCCCAACCGCGCCAACCAGACCTTCCTGATGCGTCCCGTGGACGTGATGTTGCCGCGGCTGGCGTATGTGGCGCAACCGGCGGGGTTGCGCGTGGTCGGCCTCGAGCGCTTCGTGATCAAGCAGGAGCGGCAGATCGTCAACATCAACGACTTCTGCAACGCGTGCGGCGACTGCACCACCTTCTGCGTGCACCAGGGCCAACCCTGGCTCGACAAGCCGAGGCTTTTCCTCAACGAGAAGGATTTCCTGGCCGAAGATCACAACGCCTACCGGATTACCGACAACCTGATCCGCCACCGCGATCAGGGCCGCGAGACCAGCCTGGCGCGCGAGGACGGGCACCTGATCTACGAATGCCCGGAGGCGCGCGTCGTCCTGACCCCGGCCTTCGAAGTCGTGGAGATGACGGCGAAGGGGCCGTTCGCGGGCTCCCTCTCTTTGCGCGATGCAGCCGAGCTGGCCGTGCTGTTGCGAGGCGTGACGGAGTCGCTGCCGCAGCTGTTGATTTGATGAGCCCCGCGCAGTCCTTGCAAACCAGGTTTCTGCGAGAAACCTGGTTTGCAACGACTACGTTCACCTTCAAAGACCACACGTCTTCGTCCATCGTCCACGATGGGGATTGCGCTGTATCTCGTTCTGAGATAAAATCTGAACATGATGACTGTAATGACGAGGTACGTTCAAACCCACCGGGCATTCATCGGCCCGCTGGTGTTCATTCGGAACGAGCGTGAATATGATGCGGCTGTCGCTGATCTGAATAGCCTTCTGGATGAGGTGGGCACGAATGAAAGCCACCCTCTGTATGGAGCCAACCATGAATCTATACTCGATCCGTCTCTATCTCGAACCCGATGCGACCGGCATCTATACTGTGACCAGCCCCGACGTGCCCGGCCTTGTCACCGAGGGCCGCACGCCCATCGAGATCGTAAGTAACGTCCAAGAGGCGCTGGCTGGTCTGGTGGAGGCGTGGCGCGAGTTGGGCCGCGAGCTTCCGCCTGCGCTGCGCCCTGCTCTGGCCGGTCGGCCCCAGACCGTTGAGATGTTGGTAGCTGTCTGATGCGCTACCAGCAACTGGCGCGGCGGTTACGCGAGCTCGGCTGTGAAGAGCTGCGCGTTGGAAAGGGCAGTCATCGGATCTGGTACAACCCACTTACCGGAAAAGTGGCCAGCATTCCCGATTGGGGCGCCAGAGACCTGACCCTGGGGACTGTGCGTGCGGTCATCCGAGAGCTGGGCATCACCCGCCAGGAGTTCGGGCCGATTCAATAGCTCGCACCCGCTTGGTTTTACCTCGGCTGGGTGACGCGCGTTCAAGCCAAAGTGCTGCCGGGTTTCCGTCGCCATTAGCAAGTAGCGGGTTTTGGTACCCAGGAGGATTTCATGCTCATCACCAATGGTCACGTCTTTACCCTCGACAAGGCCAACCGCGAGTTCGCCGACGGCGCGGTCTACTGGGAAGGGGACACCATCGTGGACGTCGGCCCCACGGCGGCGCTGACGGCCAAATACCCGCAGGCGCAGCGGCTCGACGCGGCCGGCAAGCTGGTGTTGCCGGGCATGTTGTGCGGCCACACCCATTTCTACGGCGCGTTCGCGCGCGGCATGGCCATCCCTGGCGCGCCCCCTACCAACTTCGTGGAGATCCTGGAAAAGCTCTGGTGGAAGATAGATCGCGCCTTGCTGTGGGACGACATCCGCTACAGCGCGCTGATCTGCCTGGCCGACGCCGTGCGCCACGGCTGCACCACGTTGATTGACCATCACGCCAGCCCCAACGCCATTGACGGCAGCCTGGACATCATCGCGGACGCGGTCAAGGAGGCCGGCCTGCGCGCCAGCCTGTGCTACGAGGTCACCGACCGCAACGGCCCGGCCGGGGCCAAAGCCGGCATCGCCGAGAACGTCCGCTTCCTCAAGCGCTGCCGCCGTGAGCAGGATCCGCAACTGGCCGCCTCCTTCGGGTTGCACGCCGCGCTGACCCTCTCCGACGAGACGTTGGAGCAAAGCGTTGCCGCGGCCGAAGGGCTGGCGACCGGCTTCCACATCCACGTGGCCGAGGATAAGGCCGATCAGGATCACAGCCTGCGCAAGTACAACCTGCGCGTGGTCGAGCGCCTGCAGAAGTTCGGCATCCTGGGGCCCAGGTCCATCGCCGTGCACTGCGTGCACCTGGACGAGTACGAAAAGGACATCCTGCGGGAGACCGGCACGCTGGTGACACATCAGCCGCGCTCCAACATGAACAACGCGGTGGGCCTGCCCGATGTGGCCGGCATGTTGGCCCGCGGCATCCCCGTGGCGCTGGGCAACGATGGCTTCTCTAACTGCATGTTCGACGAGATGAAGGCCGCGTATCTGGCGCACAAACTCAACACCCGCAATCCCCAGGCCATGCCCGGGGATGTGGTCTTGCGCATGGCCTATCCGAACAACGCCCAGCTGGCCGCGCTCTTTTTCCCGAAGCCGGTGGGCCAGTTGACGCCCGGCGCGTTTGCCGATATCATATTGCTGGACTACGCTCCGCCGACGCCGCTCAATGCGGGCAACCTGCCCTGGCATCTCCTCTTCGGCGTTGACGGCGCGCACGTCACCCATACCATCGCTTCCGGCAAGGTGCTGATGGCCGATAAGCAGTTGACCACGTTGGACGAAGAGGCCATCATGGCCAGGGCGCGCGAGCAGGCGGTGAAGGTGTGGAAGCGGGTCGGTTGAGCACATCATCGGAGTTCGACCATGTGGCAGAATTACCACGCGCCCGGCACGGTCGCCGAGGCGCTCGAGCTGTTGGCGCGCTATCGCGAGGCATGTCGCCTGATTGCGGGCGGCACCGATCTGATCCTGGAGATCGAGCGCGGGGTCCGCACGGCGCAGACGCTCATTGACATCTCGCGCATCCCTGAGTTGAGTCGGATTGAGGTACAGCCGCTTTACGTGCCAGGCACTTCCGAAAGTGCCTGGCACGTTGGCGAGATTACCCTCGGCGCCAACGTCACGCACAACCAGGTGGTCGCCACGGCCGCGCTGGTGGCGCACGCGTTCCCCCTGGCGCGTGCCTGTTGGCTGGTCGGCGCGCCGCAGATCCGCAACCGCGGCACCGTGGCCGGCAACTGCGTGACGGCAAGCCCGGCCAACGATACCATCACCCCGTTGTGGGCCATGGACGCCACATTCACCCTGGCCTCGCGCGATCGAGGGGAGCGCACCCTGACGTGCGATCAGTTTTTCCTGGGCGTGCGCAAGACCGCGCTTCAGCCCGACGAGATGCTCGTCCGCATCAACGTCCCGGCCCTCAAGCCCACCGAGCGCGGCACGTTTCTCAAGCTGGGCTTGCGGCAGGCGCAGGCGATCAGCGTGGTGAACGTGGCGGTGATATTAGGGACTGGGGATTGGGGATTGAAGGAATCTCCAATCTCCAATCCCCAATCCTCGGTTTCTTACGCGCGAATAGCGTTGGGATCCGTCGCGCCGACGATCGTCCGGGCGGCGGAAGCGGAAGCCTATCTGGCGGGCAAGGAACTGACCGATGAGGTCATTGCGCGCGCCGCCGAGCTGGCCGCGGCCGCCGCGCGTCCCATCTCCGACATCCGCGGCAGCGCCGAGTACCGCCGCGACATGGTGCGCGTGCTCACGGCGCGCGCGCTGCGCCAACTGCGCGCGGGCACCGAACGCGCGGATTGGCCGGAGCGGCCGGTGTTGTTGTGGGGAGGAACGAATCAGCGAATCAGCGAATCGGCGAATCGGCGAATCGGCGAATCAACAGATGCCGCGCTGCCAATCCCCAATCCCCAATCCCCAATAACCTTCACGCTCAACGGCAAGCCGGTAACCCTCCATGGCGCGCGCGGCAAGACGCTGTTGCGCGCGATCCGCGAGGACGCCGGGTTGACCGGTACCAAGGAGGGCTGCGCGGAGGGGGAATGCGGCGCATGTACCGTCTGGCTGGACGGCATGGCCGTGATGAGCTGCCTGGTGCCCGCGGAACGGGCGGAGGGCTGCGAGGTGGTCACGGTGGAGGGGCTGGCGGACCTGACCCCCCCACCCCCGTTCCCCCCAACTTTGGGGGGCCAGGGGGGCGGGAAGGGGGAGCCCGACTCCCCTCCCCTCGCAGGGGACGGGCCGGGGGAGAGGTGGCACCTACCCCCCCAACCCCCGTTCCCCCCAACTTTGGGGGGCCAGGGGGGCGGGAAGGGGGAGGAAGGCTCCCCTCCCCTCGTAGGGGAGGGGCCGGGGGAGAGGTTATTCGCGGAGCCGGGGAAGCGGTTGCACCCCCTCCAACAGGCCTTCATCGACGCCGGCGCGGTCCAGTGCGGCTACTGCACGCCGGGCCTGCTGATGTCGGCCGCCAACCTGTTGGAGGAGATCCCCCAGCCGACCACAGACCAGATCAAGCAGGCGCTGACGGGCAACCTGTGCCGGTGCACCGGGTATTACAAGATCCTGGAAGCGATAGATAGCGCTTCTCGCCAAAAACCTCATGGGTCACAGTAGCTATTCGATCTCCAAATCGGGAATGTGGAGGGAGTTATAATGGGTACGATTACGCTCGAAACGACTGAAGCGCCGGATGATGTCCGTTTTCTTGTCCAATCAGCTATCGCAAGTGAAATCGCAAAGCTGGAGCTAGGCCTGGCTTTGGCGCAACAGCGACTACGGCCTTTTGAGCACAAATACCATGTCTCCTCAGAACATTTCATCGCTGAATTCGCTGCGGAAGACCTGGAAGGCGGCGACGATGAATACGTGCGTTGGGCCGGAGAGTATCAACTGAAACAACGTCTTGAAACCAAGCTGGCGCGGTTAAAAGGAATTCAAGTATCGTGATCGGTGAGCATTGGGATCGTCTGAAGGCAATCCTTGACCGGTATGCTGCTGCTCCCTTCGTGGCGGATGCCACCTACACCTTTCAGCTAAGGCCAGGTGGGCAGGGCTATCTTCAAGGCACTATAACGTTTATTGATCGTTCAGCCTTGCACTTCAGCGAATTCCTCGATACGACGTCATCTTCGATTGAGCGATTGATGTACACTTATCATTACCGCAGTGCGGAAGATGTTCTCATTTTTCGGTATGACAATGCTCGCCATCGCCCTCCTCTTGCTTCTGAGCATCACAAACATACCGTGGATGGGGTGGTGCCTTCAAACGCTCCTGAACTGAGCGATGTTCTGGCCGAAATCGTATTGTCCAAGGGATGGTTGACATGACACACACCATCGGCGTCACCGTACCCCGCATCGACGCGCTGGGCAAAGTCACCGGTGAAACGCTCTATCCCGGCGACATCGTCTACCCGAACATGTTGCACATGGCGACGCTGTTCGCCGGCCGGCCGCACGCGCGCATCCTTGCGCTGGACACCTCGGCGGCCGAGGCCGCGCCGGGCGTGGTCGCCGTGCTCACCGCCGCCGACGTGCCGGTGAACGAGTACGGCCTGCAGATCAAAGATCAACCCGTGCTGTGCGGTCCCGGCTCGAACAAGCCGGGCGCGGACGTGGTGCGCTTCGTGGGTGACCAGGTGGCGCTGGTGGTGGCCGAGACCGAGGTCCAGGCGCGCGCCGCGTGCAAGCTGATCCGCATCGAGTGGGAAGACCTGCCCGTCATCACCGACCCGGAGGTCGCCGCGCCCGCGCTGGCCGGCGGGCCCGGCGAAGAAGACCCGACGCGGCCCGTGCCGTTTCAGCTTCACCCTCACAGCCCGAACAACGTCTGCTACAGCTACCGCATCCGCAAAGGCGACATCGAAACGGGTTTCCGGGAGGCGGACGTGATCGTCGAGGGGGTGTACCAGACGCCGGTGCAGGAGCACGCCTACCTCCAGCCCGAGGCCGGCGTGGCGTACATGGACGAGGCCGGCCGCGTGACCGTCGAGGTGGCCGGGCAATGGACGCACGAAGACCAAAAGCAGATCGCCCATGCCCTGGGCCTGCCCCTCGATCAGGTGCGCGTGATCTATCCGGCCATCGGCGGCGCGTTCGGCGGCCGCGAAGACATGTCGGTACAGATCACCCTGGCGCTGGCGGCCTGGCGGCTGGCGCGGCGCGGCATCAATCGGCCGGTGAAGACCGTCTGGACCCGCAAGGAATCCATCATCGGCCACGGCAAGCGCCATCCGATGAAGATCTGGGCCAGATGGGGCGCCCGCCGCGACGGCAAGCTCACCGCCGCCCAGGTGAAGGTGATCGCCGACGGCGGCGCGTACATGTACACCAGCAACAAGGTGCTGGGCAACACCACGTTGACCTGCACCGGGCCGTACGAGATCCCCCATGTGGCGGTGGACACCTATGCGGTTTACACCAACAACGTGCCGTCCGCCGCGTTCCGCGGCTTCGGCGGGCCGCAGGGCCATTTCGCCGCCGAAAGCCAGATGGACAAACTGGCCGAAGCGCTGGGCATGGACCCGGTCGAGCTGCGCCTGAAGAACGTCCTGACCGACGAGAAGCTCCTCTCCACCGGCACCCCTATCCCCGGCGGCGTCGGCCTGACCGAAACCATCATCGCCGCGGCCAGGGCGGCCGGCTGGACGCAGGATGGCGAGGGGCGGTGGCACAGACCGATAAGTTTGGGGATTAGGGATCAGGGATTAGGAGGCGGGAGGCGGAAGCCAGTCGCCTGGGGGCAGACGATGGACGGCAGAGATCAAACCCCAGTCCCCAATCCCCAATCCCCGATCCGCCGTGGCATCGGCTTCGCGTGCGGCTTCAAGAACGTGGGCTTCTCCTTCGGCTATCAGGAGAACAGCTACGCGCGGATCGAGCTGCGCGGGGATGCCGAGATCCGGGAGGCGGTCGTCTACTTTGCCGGCGCGGATTGCGGCCAGGGCAACCACACGGTCGTCGCGCAGATGGCCGCCGAGGCCCTGGGGGTGCCGCTCGCGCGCATCAAGCTGATCGCCTCCGACACGGCGTTGATGGGCAGCTCCGGCAGCGCATCGGCCTCGCGGCTGACCTACATGGCGGGCAATGCGATCAGGGGTGCGGCCGAGAAGGCGCTGGCCGCCTGGCGCAACGAGGACCGGCCGGCCGTGGGCGAGCACGTCTACCTGGCCCCCAAGACGACGCCGCTCGACCCCGAGACCGGCTACGGCAAGCCCAACTTCGCCTACGGCTACGTGGCCCAGGCGGCCTTCGTGGCCGTGGACACCGAGACCGGCCAGGTGCGGGTGGAGCGCTTCGTCAGCGCCGACGACGTGGGAAAGGCGATCAACCCGCAGCAGGTGATCGGCCAGATCGAGGGCGGCGTGGTGCAGGCCCTGGGGTACGCGGTGCTGGAGAACTGGCAGGCCAAAGATGGGCGCGTGCTCACCGACCGGCTGAGCACCTACCTGATCCCCACCGTGCTGGACGTGCCCGACCGGATGGACGCGCTGATCGTCGAGGTGCCCGATCCGAATGGCCCCTTCGGCGCGCGCGGCATGGCCGAGATGCCCTACCTGCCGGCGGCCGCGGCCGTGTGCGCGGCGGTGTACGACGCCACCGGCGTGCGCTTCGACGAGTTCCCCTTGACGCCGGAGCGGGTGTGGCGGGGGCTGCGCGGCAGGAAGGAATAGCACGCCGTGGTATCTTCTCATAAGTGGGGGCGACGGGGGTCTCAGGCCATAGGCATCAAGCTAAGCTTTGGAACTGCTTCCAGCCGGTCTGTGACCGGCGTCGTCGGCCTGCACATGTCGTCGCAGGCGGCCGGGGGTCACAGACCATAGGCATCAAGCTAAGCTTTGGAACTGCTTCCAGCCGGTCTGTGACCGGCGTCGTCGGCCTGAATACGTCGTCTCGGGCGGCCAGACAGGGGTCGCAGACCCCTTGTGAGCGAGAGAATGTCGTCTCGGGCGGCCAGACGGGGGTCGCAGACCCCCTGCGAGCGAGAGAAAACATGGCGTAAGATGCCATCTTCCTGTTAGCTTGATGCCTATGGGATCTCAGACCCCCTAACTGCTTCCAGCCGCAGGCTTGTAGGCGGTCTGCGACCGCCGTCTCCCCGGATCATTGAGAGGATACACGCCGTGTGGCGTGAGATCTTTCCGGCCGTCTCATCGCGGAGGCAGTCAACATGAAGCGAACAGTACAACTGGCCTGGCGCAACATGTGGCGCAACTGGCGGCGCACGGCCATCGCGCTCATCGCGATCGTGCTCGGCGTGATCTTGTTGCTCCTCATGGATGGCCTGATCAAG
>DAOTZV010000169.1:0-10198 GCA_034434235.1 Anaerolineae bacterium
CCAGGGCCTGGCGGCGAGCACGATCGCGGCTGAAGAGGTCTTTGAGGGCCATGAATAACCGAATCTCCTGGGAGAATGATGTGATTGGCAAACAAAGCGGCGACGCGTCGCCGCAGGCCAAAATTGGACTAATCCTCCACAACCTGAAAGCGATAGCCAAACCCGTGCTCGTTGTGGATGTAGCGCGGCTGGCTCGGATCCGGTTCGATCTTGTTGCGCAGATGCCAGATGTAGCGCCGCACGTACCCCACATCGTTCAGGTATTGTTCGCCCCAGACTTCGCGCACGAGTTGACGCGGCTCCAACACCTGGCCGGCGTGTTTTATCAATACGGTCAGCAATTTGAATTCGGTCGGTGTCAGATGGAGTAATTCGCGTCCCCGCCACACGCGCCGGGTCATCAAGTCCACCGTCAGGTCACCCGCGCGGAGGCACGTGTCATCCTCCCGCTTGTTCGGTTCGGTGGAACGCGTGGCGCGGTTCAGGACACTGCGGATGCGCGCGGCGAGTTGGGCAAAGGAGAAGGGCTTGGTTACATAGTCGTCGGCGCCCAACTCAAAACCACGCAGGACGTTGGCTTCTTCGTCGCGCGCGGTGAGCATGATCACCGGCGCTGTGGCTAACTCCCGGATGCGTTCCAGCGTCTGCCAGCCATCACGCTGCGGCATGGTAACATCGAGGAGAATCAGGTCGGGCTGGAGCGCATAAAAGAGGCGCAAGCCCTCAACCCCATTGTAGGCGACCTGGACTTGATGCCCCTGGTTGGTGAGATAGTCCGCCAGCAAGTCGGTCAACGACCGGTCGTCGTCAATCAACAACAGTTTCGCCATCTTCCACTTCCTCTTCTGCCAGAGTCATCGTGATGGTCAAGCGGCACCCCGGCGCGGCGGGGTCAGGATGAGCCGGCGATTGCAGGGTCAGCGTGCCACCCTGTGCTTCGGTGAGGGCGCGGGCAAAGTAAAGACCCAGCCCCCAGCCGCTGGCGTGGCGCTCGCTGCTGCCCTGGCCGCGATAAAAACGCTCGAAGATGTAGGGCTGTTCGGCGGACGGAATGCCAGGGCCGTGATCGGTGATGTGAATCTGCATCGTGTGCGGCTGGACGGCAGCCGAGAGTTCAATCGGTGAGTGTGGGGGCGTGTATTTGAGCGCGTTGCGCAGCAGGTTGCGGATGACTTGCTCAAAGTAAGTTTCGTCTGCCAGGATCGGCGGCAACTGATCCGGCACGCGCCAGACCACGCGCGCTGCCTCGTCTCCACAGACGACCTCCACAGCGCGACGCAGCACCGGTTTCAAAGCCATCGGACCACAGATCAGGTTGAGTTTGCCCGCCTCTAACTGCGATACGTCGAGCAAGGTCTGGACGAATTGCGACAGGCGCTGCGTTTCGCGAAAGATCAGCTCAAGCACACGCTGGGTTCGGCTGGGCAAAGCCGTTTGGTCCTGCAAAGCCACTTCCAGTCCGCCGTTCAAAGTCGCCAGCGGTGCGCGCAGTTCATGGCTCACCAAAGCCACAAAGTCCGACTTCATCTGATCCAGTTCACGTAAACGCGCGTTCGCCTGCTCCAGTTCAGCGTTGGCAAGCTGTAGCGCAGCGGTGCGTGCCGTCACGATCTCTTCCAGGTTGCGATTGATCGCGGCGGTTTGATTGCGCGCGCTCTCCAACTCGGTCATCAGGTGCAAGAGGTAATTCACCGTCAAGAAGACGGCAAAGGGACCGGCCAAACCAAAGACGACCACCTCGGTCATACCGACCTGGTCGAGGAGGAGCGACCCGTTCTCCTGCCAGTGTTCCCAGAATTCAAAGACGGTCGCCACGACAAACAGAAGGATCGGCACCGCAAAGCGCAGCACGCGCAGTATACAAAGAGTCTCATGTCCAAACGTGCTTTGTCCCTCATCGTTCTGACCCTGGCTGCGCTGCTCGTCCTGGCAGCCTGTGGCGGCCAGGCAACCAAGGCCCCGGCGGCCGTCACCAAGGCCCCCGCAACGCAGACTCCGGCGACCGCGACGCAGGCCCCGGCCGCCACCAAAGCTCCTACCTTGAGCGGCAACCCAATCCGCGGCGGCGTGCTGTACGACAACTGGATCGAGGCGCTGGGCGTGGAAGCCCCGGAGGGGGACCAGCCGCTCTGGAAGACGCAGACCACCAACACCCGCACCGGCGCCGACACCTGGCGCTGCAAGGAATGCCACGGCTGGGATTACAAGGGCGTGGAGGGCGCCTACGGCTCCGGTTCGCACAAGACCGGCTTCAAGGGCATCTTTGCTTCGGCCAGCCTGTCGGAGGCTGATATCATCGCCTGGCTCAACGGTACCAAGAATCCTGACCACAACTTCTCGGCCTACTTCGAGGACGCGCAGTACAAGATGCTGGCGGCCTTCATCAAGGGCGGAATGGCCGACATGTCCATCTATATCAACGCGGACAAGACCGTCAAGGGGGGCAATATTGACCACGGCAGAGAACTCTATAACAGCACCTGCAAGACCTGCCACGGCGAAGACGGCAAGGCGATCCCTCTCGGCGATCCGGCCAACCCCGAATATGTTGGCACGATAGCCGCAGACAACCCTTGGGAGTTCTGGCACAAGGCCTCGGTCGGCCAGCCCGGCAAAGTCATGCTCGCCGGCCTGAACCTGGACTGGCAGCCGCAGGACTTCGCCGAACTGCTGACCTACGCTCAGACCCTGCCGACGAAGTAAGAGGTCCCTACGTGCCAGGCACCTCGCAGGTGCCTGGCACGTTTGTCTGGCTTCTGAGGAGCACACAGATGCAACGTAAGCAGCGGCTCATTTTGGCCCTTCAATTGATGGGCATCGTCGGCCTGGCCGCCCTGGTCCTGTGGGCGCTCAGCGCAGTGGCGCCGGCGCACGCCCTGCCCGAATACGCCCAGCGCACCGGCGAGCCGTGCGCCACCTGCCACGTCAACCCCGGCGGCGGCGGGCCGCGCACCCTGCGCGGGGCGCTGTGGGCTGCCAGGGGCCGGCCCGACCAGGTGCCGTCGCTCCCCGGCGTCCTGCTGGCGCCAGGGGTGAAGAGCGGCGCCGAGCTGTACGAGATCGGCTGCGCCAGTTGTCATGGCTTCGCCGGCGAAGGCCTGTTCGGCCGCGAGCTGGCCAACACCGGCCTCACCGCCGCCAAGATCCGCTCCAACGTCTTGCGCGGCCGCGCCCAAAGCGGCATGCCTGCCTTCGAGGGGATGTTCACCGACGCGCAGCTACAGGCGCTGGTGGATTACGTCGCAGCCCTGTCGGCCGGCAAGGCCGAAATTCCGCCGGCCGCCTACCCCCTCCCGCGCGCCGAATTCCGCTGCCAGGCGCAGAACCCGACCGCTGCCTGTGGAGGCAACTGATGGCCCAACTCCTGCAGGGTGCTTCGCAACCGCTCAGCCGACGTAGCTTTCTGAAATTGAGCGCGGCTGCGGCCGGCTCGGCCGCGGCGCTCGCCGCGCTGCAAAACGTCATGGGGTCGGCGCAGGCCGCGCCGCACCCCCAAGGCGAGATACAGACCGGCGCCGAAGAAAAAATCGTCGCGTCAACCTGCGCCCTTTGCCCGGCAGGCTGCGGCGTGCTCGTCCGCGTCGCCGACGGCCGCGTGGTCAAGCTGGAGGGCAACCCCATGCACCCGGTGAACCAGGGTTCCCTCTGCCCCAAGGGCCAGGCCGCGCCCGAACTGCTCTACAACCCCGACCGGCTGACCGGGCCGCTGCGGCGCACGGGTGAGCGCGGGGCCGGCGCGTGGGAGCCGATCACCTGGGACGAGGCCGTCCAGATCGTCGCGGCCAGGCTGAATGAACTGCGCCAGGCCGGCCACCCCGAACGCGCAGTCCTGATGCACGGCGACACGCGCGGCCAGATGCGTTCCTTCCTGACGCGCTTCATGCAGGCGGTCGGCTCGCCCAACGTGATTTCGCACGAGAGCCTGAACGTGGCCGCAGCCAAACTGGGGGTCTACCTGACCCAGGGCGTGTACGACCTGCCCGCCTATGACCTGGAACAGAGCCGCTACGTGCTGGCGTTCGGCGCGAGCCTGCTCGAGGCCGGCTCCAATCCCCAGCGGATGATCTCCGGCTACACCTACCTGCGCCGCGGCCGCGGCGAGCGCGGCAAGGTCGTCGTCATTGATCCGCGGCAGAGCATCACCGCGGCCAAGGCCGACGAGTGGATCCCTATCCGCCCCGGCACCGACGCAGCCCTGGCGCTGGGCATGGCCAACGTCATCATCCGCTCCGGCCTGGTGGACGCCGATTTCGTCAAAAATTACGCGTTCGGCTTCGACACCTTCACCGCCGACGGCAAAGAGCACAAGGGCTTCAAACAATTCGTCCTGGAAAACTATGATCCGGCGCGCGTCGAAGAGATCACCGGCGTGCCCTCCACGACCATCGCCCGCATCGCCGGCGAGTTCGCTACCACCCGGCCGGCGGTCGCGATCTTGCCCGGCAAGGGCGGCCTGCTGGACGGCGGCTTCGGCGGCGTCTACGCGGCCATGGCCGTCCACATCTTGAACGCCCTGGTCGGCAGCATTGACGTGCCCGGCGGCGTGATGACGCAGCGCTACATGCCGTGCGTCGAATGGCCGCCGCTGCCCGCCGATCCGGTGGCCGAGAAGGGCCGCCAGGCCGAACGGGTGGACGGCGCCGGCACGCAGTTCCCGCTGGCCCGCAGCGCCTACCAGGCCGTGGCCGACCGCATCCTGGCCGGCGTGCCGGTGGAGGCGCTCTTCCTCTACGACGCCAACCCGCTCTTCGAGGCCCCCGGCGGCGCGCGCTTCGCCGATGCCTTCGCCCAGGTGCCGTTCATCGTCTCCTTCTCCTCCTTCACGGACGAAAGCGCCGAGCACGCCGACCTGGTGCTGCCGGAGCCGACCTTCCTGGAGCGTTGGGGCGACGACCACATCGCGGGGCTGGGCTATCCCGGCATCGCCCTGCGCCAGCCGGTCATCGAGCCGCTCTACGATACCATGAACACCGGCGATTTTCTGCTCAAGGTCGCCCAGGCGCTGGGCGGGCCGGTCGCCCAGGCCTTCCCGTGGGGGTCCTACGAAGAGGTGCTGCGCTTCCGCCTGGCCGACATCGGCGCGGATTGGGAGACCTTCAAAGAGTTGGGGGTTTGGCTGGTGCCCGGCTACCGTTTCGCCCGCCGCGGCAGCGAGCGCTGGCTGGCCGAGGTGGTGGGCCGCGACCGGCTCAATGCCCCGCGCGACGGCTACTTTGACCTGTACAGCCGCGAGCTGAACTGCATGCTGGGGGGCAAGAAGAAGGACGAGCTGGCCAATCTGGGCATCTCACAGATCGGCGATGGCGTCAACCTGCCGCACTACGAGCCGACCACCTACGCAGGGGATGAGGCCGAGTATCCCTTCGTCCTGAACATCATCACGCTGATGAGCCTGGGACCGCGCAGCGAGGCCGCCAACATGCCCACCCTGCAGGAGATCAGCGGCATGACGGTCGGCGAGACGTGGGATTCCTGGCTGGAGATGAACCCGGAGGCCGCCCGCAAATTGGGTTTGCAGGATAAGGACCCGGTGTGGGTCGAAAGCCCCTTCGGGATCGCCCAGACGAAGGTGCGCCTGGTCAAAGGCCTGCGACCGGACGTGGTCAACCTGCCCTACAACCAGGGCCATACGGCCGTCGGTCGCTTCGCCCGCAACCGCGGGGTCAACGGCCTGGTGCTGCTCAATCCCGCCAGCGAGCCGCTCAGCGGCCTGGCCGCGTTCACCAACACGCGGGTGAAGGTGTATCGGGCCTGATCTTACGTGCCAGGCACTTTGGGAAGTGCCTGGCACGTGACACATAGAGGAGAACCCATGACACGTTGGGCAATGGTCATTGACCTGGAAAAGTGCGTGGCCTGCCAGGGGTGCAGCATCGCCTGCCGGTTCGAGAACAACACGCCGGCCGTCAGCCCGGAACAGGCCGCGCAGGGCCGCGCCATACGGTGGAACGACGTCTTTCCCCTCCCGGTCAACCCCACCGAAGAGACCGGCGAATACCCCAATGTCAAGGCGCGCTACATGACCCGCCCGTGCATGCATTGTGAGAACCCACCCTGCGTCAAGGTTTGTCCGGTGCAGGCCACCTACAAAGACGAAGAGGGCCTGGTGCGCCAGAACTACGCCCGCTGCATCGGCTGCCGCTTCTGCACCGTGGCCTGTCCCTACGGCGTGCGTTACTTCAACTGGTATGCGCCGCAGTGGGAGGATCCGCTGGCGCAGCGCCTCAACCCCGATCGCGTGGAAGGTCGCGGGGTGCTGGAAGGGCCGGCCGTGCGGCCCAAGGGCGTGGTCGAGAAATGCACCTTCTGCATTCACCGCCTGGCCAAGGCCCGTGCCCGCGCCGAAGCCGAGGGTCGCCCTTTCCGCGCTGACGAGTACGTCCCTGCGTGCGTGCAGACCTGCACCGGCAAGGCCCGCTACTTCGGCGACCTGGACGACCCGAACAGCACGGTGGCGCAACTGGAGAAAAGCCCGCGTGCCTTCCGTTTGCTGGAGGAAGTGGGCACCCACCCCAAAGTGATCTACCTGCGTGAGGGTTAGCCATGCTTGCCATAGATGCGCGCGATAAAGACAAGATCGTCTCTCCGCTGTTTCGCACCCCGCGGGCCTTCGTGCTGCTTGTGCTGATCCTGGGCGCCCTCGTCGCGCTCGGGTTCGCCGCCTATCTGCGCCAGTTGATCCTGGGCCTGGGGGTCACGGCCATGGACCGCCCCGTTTACTGGAGCACGTACATGGTCAACTTTGTCTTTTTCATCGGCATCAGCCACGCCGGCACCCTGATCTCGGCCATCCTGCGCGTGACCGGCGCCGAATGGCGCCGGCCGATCACCCGCGTCGCCGAGGCTATCACCGTCTTCGCGCTCATGGTCGGCACGTTGCAGATCGTCATTGACATGGGCCGGCCCGACCGGCTGCCCTTCACCCTGTTGTACGGCCGGCTGCAATCGCCCATCCTGTGGGACATCGTCTCGGTGACGGTCTACTTCCTGAGTTCCGTCACCTATCTCTACCTGCCGCTGATGCCCGACGCGGCCATCCTGCGCGACAACTGTCCGCCGGACGCTCCCGCGTGGCAACGCCGGCTCTACACGTTGCTGGCGCTCGGCTGGCGCGGCAACCACGAGCAGTGGGTGCGCCTGGAGAAGGCCATCGCGGTCCTGGCCGTGCTGATCATCCCCGTGGCGGTCTCGGTGCACTCGATCATCTCATGGATTCTGGCGACCACCGTCCAGCCCGGCTGGCACTCGACCATCTTCGGCCCCTACTTCGTCGTCGGCGCGATCTTCTCCGGCATCGGCGCCCTGTTTCTGGCCATGACCGGCGTGCGCAAGGCGCTGGGGCTGGAGAGCTACATCGGCCCGCGGCAATACCGCAATCTCGGCCTGCTCTTCATCGCCATGAACGCCATCTGGTTCTACTTCACCTATGCCGAGCACCTGGGGATCGCCACCGGCCAGCAGGTGGAAGAGTTCCCCGTGCTGGCGAGCAAGCTGTGGGGCAGCTTCGCGCCCACCTTCTGGACGATGGTGTTGATGATGGCCGCGGCCTTCTGGGTGCTGGTGGTGCCGCAACTCGTGCCCGCCGGCGCGACGCGCGTGCCGGTCTTTCGACCGCGGCTGGCGCTGGCCTCGGCCGGCACGGCCGCCCTCTTGTTCGGCGTCATCCAGCGCACGCCGTTCACCCCGACCCTGGCCGCCCTGGATACGGCCGATGCGACCACGGCCCTGTGGGCGGGCGTGATCGTGATGTTGCTGCTGGCCGGCCTGGGCGTGGCGCCCTGGCTCAAGGCGCGGCCGGTCGCGGCGACAACCATCGCCGGCGGGCTGGTGTTGGCCGGCATGTGGCTGGAGCGCTGGAACATCATCGTGCCCACCATGACCCACCCGCGGCTGATCCCTTACGCCGCCTATACCCCCAGCCCGACCGAGATCCTGATCACCGTCGGCTCGCTGGCATTGTTCGCGCTGCTGTTCGTCGTGTTCTTCAAGCTGTTCCCGTCCGTCTCGATCTGGGAAGTGGCCGAGGGGCGGGCGCTGGAAGCCGCCAAAGGCCAAACCGTCAGCCCGGCCCCCCGGCCGTCCCCGGCATTCGGCCGTCGGGAGTGGGGGCTGCGGAAATAAATAATTGCCAACTTTAGCCAACCACAGGAGGAGAACCTATGGATCCGCTTTACCTGGCCGGCATCGCCGTTCTGTTGTTGCTTGTGCTCGTCCCGGCAGTCAAGATCGTCTGGCAGTACCAGCGCGGCGTCGTGTTCCGCTTCGGCAGGCTTGTGGGCGAACGCGACCCCGGGCTGAACTTCATCATTCCCTACATTGACCAGATGGTCAAGGTAGACATGCGCGTCGAGACCCTCACCGTGCAGCCGCAGGAAGTGATCACCCGCGACAACGTCACCGTGCAGGTGGACGCGGTGGTCTATTTCCAGCCGGTGAATGCCACCGACACCATCGTGAAGGTGCGCAACTACGCCAACGCCACCAGCCAGATCGCCCAGACCACGCTGCGGAGCGTGTTGGGCCAATCGGAGCTGGACGAGCTGCTGGCGCACCGCGACCGCATCAACGCCCGGCTGCGCGACATCATTGACGCCCAGACCGAGCCGTGGGGCGTCAAGGCCAATATCGTCGAGGTGAAGGACGTGCTGCTGCCGGAAGGGCTCCAGCGGGCGATGGCGCGACAGGCCGAGGCCGAGCGCGAGAAGCGGGCCAAGATCATCCATGCCGAAGGGGAAAAGATCGCGTCGGACGCGCTGGCAGAGGCCGGCGAGCGGCTGGCGAGCGCGCCGGCCAGCCTGCAATTGCGCTACCTGCAGACTCTGGTCGAGATGGCCGGCGAGAAGAACGCCACCATCCTGCCGATCCCGCTGGACCTGATTCGCCAGTTCGCCGATGCCCTGAAGTCGTGAGCGAGCGGATGCGCGCGGACCTGTACGCCGCCCTGGCCGAAGCATTGGCCGAGCCGCCCGCGTGGCTGGCCGCCGAGGGCCGCGCCTGGCCGCTGACCGCGGCCGTCGGCCGCCTGGCGGCTGCTTCTGCGGCAGCGCGGCGCGCGTTAGCCGCGCTGGCCGGGATCCCGGCCGAGCCACCGGCGGCGCGGCGGGCGCGTTACGCGCGGCTCTTCGAAGGGCGGAACGCCGCGCCGCGCTTCTGGCTCTACGAGTCGGCTGCGGCCACGGGGCGCATCCTCGGCCCGCAGACCGCGGCCGTGGCTGCGCTCTACCGCGCCGCGGGCGTGGCGCCGGCCCTGGGCGCCGAGCTGCCCGACCACGCGGCGCTCGAGCTGGCCTTCCTGGCACACCTGGCAGAGCAGGCCGCGGCCGACCCGGCTCAGGCGGCCGGCTGGCGCGCGGCCGAACGGCAGTTTCTCAAGGAACACGGGGACTGGCTGATCGAGCTGGGCCGCGGCCTGGCCGCCGACGGCGACGCGGTCTATGCTCCCATCGGCGCGTTGCTGGCGGACTGGTTGAGCGAAAACCTCACCCCCGGCCCCTCTCCTGCAAGGAGAGGGAAGGACCTCACCTCTGGCCCCTCTCCTGCGAGGCGAGGGGAGGACCTCACCCCTGGCCCCTCTCCTGCAAGGAGAGGGGAGAAGTTGTTGCCGGTCGTGGCGAGGGCGGAGGCGTGTACCCTGTGCAGCTTCTGCGTGCAGGTGTGCCCGACCCGTGCGCTGCGCGTGGACGAGGACGCGCGGGAGACGCGGCTGGTACTCGATCCGGCGGCCTGCACCGGCTGCGGCAAGTGCGTCCGCACATGCGATCCACGGGCGATCACCCTGGCGGCCCTTGCTGATGCGGCTCACCACGCACCACACACCACGCAATACGCAGTACACAATACGCAGTACGTTTTACGCTGTTCCCCGCGCGCGAGCTGCCCGGCCTGCGGCGCGCCCACCGTCAGCCGGGCCGAACTGGCCTTTGTCGCCGCCCGATTAGGCGATCACCCGTCCTGGCTGGATTATTGCCTGGCCTGTCGGCCGGAGTACGCTGGAGGTTAAGATGAACTTTCCGATGGACCTGCCGCTGTTTCAGTTTCTCTACTGGCTGGTGAACACGGCCGGCGTAGGCGGCGTGGTAGTGGGCCTGATCGCCACCGTGGTCATCACCAGCTACGGCCTGACGCTGCGCTGGATTGCGGCCGGGGCCAGGGCCGATGAGCGCGCGACCTATCCATATCCCCCGCACGAATAACGGCC